>NZ_JBYCCT010000053.1:0-131334 GCF_057473865.1 Coleofasciculus sp. H7-1
CCATGCACGGTTCCTTGGTAACATCCTCCTTGGTGCGTGAAACCACCGAAACCGAATCACAGAACTACGGTTACAAATTCGGTCAAGAAGAAGAAACCTACAACATCGTTGCCGCCCACGGCTACTTTGGTCGGTTGATCTTCCAATATGCTTCCTTCAACAACAGCCGTTCCTTGCACTTCTTGTTGGGTGCATGGCCCGTCATCGGTATCTGGTTCACCTCTTTAGGGATCAGCACGATGGCATTCAACCTGAATGGTTTCAACTTCAACCAGTCAGTGATTGACAGCCAAGGTCGGGTGATCAACACTTGGGCAGACGTGATCAACCGCGCCAACCTGGGTATGGAAGTGATGCACGAGCGCAATGCTCACAACTTCCCCCTGGACTTGGCAGCAGGTGAGTCTACTCCAGTGGCTCTAGTTGCTCCAAGCATCAATGGTTAATCGCTAGAGACTCTAGCTAAATAAAAACGCTCTCCGAAAGGGGGGCGTTTTTTGTTTGAGGAGAAACTCTTGCCAGGGAGTGTTACTATTTTGTCTTGAGAGGATTAAACTTCGACTGAATGTATGCTTTGAATACAGGATTAAGGTGAAAGTGCGATCGCGCTCCTACTTGCACTTTTTCTACTAAGCCGCGTCGCGCTAATGATTGTATGGCTTTCCAGGATTCAGATTTGGATAATGCATTATCTGCTGGTTGTTGCGAAATATCTACAGCTTCAGCTTGACTCGCTAACCCATAGCTCACCTGTTTTTCTGACTCCGATAAACGCTCTAAGTGATATTCTAAAAGCGGTTCTAAGTCACCTAAAAATATATCATTTCCCTCTGCTAAAAACCGGGAAACGCTACCGTTAAATAGTTCTATAATTGTTGTTGCGATGATATTTAACCAGCAAGGATGACTTTGATAAATGGTAATTAATTCTGTCCATTTTTCTTCATCAATTAATCCTTTCTCTCTCAAAATTTCTCCTGTTTGTTCTCCTAACCCTTTCAGGTGTAATGTTCGTGCAGGTCTATTTTCTGCTTCTAAAGTAGCGATTTCTCTAGATTTTTCCCAACTGACGAGAATTAAACAACTATGATGATGAGATAAGTTGGCAAGTTGTTTAAAAAATTTGCCATAATCCTCATACCCAGCTAAATATTGACCTGCTAATTGACCGCTTGTAAAAATATTCTGCACGTCATCAAGGATTACTAAGCAACGAGAGGCGCGAAAATAATCGATGACTGTGGGTAATGGGGTTTGTTGCGATCGCGAAAAAAATTGTTTTAGTTCGATTTGCAGTGTTGAAAGTGTAGGAGTGTTACTGAGACTTCGCCAAATAATATAATCGAATTCGGTTTGGATTTCTTCAATGAGTTTGAGCGCGATCGCACTTTTGCCAATTCCACTTAAACCGTATATCGTAATTAAGCGCGTGCGTGCTTGTAAAATCCACTGTTTGAGGGTGGATAGTTCTGAGATGCGATCGTAAAAGCTAAGTAATTCTGGTGCGTCTGTTAAATCTATTATGGGCGATCGCTCTTGGTTTTGTGGAGATTCAGCGGGAGAGTGCGATCGCGTTTGCGGATCTTTAATAGTTTGTATGAATTGACCACCAATGTTAACATTATCAACTTGTAATAAACAGTGACCTAATTGGGAAAGTTGAGAAACACTATGTTTTTTTTCTAACTTAGAACGAAAATTAAGTTTATTGAGGTCTTCCCCTAATTCCTCCCGCAGCTTTTCCCATAATTTAGAACCTTCTTTTTTAACGTGAGATTCACTACATTTAAAAGTTTGGGCTATTTGAGGATATTTTTGTTGTTGCAAAACACCCGTTAGTATTGCTTCCTGTATAGGTGTGAGAGGTTTTCCAGTTTTATCAAAAATTAAGCTATCAGCCCACTGTAAAACATCTTCAATATTATTCATGGGGAGATATAGATTAATATTTTGTGTAATATATCTTACCACCTTCTACTTTGTCAACCTAATCCTACTAAATCCTACCAAATTGCTTTAGTATACTTAGAAAAATTGGGTACTGAACCCTACTATTTTGAGTTGTTAAATTTATAAGGAGTAGTTTATATTTTCACATAGAAACATACAAAAATTTAAGGATTATTACAATGAAAAAGTTACTGACTGCAACAGGTGCAGCCGTTTTCTTGACGAATATGACACTTGCTCCTGCCTTTGCTGATTCACTGGCACAGCCAACTACACCTAGGCAACAACAGCAGGTTGTGTTACCTGAAGGACAAATGATGAGTGATGCGGAACTAGCACAAGTTGAAGGAGAGTGGGTCTGGGTTGCAGCAGGTACGGGTTTAGAGCTTGCCTTCAAGTATGCAGAGTGTCAGCGCCCCGGGCAGCAGTGTGGTTGGCAAGACTATGCTATAGCAGGTGCTAAGGGAGCTGCTTTTAGCTTGATTCCTGGCGGTAGTGCTGCCAAAAATGGAGTTCGTTTTTTCCAAAACGGGCAAAAGATTAACGGGCTGAGAGTATTCGTTCGATAACTCATTTGAATGCTGTCAGCCAGCGTTCCCAAGCTTTGTTTGGGAACGCTATTTTATCGGGCAAAAAAAACTGTGAAGCCAGAGCAAGCAAGTAAATTTAAAGATATCTTATGTTTAGTTTTTAATTGTGTTTGTATTTTGGGATCGGTTGTATTTCCGAGTTTTGCTGATCCGATCACTCCTTATCGCACCCTTCGCTATCAAGGAGTCATAGGTCAGACTAACTATTACACCTGTGGCCCGGCGGCTGTAGCAACCCTACTGACTCACTACTACGGTCAACCGACAGCGGAATCTGAGATTTTAGAACTGTCAGAAAAAGCGATGGAAGGAAGTGGGAAAAAACCAGAAGAAAGAGGAGTCACCGCCTTAGCATTAAGACAAGCTTTAAGTGATAAAGGCATTCAAGCTAGGGGGATGCGACTTACCCTAGCATCGTTAGCCGACTACTTTCACAAAGGGGGACTCCCTGTTGTTCTGCACGTCACAAAACCTCAAATGCACTATGTTTTAGCAGTCGGCATGGTAGGGGATTGGGTAATTTTAGCAGATCCATCATGGGGACGGCGCGTTCAACCACTTCGCGCTTTAGTAAATGAGCAAGGTTTTAGTGGTGTGAGCCTTGTACCACTTCCACCTGAAAACTTGATGTCCACTGCAAAAGAACAGCAAAGCGAAACGCTACGTTGGGCAGAACTCCGTTTAGCAAGGCTCAACTCACTGAGAAGGAAATTATGATGAAAATAGTCCTGATTCTGCCGCTCGCTTTGCTGATCTGTCAACCGGCACTGGCTCAAGTTCCCATTGACCCCTTGCGACTACCAGACGAAGAAACGGGAGGCTACATCTACACTTTTGGTGTCAATTACATACCCTCTGGACGAGACGGATTTGATTTTGATCGAGAAGGGACTCCATTTAATTTTGAGACCTTCAACCAATCAATTAACTTTTCTGTTTCAGGAAGCTACACTTTCAGCCGTAATTTAAGTATTTCAGCCAATGTTAACCCTAATTTGTTCATTGGCCGGCAAAAACGAGATTTTAGCAATCGTACTCAAACTCTAACAGAAACTAACACTGACCTTGGCGCTGGTTTGTCTGTAGAATACCGTCCCAAGCCTGGATCTACCCTAGACCCTCGTTTTTCAGTCGGTGTTGCTTACCCTTGGACAGTGACAGTTCAAGGTCAAGCTAGTTTAATCAGAGATCCTGTAATTGTCTTAGGTTCTCTGGGATATTCTCAACCGTTAGACTCTGCTAATAGCAGTCTGAATTTAGGAATAGGAGCGGGGTTTATAGCGAATGAGAGAGTTAATTTCAGTGCTTATGCTAACTACGCCATACCTATCGGCGATACTAATTTGCCTGTAACTTCGCTGTCATTCCGCACTGGTTACAATTTGGATAATAAAGGAGATCAGGATATCGGGCTACGCACAACTCTTAGTATGCGGGGTGGAGATACGAGACTAGGAGTTGGCATTGAGTGGGGAGGTCGAGGAATTGTTGGTGGTCAACGACAAAGAACCCAGGATAATAATAATACATCTGCTATTCCTTCTCAGTCAATCAATGGTTGGGCTACTAATACTACAGAAAAACCTCTATCTAGCAGTTCTGCTACCTCTACTCAGTTAACAAACAAAGAGCCTAATTCATATTCTGGCATTGGTTCTCAGTCTAACATGAGCAATGGCAATATTAGGGATAACAATATGTTAGCAGAGAGTCCAAATATGGCTGTTCAGAAAATTTATCAAAGTTTATATGAAAAGGATGTTCAGATAGAAATATTGCAGCAGCAAATTAGAGAACTTAAACAGAGTATAGAAGATTTGCGATGTCAGATTCCTGAAAATCAAAAAAAATGTCGAAAATTGCTGTAATAATACTATGTTAATTTTTTTGCCAAGGTGAGAAGCCAACAAAAAATTGTGTTTTTTGGAAAAACCCGGTTTCTGTGCTGAAGTACTAGCTAAAATAAAAGAACTCTCCTTTTGGGAGACGCTTTTCCGTTGGCAATTTTATGGTATAAAGGGGCGAATATCTATGCTCCAAGCAAAAAACCAACTTACCCTAGAAGAATTTCTGGCGTTACCAGAAGGCGATGTGACTTACGAATTGGTGGATGGTGAGGCAATACCAAAAATGTCACCAAAAAAATTTCATTCTCGGCTTACTAGGGTGCTACTTCAGTTGTTGGATGAATGGTGTGCTGGACGAGGTGAGGTTTGTCCAGAATTAGGGATTAAATTAACTCGAAGAGGTCGAGACTGGGTACCAACGCCCGATATTATGTACATTTGTGCCGATCGGTTTCCGCTAGATTGGGAGGAGGATGGAGCGTGTTCTGTTCCTCCAGAATTAGTTATCGAAATTATTTCACCCGGACAAACTTTTGGGCAATTGGCCGCTAAAGCAAGAGATTATTTAGATGCGGGGGTGTTGCGAGTTTGGGTGGTAGATAGTCAAGCGAGAAGCATTACGGTTTTTTATCCAGATGCGCCACCGCAGACTTATATGGGAGATACGCCGTTAATTGATACTCTGTTTGAGGGTTTGGAAATAACGCCTGAGCAGGTTTTTCAATTGGCAAGGATACCAAGGTAAGCCATTCAAAATTCTAGGTGAGAAGCTAAGAAGAAACCGAATTTTTTTAAAAAACCCCGGTTTGTGTGCCTTGTGCGATCGCTCCGTTTATGTTTAGTGTCACTGGTGTATTTGATAGTGCTTTATTTTCTGCTATGCGCGGACATCATCAACCGTAACCGCGCCGGTATGGGGATGGAGGTGATGCACGAGGGCAAAACGCATTTCGGGGAAAGCTAACGCCTTTGCCCCTTTCAAGGGGTGCGATCAAAACCAAACCTGTTGGCGTCTAGAGGACAAGGGAGACAAGGAAAGTTCTTCATTACCAAGCAACAAATGATTGACCACACCCCATCATAGGGAGCGATCGCTGTTAAGATACAAATCGCTATGCACCCTCCTTAAGTATTATGGGCAATACCTTCGGGCATCTATTTCGCATCACTACATTTGGCGAATCCCACGGCGGCGGCGTCGGCGTGATTATCGATGGGTGTCCACCGCAATTGGAAATTTCTGCCGAAGAAATTCAGGTAGAACTCGATCGGCGGCGTCCGGGACAAAGTAAAATCGTCACACCCCGCAAAGAAGCTGACACCTGCGAAATTCTTTCTGGCGTATTTGAAGGCAAAACCCTGGGAACGCCAATCGCAATTTTGGTGCGAAACAAGGACACTCGCCCCCAAGATTATGATGAAATGGCGCAGAAATATCGCCCCTCTCATGCTGATGCGACTTATGATGCTAAATATGGCATTCGCAACTGGCAGGGTGGCGGCAGATCCTCGGCGCGGGAGACAATTGGACGAGTAGCCGCTGGCGCGATCGCTAAAAAAATCCTTCACCAAGTTGCCGGAGTTGAAATTATCGCCTATGTCAAGCGCATCAAAGACTTAGAAGGCGTCGTCGATCCCGATACCGTTACCTTAGAACAAGTAGAAAGTAATATTGTCCGCTGTCCTGATGCAGAATGTGCAGAGCGGATGATCGAAAAAATTGAGCAGGTAGGGCGAGAAGGCGACTCCATCGGCGGAGTTGTAGAATGTGTTGCCCGTCATCTACCTAAAGGGCTAGGTTCGCCAGTATTTGATAAGCTGGAAGCAGACCTGGCTAAAGGTGTCATGTCTCTACCAGCAAGTAAAGGATTTGAAATTGGCTCTGGTTTTGCCGGGACTTTGTTATCGGGCAGCGAACATAATGACGAATTCTCGATTGACGAAACCGGCGAAATTCGCACCAAAACAAATCGTTCCGGCGGGATTCAGGGCGGCATCTCCAACGGAGAAAATATTATTCTTCGAGTGGCGTTTAAACCAACAGCCACAATTCGCAAAGAACAGCGCACCGTGACCCGCGAGGGTGAAGAGACTATACTAGCAGCTAAGGGGCGTCACGACCCTTGCGTTTTGCCTAGAGCGGTGCCTATGGTAGAGGCAATGGTGGCTTTGGTGCTTTGCGATCATTTGCTACGCCATCAGGGTCAGTGCGGTACTTTAAAGCCTTGAGAGTGAAATGGAAACCAGCCCTTCTTCCGAGTTTTTGCTTCAGTTTTGGGGTGTGCGAGGCAGTATCCCCTCCCCTGGAAAAGATACCGTTCGCTACGGTGGCAATACTTCTTGTATAGAAATGCAAATAGGCGGGAAACGTCTGATCTTTGATGGCGGCACTGGCTTGCGCCTGCTATCTAAAGATTTGATAAGCCAGCAGCAGTCAGTGGAAGCTTATATGTTTTTTACTCACTATCACTGGGATCATATTCAAGGAGTACCATTTTTTAAGCCAGCTTTTATGGAGGGCAATTGCTTCCACATTTACGGGGCAGTGCCACCGGATGCAGACTCGATGAAACAGCATTTTTGCGATCGCGTGATGCACTCAAATTCTCCAGTGCCACTGCAAGGCATGGAAGCTGACTTGAAGTTTTACGAGCTAATTTGTGGCGATACCTTTCAGGTGGATGATATCACCATTGAAACCGGCCCGCTCAACCATCCCAACGGCGCGATGGGATATCGGGTGACGTGGCAAGGACACACAGTGTTCTACTGTACGGATACGGAACATTTGTCGGATCGCCCAGATGAAAATGTGCTGCACTTAGCTCGCGAAGCCGATGTCTTGATTTACGATGCCATGTACACCGACGAGGAGTATAACAACCCTAAATCTCCCAAAGTCGGCTGGGGACACTCCACTTGGCAGGAAGGGGTGAAAGTGGCGCAGGCAGCAGGTGTCAAGCGGTTGGCGATTTTTCACCACGAACCAAACCACAGCGATGACTTTCTCGATCAAATTGAGACACAAGTTCAAGAAGTCTCGCCTGGTTCGTTCCTCGCGCGTGAAGGGATGATTGTGCAGGTAAATTAAAAATGCAAAATTAAAAATAAGATTGTTTATTTTTAATTTTTAAAGGTCGCGCATAAAAGCCCAGATGGTTCGCCACTGGGCGCTGTCGCCTGGGGATGCGAGTATGAATCGGTGAATTGAGCGTGAGCTTCCCCCCACGACTCGCTACCACCAGCGTTGTCGAACCGCCGCCATCCAAGTTCAATGCCCGATAAACACCCAATTCGGCAATAATATTTTGCAGCTCAATTATACTGACGCCCTCACTATAGAAACGCTGGCGACCATCAATCAGAATGAGCCACAATTTCTCGCCGCGTTCATCAGTCGCAACCACTGTGCGCGGAAACAACTTTTTTTGATCGCGGTTATTTTTCATCGCCACTAAGTTGCCGCGTTCTATGATTATTTCGCCACCTGCCAAAGCTTGAGCCGTATCCGCAGGACAACTTTGCTTGCTAATTTGGGCACGATTATCCTTAGAAAAACACAAAACAGGCCAGCCCCGCTCGAAAGCAGAATAGGTCACGCCCTTAGAAATCGCTTGCCCTAAAACGTTCACGGGGTCGCCACTGTGGGGATAATATAACAGCCATTGCTCTTGGAATGGGTAAAAAAAGCTACCATTAATTGCCAACTGCAAGTTAAATTCCCGCAAAAAGTCACTGGTCGTTTGTGCTGCCGTTTCTTTTCCTTGGGTAGGTTTTCCCGGTGTCACCAACACCCCAATTCCTGGCGCTTTTAGGTCGATAGTGACAACGTGGATCGTCAGGGGGCGCGGTGTTGAGCGGGGAATGCGCCGATAAACGATACCTTGAAATAGCGATTGCTGAATGTCGGTGCGGGGTGGACGACTTAGACACAAAACACCATAGAAGACACCATAGAGTAGCGGGGGCAACAGCACCAGACCAAGGGCAATGGCACTTAGCGATCGCTTCCAGAGAATTTTGGGTCGTTTGCTCATGCTGGTTGAGGATTTTTCGACAGCCACCGATTATCCCAAGATATCCTCTAATTTTGCAGCAAGTGCCGCGATCGCATTCTCATCGCGAGCGATCGCGCATCATTGAATTACCACTTAGGATAAAAAAGAGTTTTAAGTTCGTAGGACGCAAGCCATGCGATTACAGTGGTTACTGTGGGGAGCAATCCTCAGCATTGGGCTGTCAGCACTGCCCGCTCAAGCACAGATAACAGATGCTAAAGTAGCGGCATTCGCAGAAGCGCTAAGGAAGGCAGCACCCCAAACCGGAAAACAGGACGATGGACTCTACAGCGACTGGCAAATCAAACCGAACAACATCCCTCGCTGGTCAAAACAATGTACCGGACGTTCCCTCAACACAGCGGAATTTGAAGCAAATCCCGTCACCGCACGGAAAGTCGTAGAGTGCATCATGGGCAATATTCTTCGCCAACAGTATCAAGCGGCGGGTAACAATGAATCCGTAGCGGTGCAACGCGCTGCCGCTTGGTGGATGACAGGCGATCCCACCCGCTATAACAGCAAAGACATCGCCTCCTATATCCAAAAAGTTTCCGGTTTCTACCAACAGTTGCGCTCAAATCCATCCGCAGTATCACCAGCCTCAACCCAACCCAAACCTGCTACCCAGCCACCGGCTAAACCAACTCCAACTCCCACACCGTCACCCAACTCAAACCAGCCACCCGCAAAACCCCCTGTCACAGCGGCGGCTGCTACCGATTCAGCAAAGATTTCTGATACCCATGTAGGGGCGCTGGTGGAAGCGTTACGACGGGCAGCGCCGCAAACTGGCACCTCTGATGATGGACTCTACAGCGAGTGGCAAGTTAAACCAGACAACATCCCCCGCTGGTCACAACAATGTATCAATCGGGAACTAACACCGACGCAATTTGAAGGCAGTCCCGTAACCGCACGAAGCATTCTGGTGTGTGTCATGCGCGACGTGCTGCGGGACGAGTTTCAGGCTAGTGGCAACAATGAGGCGGTAGCCGTACAACGGGCTGCTTCCTGGTGGATGACGGGCGATCCTAGCCGCTATAACAGCAACGAAACCGGCCCTTATACAGAAAAAGTTCTCGGTTTCTATCAAGAGTTGCGCTCAACTTCATCGGCTTCACCACCTACCTCTAACCAGGCAACCGCAAAACCTGCGACTGAGCCGAAGTTATTTCCTCATCGCTAAGCTGTTGGCAGTAAGTAATCGGTAATGGAAGTGGGGACAATTTCCTTTCAAGAATAGGTTTTTTATTCTCGTTCCTTGGCTAAGTCCGGCAATACTGCCTCTAGCAGGCTCTACCTCCTAGAGGCAGCAGTCAATACAATCGACATTCCTAGTGCAGCATGACAAAAATAACCGATTGGTTTCCTCTCCCCTTTCCCCTTCTATTTAAGAGCAACTGGTGGAAAAATTTTGCTGTTATGTACGAGTCGGAGGCTGGGAACGAGAAAAATTGAAAGACTCCCGATTGAAAATCGTTTTAATCCTATCAGAGGAAACGTGAATTCTCCTGAAGAAAAGATATATTCAAACTTCATGCTCAAGGAAATTCATGAGCAATCAGAAGTTGTAAGAACTTGTCTAGAGGCGTTTTTAGAAATTCACTTTAGCAGTAAAGAGCCACTTCCTAAATTTACTAAAAAGCCTCTCAATCTAGGTTTTTCATCTGAATTATACGATGGCGTAGACCAAATTAAAATTCTTGCCTGTGGCAGCAGTCTTCATGCCAGCTTAGTGGGTAAATATCTGCTGGAACAGGTTGCGAAAGTGCCAACAATCGTACAGTGTGCTGCGGAATTTTGGGAGGCTCCATCGCCCCCAACTCCTAACACCCTAGTTATTGGCGTTACCCAGTCTGGAGAAACCGCAGATACTCTCGCTGCCTTGGAGATAGAAAAAGAGCGTCGTTCTGGTGAAACTCGACTTTTAGGAATTACCAATCAGGCGGGAAGTTCTCTAGAAAAATTGGTAGATCGTACCATTCAGACTTTGGCAGGAACTGAAGTAGCGATCGCTGCCACCAAAACCTTTGTCGCTCAGTTAATAGCATTCTACTGTTTGGCTCTTGATGTAGCATACTGCCGCCAAACGCTATCGAGCGATCGCCTACATCAAATTTTCTCTCAATTATACCAAATTCCGGCTCAAATTGACACGATTTTGCACCAGCAAAAGCCCGTTATCGAGAAGCTAGCAAAAGATTTTATCCATACCCAAGACTGCATTTTTTTAGGGCGCGGGATTAACTTTCCCATTGCGCTTGAAGGAGCGCTAAAACTGAAGGAAACTAGCTATATTCACGCAACAGGGTATCATGCTGGAGAGTTTCTGCACGGCCCCATTGCCATGCTAGATTCCACTGTAGCTGTAGTAGCGATCGCAATGCCGGGAACTGTGTACGAAAAAATCCTTGCCAATGTCCAGAAAGCAAAGGCAAGGGGGGTTCACCTGATTGGGGTGACATCCATCAATAATCCACAGGCTATAGAGCTATTTGATGATATTTTAACTGTACCGGAAGTAGACGAACTATTTTCTCCCATCCTAACAGTTATCCCGCTGCAACTATTAGCCTATTACACTGCTGTTCATCGGGGATTGGATGTCGATCGTCCTAGGAATTTGACAAAAACTTTGGCTGGGGAATAACATCTTTATTCCAGAAATTGCGATCGCTTAATTCCCATTTCCTGGCAAGAAGTAACGCAGCCGCCATTGTCCGCGAGTCCGCACAAAACTGACGCGGTAATCGGTTTCTGAATCGTACACATAGCGGTTCAGAACCCAGCCTTTTTTACGATTCTGAAGTTTTACTGGCGTCCAATCAAGTAATATTGGCATCTTGTAGGGGCTTTCGCATTCGGGAAATAAACTGCTGCAAACAATGAGAAATTCCCGCCTAAATGCGAAAGCCCGTACCTATAGATAGTGTAATAACTAACTAGAATTTACCTGCTACCAATTTCTAAAATCCTGAATGACCAGAACTGCTGATGATGCCATGATGGCTTCTTTTTTGATGCTCCCGTTGCTTTGCCTGCCACCTGGCTTTCCAATCTCGAAGAGCGATCGCTGTTCTGGCGGTAGGAGGAATATAATTTTGTGAATTTGCTTCCGATTTCTTCCGATCTGAACCTTTCTCGGAAGGACGCTGAGTCGTCATAAACTGCGCTAAATTGTCTTGCGGCGATTCCCAGCCAAATGCCTGCATAATCACTCCCGCAGATTGATAACGTTCGCGCAACGAGATTTTCAGCATTCTGTTAAGAATTTTGCCAAAGTCTTTACTGACTGATACCGCATCCTGCCACTGAATCTCACCCGTAGAGCGATCGCTATCAAATTCTAGCGGTGCTTTCCCACTTAACAAGTAAAGACACGTCACCCCTAGTGAATAAATATCGCTGGCATAAACAGGACGCAGTGAAAATTGTTCCGGCGGTGCAAATCCAACCGTGCCAATGAACTGGGTAGTTTGCTTCTGACTTCCCGTATCGCTTAAAGGAACCATCTCCTCTTTGACAGCGCCAAAGTCAATCAGTACCAGTCTCCCATCGTCCTGACAACGGATGATGTTTTGGGGCTTAATATCGCGGTGAATCACATTATTGCCGTGGATGTACTGCAACAATGGCAGAATTTGACGGAGGAAATATTTAACGCCCTCTTCCGATAAGGGACCTCCGCGCCGCACCAGGCGAGCTAGGGTATACCCTCGCACATATTCTTGAACTAAATAAAATTCTCCTTCGTTTACAAAGTAATCCAGCAGCATGGGAATTTGAGAATGACTGCCCAACTTACTGAGGATTCTTGCTTCTTGCTCGAAGCGTTTCCGCGCTGTTTGCAGTCCAATCGGATCGCTAAACTTTGGGCACAGCTGCTTAATCACGCACAAAGGATCTCCCGGCAAGTTGGCATCTCTGGCTAAAAAGGTGACACCAAAGCCACCTCTGCCCAACATTCGCAGGATTTCATAGCGATCGCGAAACAACCGCTCGGTACCACACAGCTGCCCCAGTTCAGTTTGCTGTAAAACATCTGAGTGAAAAGTTGACAGATTTGTGGGAGGAAAATTCATGGCTCGTCACTGGCAGGAGGAGGGCAGGATCTGCGCTATGCTCCTAGTCTAGATCCCGGATGTGATAAAAAGCAGAGAGTGATTTTTATTTCCTGATGGTATTGCAATCAACGGTGATGCACAACCCTTCCGCAGTCATATTATCCAGGTAGATCGTTTTTGAATGTAGAGACCGGATGATTCGGTCTGTACAATTAAGATGCAAAATTTGCGAACCAATTAGAGCTTATGACCATGCATACTACACTACAGCGTGTCTTTGACCAAGGCCGTGCTTTAAAAATTATTACCGGCTTGAATAACTTCGATCCGGAGCGCGTTGCTGCCACTGTTAAGGCAGCCGACTTAGGCGGTGCTACTTTCGTTGATATTGCCGCCGATCCCAGTTTGGTGCGGTTGGCTCGTCAGTTGACAAACCTGCCAATTTGCGTTTCAGCAGTAGAACCAGAACTGTTGGCGATCGCAGTGGAAGCTGGAGCGGATTTGATTGAAATCGGCAACTTTGATAGTTTTTACGCGCAGGGACGGCGGTTTGAGGCAGAGGAAGTGTTGGCGCTGACGCTCTCGACGCGATCGCTGCTGCCGAATATTACCTTGTCTGTCACCGTGCCCCACATTCTGGAGCTAGATCGGCAAGTTCAACTCGCAGAAGCGTTGGTAAAAGCCGGTGCCGATATTATCCAAACTGAAGGAGGCACTTCCTCAACCCCGACTCACGCCGGTACGCTGGGACTGATTGAAAAAGCGGCTCCCACCCTAGCGGCAGCTTACGAAATTTCCCGCGCTGTTTGTGTCCCAGTCCTGTGTGCTTCCGGGATTTCCAGCGTCACCGCACCGATGGCGATCGCTGCCGGTGCTGCCGGTGTCGGCGTCGGTTCAGCCATCAACCAACTCAATAGCGAAGTCGCGATGGTGGCGGCTGTTCGTAGCTTGGTGGAAGCGCTATCCACTGTCAGCCGCGAACGTATTCATGCGTAATCGCTAAGCGGTAGAAGTTATGAGTGATGAGTTTTGAATTTTGAATAAATCTCGACTAACTCAAAACTCAAAACTTAAAACTCATCACTTTTCCCTTAGCCCAAGCAGTCTTTCAAGCTGTAAACCACTTGCTCCTGTTCCTCCAGAGAAAGTTCTGGGAACATGGGCAAGGACAAAACCTCGTGACAGACTTGCTCCACCACAGGGAAGTCACCAGGTTTATAGCCTAAATTCTTGTAGACCGGCTGTAGGTGTAAAGACAGGGGATAGTAAACCATCGAACTGACGCCTTGCTGCTGTAGCCGATTGCGAACCTCGTCCCGATAGCTGCCGTTACCAGATTGGGTAAGGCGAATCGTGTATTGATTCCAGATACAGCGACCTCTTGGCGTTTCTTGCGGCTTCACCACCCCAGGCACCGGCTCTAACAATCGGTGGTAATGCTGTGCAACCGAGCGACGCAGGTCATTCCACGTATCCAGATAACGCAGTTTGATTTGCAGAATGGCGGCTTGTAGAGCATCTAAGCGGCTATTGACGCCAGTTGCTTCATGATGGTAGCGATCGCGCATTCCATGCTCCCGCAGCATCCGTACAGCAGAAGCGATCGCTGGATCGTTCGTCGTCACAGCACCGCCATCCCCACAGGCACCCAGATTTTTGGTAGGAAAGAAACTAAAGCAGCCAATATGCCCGATGCTGCCGACTCTAGATCCTGCCCACTCAGCACCTGTGGCTTGGGCACAGTCTTCAATCACCGCTAGATTGTGAGCCTGTGCTACGTCCATAACTGCCGTCATATCCACCGGCTGCCCAAACAGGTGAACCGGGATAATGGCGCGAGTTTTATCGGTAATCGCCTTTTGCATCTGGTTGATATCGAAATTAAACGTATGGGCATCAATATCAACAAAAACCGGCGTCGCCCCCACCACGCTAATTACCTCAGCAGTGGCAATAAAGGTGAAAGGCGTCGTAATTACCTCATCCCCCGGCCCAATCTGTAAAGCCCTGAGAGCCAGATAAAGGGCATCTGTACCAGAATTACACGCCACACACTCTGAAACGCCCACGTAAGCTGCAAACTGTTGCTCAAAGCCTGCAACCGAAGGACCACCAATATAACGACCAGAAGCCAAGATGCCTAGAACGGCTGCACTCACTTCTTCACTGATAATTTTGTACTGCCGCGACAGGTCTAGGGGGGGAATATTATTCACTCGTTGACACCACAAATTTTTATCTACATAGAACCAAATTTTGCTCAGAAAGGGAATCCACGCCTCACCATCCTTTTTGATTCAGAATGCCGAACTTATAAAATTGTTTCGCAGGCTTGGGAAGGCAGGGGAAACCTTTCCTCAGCACTCACTCCTCACTCCTCACTCCTCACTTTTCACTCCTCACTCCTCAGCACTCACCCAAAAACTACGACAGCACCATCTTCCACTTCTCACCAAGCCACTCCTCCCTCCTCCCTCCTCAGTCCTAACTCCTCCCTCCTCAGTCCTCAGTCCTCAGTCCTAACTCCTCCCTCCTCCCTCCTCCCTCCTCAGTCCTCAGTCCTCAGTCCTCAGTCCTCAGTCCTAACTCCTCCCTCCTCCCTCCTCAAAACTTCCTCAACCCTGCCAGAATTAGGAAGAAAGCGAGACATCATTTTGACCTGTGGATTCTTTAATCGCACTGAACTTTACAGACCTTGTCTTGGCGTTAGGCATGATGGCAGTTGCCATTGGTTTATCCAGGATTCAACAACTCGGATTAGAAGGGCAATTGGCGATCGCCACTGGTCGCACTATTATCCAGCTGTTGGGCGTTGGATATGTATTAGCCTTCGTCTTCGCCTGGAAAAATCCTTGGGCAGTTTTGGCACTGTTGATGGTGATGCTGAGCATTGCCGCAATTGTTGCCCGCAATCGCATCGGCAAGAAAATTCCCCAGGTATTGCCCGTGGTGTGGGGGTCGATTTTGGTTAGTAGCGCCCTGACATTGAGTTACACCACTTTGTTGATCCTTCAGCCGCCAATTTGGTATGAACCCCAGTACCTGATTCCCTTAGCGGGAATTGTACTAGGAAATGCGATGAATGGAGCAGCGATCGCGGGTGAACGTTTGAGCAGCACCGTCAACGCCAGCCGCGCCGAAATTGAAACCCACCTGAGCTTAGGTGCAACCCCACAACAGGCTGTTGCACAGTACCGCAAAGATTCCATCCGCGCCGGTTTGATTCCCACTCTGAACCAAATGATGGTTGTCGGAGTCGTAACACTACCGGGAATTATTACAGGTCAGCTATTGAGTGGTGTTGACCCGATGAATGCTGCATCCTACCAAATCTTAATTATGTTTATGCTTGCTTTTACTAACTTAGTGACAACTTTATTAGTTACCCAAGGGCTTTGTCGCCAGTTTTTTACTAACGAAGCCCAACTCAAGAATCATTAAAAATTAAAAATTGGTTCTGTTCAAGGTTAGTTTGACTCAAATTTTGCCCCATTCTTATTACGATATGGCATCTTTGGCGTATTGGTGTGACAGATCAGGACTTACGCAAAGCTTATACATATAGCGTTTTTTCGGGTTCAATCCCCCTGTGGTTGCCCACACTATGTGGTGATGTTGCGTAAGTCCTGAGATGCAAGATGTAATCCCAATTTCCCTTGATAATCCTACACATTTGATCCCCCCAACCCCCCGCTCAATTGGGGGGCGAAGAGAAGCTTAAATGTAGCGGCAAAAAAGTGAAATGGTATAAGTCGCAACAGCTAAAACTAACCCGACATAAGGATTTGTTGGGTTAAGACAGAAAACATAACCGATACTAATTGAGGCTTTTACTCCTAGCTAACTTTGGGATACTTGTTAATCAACGAGCCATCTGGAGTGTACAGTTCAAGAGGGATACGGGCATTATCGCTAATCGCTTCCAGTGCGTCTCCTAGGGTTCGCAAATGAGCGGCTATCCCAGCTTGAGCATTAGAATCTCCCCTCAATTGTGCGGCGTTTACGGTTTGCGTCACCATCTGCATATAAGCGGGTGTCAACTGAACTCTGATTAGCTGACTGGTGACAGTGTATTCGCAGACTTTCGGCGTCCCGGCGCAGGTTTTAACAAGATCGGTACCCGCTTTTTGCAAAAGACTGGCGTACCCTAGTTGTATTTCAGCTTGCCTGAGATCGGCTTTATAAGAACTCATCAGGGAATCGCCTTGATTGTAGAAAAAAGTGCCTCTGGGAATTTTTTGAAGGTTAACAATTGCATTGCGCCAGTTCAGCACCGCTAATGTCCATTGGTTGCGCTGTTCGTAATTTTTGGCATTGCGTGCGAGGTTTTGAGCGAAATTGTAGGCGTTAGCGGCAATTTGTTCTTTGTTTTTGCGATCGCGTGCTGCTGACAATTTGGGCAGATTAGTCGCCAGCAGTTGCTGCGCCTCCGGACGGGCAGTAGTACCGACAGGAATCGCCTTGAGCCGGTTAATCGCCATCTCCCAGTTAGTTTCAGCCAACCGCCAAGTGGAGAGCGAATTAGCCACTCCTTCACGGGCTTCTGCTACCTGAAGCCCTTCTTTTGCAGCGTCGAGGTTTTTTAGCCCCTGTCGTTCGGCATTCACTCGCCCATTAATCGCGGCTAAATTTATGCGATAGTCCTTAATTTTCTGCTGAGCCAGTTGGTAGACCGTGCTATTTTTGGGCACAGGTTCCAAAAGCGCGATCGCTTCTCGCCATAGCTTCTGAATTTCTAACCATTCTGCGGCAGAATGGGGAGGATTTTGGCTCTGTCTAGCCGCCGCTGAACCTTTACTCAAAGCCATTACCAGCTGATCGAGCAATTCGGCTTGCTGAGAATTGTCATTCAATTGCTTCTGAGCTTCGGAATAAGAACCAGACCAGAATGGAATCAGCTTCAAAAGGCGGATTGCCTCTTGTTGTTTCTCTCTTGCTTCTAGTATTTCTTGCCCAGATTTTGGTCGCTGAAGGGTTGCAGATGCCTCCTGGCTCAACTCTTGTGCTGTGAGTAGCGGCGTACAGGTTCCGATGACGCAGGGACGTGTCAAAGCGTAGAGAGTGAGCAGAAACGTCAATAAACTCACCCCAGCGCTTGCCAACAGTACCGGCAGTGGCAATCGCTGTAGTTTACCAGCCAGTGAAGTCGGTGGTGCCTCGCTTTTAACCTCCTCCGGCGACTCATCCGACTCTAAAGTGAGTTCATCGGCGGGGAGGGAAGAAGATTCATCAATCGTCGGTGCTTGGGCGATTTCTGCTGCTGGCAGATCGGCATCCACCCCAATGCTGTCATCTGCCGCTGGTATATCGCTGGGGAGATTTTCCGGAATTGCCGCCTCGCGCCTCAATTTTTTGGGCGGATTTTTGACTTCTGTCGGATTTGGGATGGTCTCGACAACAACCGTCTCATCAGCGAGAGCAGTCGTTGACCTTGACACAACAGGCGGGGGGATACTGAAGGCATGGAAAGCATACGGTTGCTTTTGCCCTACTACTCTTAGATACAGCTGTACTTGGTGGGCAAATTCCGGTTGCAGACTTTTGAGAGTTTGCTCTAACGTTCTAAAGGTTTGTTGCGGGTCAGGCAGAAAATCCGCTGGGTGTTGCGTCAAAATAATTAACGCTTCCTGCGGTAAGGCACACCGAACTTGAAAGGGGATCTTCTCCGGTAATGCCGAGTAAAGGCGATTCTGTAGAATTCGCCCCAGTACCTGTAATTCACTTTCGCGGGCTACTGTTTCCATCCAGCAACACCCTCCGTTTCACTTTCTTCCATTTTGAGGCAGGACAGCTAAAAAGCTTGCTCAATTTTCTACTTTCAAGCAGAGGAATCGCATCAGTAGTGCTTGCAATAATTAAAAAATCTAAAAATCTGTCCTAGCTACAGCTAATTGGCTGTGCAAGCAAGGCTAGGGCTTACCATTAACAACTGTACGGGCACGCGGCTAAGGTGTTAGCTAGACAGAACTCAACTTATGAAGACCGATACTCCACCGCTATCTGAACAAGTCATCCTGATTACAGGAGCTTCTACTGGGATTGGCGCTGCTCTGGCGCAACTTTTAGCCACTCAGTCCCTGGGAATCCGGCTCGTCTTAGCAGCTCGAAACCAGGAAAAGTTGGAGGAAGTAGCAACTTACTGCCGCAAAGCTGGTGCTGATGTGCTGGTTGTTCCCACCGATATCTCTCAAGTTGAGCAGGCTAAAGCTTTGGCAAGTAAAACGATTGACCATTTTGGGCGCGTGGATGCCTTGGTCAATAATGCCGGATATGGACAGATGGGGCCTGTGGAGTTAATTCCATTTGAGGCAGTGCAGCAGCAGTTTCAGGTCAATTTATTTGGTCCACTTGCCTTAATTCAAGCTTTAATTCCAGTGATGCGCGATCGCGGGGGTGGACGAATTATTAATATTAGTTCCCTAGGCGGACGGCTGGCGTTTCCCTTTGGGGGATTATATAGTTCCTCTAAATTTGCCTTGGAAGGAATTAGCGACGCGCTCCGCATGGAACTAGCTGCATTTAATATCAAAGTCAGTGTGATTGAACCAGGACCAGTCAGCACGGAGTTTTTCGCTGTAGCAGCGCAACGGGTTGAGCAGGCTGTAGCAACTCCGCAAGATACACCTTACCGCGCTGCTTTTGAGCGCCTAGAAGGACTAGAGGAACGAACCAGCGGTCGAGCCTGGACTTCCGAACGGGTTGCTAAAGTGATTGCGCGATCGCTCACCGACCGTCACCCTCGTCCCCGCTACGTGGCTGCCACTGGGGGAGATATTCTGCTGTTTTTAATGAACAAAGTGTTGCCTACCAGGGCGGTTGATGCCTTCTGGCAGCGTTTCTATGGAATTGATAAAGTCGCCAAAGACTGGCAAAGTCGTCAGAAATAGGGGTAATCGGGATTGGGTAATTGTCACTCGTCATTAGTCATTAGTCTTTGGTTTGTTACTACTGCCTAATCACCAATCACTTTCTCAATTACCCATTACCCATTACCCATCCCTCATCCTTAATTGCCATTCATGGATTTACTAGAATATCAAGCTAAAGAATTATTTCGGGAGATGGGCATCCCCGTTTTGCCTTCTCAACGAATTGACCATTCCAGAGACCTGAAGGGTTTGCAAATTCCCTACCCAGTTGTCCTAAAATCGCAGGTGCGTGCTGGTGGACGGGGTAGAGCTGGTGGAATTCGGTTTGCAGAAAATACGATCGATGCGATCGCGGCGGCACGGACGATTTTTAATTTGCCGATTCTGGGTGAATATCCCCAAGTGCTGCTAGCAGAAGCAAAATACGATGTCACTCGTGAATTTTATCTAGCCGTCACCATAGACTACGTCCTTCGTCGCCCAGTGCTGCTGGGTTCCTCACAAGGAGGCATGAACTTGGAAGCGGTGATGGAGCGACTTTCGCAAGTCGTCGTTGACCAAGAATTTTCCCCCTTTTATGCCCGCCATCTGACCCTCAAAATGGGACTCCAAGGTGCCTTGATCCAGTCAGTTAGCACCGTTGTCGAAAAGATGTACCATCTGTTTGTCCAAAACGATTTGGATGGAGTGGAAATCAATCCCCTGGGTGTGAGTCCTACAGGCGAATTGATGGCTTTGGATGGCAAAATTACAGTCAATGATGCTGCCCTCAGACGCCATCCCGATTTGGCTTCTCTAGCGGCAAAAATGCCTCAATCCGATATTGCGAAGGAAACGCCTGGAGAAATTGATCCAGGTAAGTTTCTACCCATTCAGAACTGGCTGAATCGAGATGGTAATATTGGGATTCTCTGTAACGGCACCAGCTTGGCGATGGCAATGGTTGATTTGGTTTACAGCGCTGGCGGCAAGCCGAGACTTTGCCTAATTGTGGGTGAGGAGGCGAGTGGAAATTTGACACCCGCATCTTGGAGAGAACAGCTCGAACAAGCGCTGGAGCGTCTCACTCAAAATAAAAACATTAAAGTATTACTGGTTAATATTTTGGGCAGTCCCGCAGCGAGTCAGGAAGTCGTTGCAGTTATTGATGCGTATTTGCAACTAAAAGTCAATGAAATGCCAGAGCATCCGCAGCGAATGACTCGACGGGTTAGCACACCCAGTCCCAAGGACTCTCGCACCCGGATCGGCGATCGCCGACCGGAATTTCTCACCCTGCTTCCCCACTTTGTTGTCCGCTTGGCGGGTGGTCAACTCGACAAAAGCCAAGAGCCTCTAGCCGCCATGCCCGTACACTGGAGCGATAATCTGGATGACGCCGTTGACCAAGCTATTTCCCTAGCCAAAGCCGCAGCTAAAAGTAGATCCGGGACTCCCAGTACCAAACCGTGAGGCAAGCTGATTTTAGCAGTCGAGCCTTCATCCTGCTTTGCTTGGCAATAGAGTTACATTCAGGACGTTGACTCGCTCCTCTCAACCTGAATAGATATGTGGAAGGTGTTAGATACATACATTTGTAATAGACCTGATGTGCTGTTCGCGTTGCATGGAAAATAGACTTTGGTTAAAGGATCATGAAATTAACGCCAGACAGTAAAATCCTGATACAAGGCATCGCAGAACCACTTGCGTCAACCTACACTGCCCGAATGACCGCTTACGGCACTAAGGTAGTGGCTGGGGTCAGTGCTGGTCAGGGAGGGCAAACGTTGGCTGGCATTCCGGTGTTCGACCTGGTAGAGCAGGCGATACAGTCGGTCGGAGCGGTTGACATGAGCATTATCTTTGTACCGCCTTACTCGGCGCTTGATGCGGCGCTAGAAGCGATCGCCGCAGGTATCCGACAAATTATTCTGATTACGGGTGGGATTCCTCCCCTGGATATGGTTCGGCTGCTCAGAAAGGCAGAGGCGACTCAAACTCTTATCGTCGGTCCCAGCAGTTCTGGGATTATTGTTCCAGGTAAGGTTTTAGTGGGCACTCATGAAACTGAATTTTATAGTCCTGGCTCGGTGGGACTGCTCAGCCGCAGCGGCAATCTCACCTACGAAGTAGCCTGGGAAATGACACGAGCCGGTTATGGTCAGTCGATTGCCGTCAGTATTGGCAGCGAGCCGTTTGTCGGCTCTTCTGTCGTACAATGGCTGGAAATTTTGGCAGGGGATAAAAACACGAAGGTAATTGTTTTAGTTAGCCATATCGGTTTTAGTGATGAACAGGCGGCAGCAGAATACATCGTCGCAGCACTTGATAAGCCAGTAATTGTATACTTTGTAGGTCGCCTGCTTCCCCAAGAAAAACTTTTAGGTCCAGGGAATGCACTTGGTTTTTGGCGTCAGGAAGCGATGCTCACTTCTTCACAGGCTGAACTTGCCGCCGAACAGACACCTGAAAACCGAAAAATTGCCGCCTTCAAGCAAGCGAAAATTCCAATAGCAGAGCGCCCTTCCCAAATTCCAGATTTGGTGAAAAAGGCGCTCAAGAAGTAGTGCTGAGGACTGAGTGAAAGAGGGGAGAATCAGTCGCTACATTTCTCCCTCACCGAAGTGTTCTAGCGGGCGGGTAATGATGGACGATTGGCAAAGATTGCTTTGGAGGGAGATTCGCCTGCTAATCGCATCTGCCGCGTCAATTGTAAGCTTAACAATGTCGTAGCGCTCCACTGTCCCAAGATTGTCAGAAAAACGGGAATTGCGGAGGCTTCTTTTACAGCTATCCAGGGAAAGGCGGTAAGCAGCCACACACCAGAGCTTTGATAAAATGGCATCGACAGCAAGCTGAAAAAGGTTGGGGGGAATACAATCAAGGCTGTTACAGTTATGCTAGCCCAGAGCGATCGCTGCGTCTGAGCGATACCCGCCAATATCAAGATCCAGTTTAGGCTCAAGATCAAACCTAAAATAGCTGAAATCTTGTCAGAATTTTGGGGCCAAGACAGAATCCAAGCACCCCAAATTACGGTTTTAATTCCCAAATTTACTGCTACTGCTACCAGTGATGGGCTTTTTTCATCCCACAGCAAATCCTGCATTAAGTTACTCCAGAAACCTTTCCGGTTAGAAACCTTTTCCCGTCGGTAACGCGCCCAATCCTGCAAGGCTTGCCGGTGAGGGGACAAAACAGCAATTAAACCCAAAAACCACAGCAGGTTTACGGTTTCTATAATGAACAGCACTCCCCACAAAGACCCAGATTCAGCAAATCTTGCCGGATTTAAGTTGTTGTTTTGCAGACAAAATCCTAGAAGCAGTAATTCAAAGCAAGCGACTATCCAGTAACTTTGTTTTTTGCTGATAATCGTGGCGTTGGCATTAGAAAAACGCCGATTTAAAGCTTGCCAAATCCAGTAAGTCCACAAACCAAAATTTAGAATTGCAAAGGCGTCACCTAACAACAGATTACTACCAATCGGTATATAAAACCATTGCAAACTGTATCGTCCCGAATCGCTCCAATCAAAATTTGCCTGCGTAAACAGGTACACAGACGAATTAATTACGTTTAGCAAAGGCAAAGCAAATACAAAAGTTAAAAAGCTGGCTAACCAAGCTTGAAATCCGCTCAAAAATCCATAGAGTAAGGCAGCGCTGTAGAAGAAACAGTAACTAGCACCTGAGAGCAAATAAAAGCTCACCAGAAAGGAAAAAGGTACACCGGCACTAACAGCAGACCACAAATGTAATGGCAGTGCTAAGGCTACACCCAGATAAAGTAAAATAGGTACTCCCAGGATTTTCCCCGTCAAAATGCTCTGACTAGACTGGGGACTCAATCGAATGAAATTGAGGGTGCCTCGACGCTCTTCTTTGCCAAGGTCGCTGATAATCATATAGACCCCAGCGAGTAATAAAATAAGTGGCAAAATCCAATTCAAAACGCCAAATAGGGTCTGCCACCACTGCTGCCAGTCGATGATAATCTGACCTACAGCATCCAAACGGCAGTTGTAGTTGCTGTTTCTTACGCAGAAGCTGCTGTAAGTGTCATCAAGATTTAGCAGTTCGTAAAAATACATGACCAGTAGGAACTGACCAAGCAAAGAGACACCGATAGCGATCGCTAAATTGCGAGTTTTCAGGTGTCCTTTGAGTTCGCGCAGAAACTGAGGATTCCAGTCACCTAATCGCTCCATCCCAGGTAGGTTCATCGCCGTTTTCCTTTATCACAAGTTTTGAGAAAAACCCGTTTTCGAGGCAGAAAACGGGTTTTTCTAGATTTGTTTTTTTGTGTCCGCAAATTCGATTCGAGCGATCGCTTCTCTATACGCCAGTGGCAGGCAAAGAGGAACGACTGGACATCAGCGATTTCGACGCAGACTCACCCGCTTGTCGCAACTGTCGCGCTGTCTGAATACTCAACAAGCTGAACATTAGCCACTGACCCAGCACTGCCAGACCCAGGCTAGGCGCGGCAGCATCTTTGACCGCAGCCAAGGAGAAGACGGAAAACAGCCATATACCAGGCATTTTAGCGGGAGCGAGTGACAGCAAGCTGAAAATCACTGGGGGCAATATAATCAATCCAGCCACTGTACTCGCTGCCCAGAGCGATCGCTTCGGCGTCTTCATGAACAGCATTAGCTGAGCAACGCCTGCGTAAATCAAAATTAAATTTACACTCAGCAGGATGGTCGCCAGCGCCGATGCTTTATACGCACTTGCCGACCAAAGGAGTATCCAGGGCACCACGATGGTTGAAGCAATCAGCAAATTCAGCGCTACTGCTACCACTGAGGGGCTTTTGTCACCCCATACCAAATCCTGCACCAAGTTTTTCACGCGAGAAGACGTTTTCTCCCGTCGGTAACGCGCCCAATCTTGCAAGACTTGCCGGTGAGGCGACAAAGCCGCCATCAGACACAAGAACAGCGGCAGATTTAACAAGAGTAAAGCACCAAAATTATCAAACAGTCCGTTTGGTATAGATTGTGGATTTTCTGTCCGCCATTTTGGTAGGGTTAGGGCAAATCCGAGAACAGCCACTTCAAAGCAAGCTGTCAGCAAGTAACTCTGCCGCTTGCTCAGTAGAGTAGCACCGGAGTTGTGAAAGCATCGCTTCATCCCTTGCCAAAACCATAAGGTTCCCACCGCATAGTTCAGCACGCTAAAGCCGATGACATTCCAAACGCTGGCACCTAGAGGTAAGTAAAACCATTTCCAGGCTTCCAGTTGCACCATTCCCGTTGAATAGGCACTTCCTTGAGAACTGGCATCAATCAGGTATGCCAGCACAATTGAAGGAGAAAACAGATGCAGCCAATCTAGGGAATTATGGATGAGTGGGCTGCTGTTAAGGCTCATGCTAGTCATGATGCTCAGAAACATCAGCACGATGCCGCTGCCAATCCAAGATTGAAATCCACCGAGTCCACCAGCGACCAAGCCATAAAGTAAGGCGGCGCTATAGATGCAAGCGGCGCTGGCAACAACGACACCATAAAAGCCCAGAATTAGAACTAAAGGAATTTCAGCCGACAGACCCGCCAACAAATGCAAAGGAATTGCCAGACCGGCTAGGAGATAAAGTAAAATCGGCACTCCCAGCAATTTGCCGCTGAAAATACTGGTTGTAGACTGCGGACTGAGGCGAATGAAATTTAGCGTGCCGCGATTTTCTTCCCGCGATAGGTCGCTAATTAGCATATAGGTGCCAGCCACCAAGACGGTCAAGCAGCCAATAACACTCAGCCACACGAACACATCTAGCCACCACAACTGCCAGTTAATGACCAAATTGCCAAGGGAGTCTACAAGGCACCTCTGCCCATAACCAGGGCGATTGTTTAGGCAATATCTACTGTAGATATCGCCCGTACCAGTATCAACCGGCAGTTGAGTCGCTAAACTCATCAGCAGTAGCATTTGACCCATCAGCGCGATCGCTACTGCAATTAATACATTTCGGGGTTTAAGACGCCCTTTAATTTCTCGTAACAGCTGGGGATTCCCATCTCCCAGCCGGTCGCTCCAATTAATTTTCATGACTAAAAAATCTCCAAAATCAAAATTAGTGCTGAGTGAAAAATGAGCATTGTTAATAACTCAGTCCTCAGTCCTCATCCCTCAGTCCTCATCCCTCAGTCTTCATCCCTCATCCCTCAGTCTTCATCCCTCATCCCTCATCCCTCAGTCCTCATCCCTCATCCCTCATCCCTCAGTCCTGTCTTAGGATGCTTGCTGGTGTCCCAGTTTGAGGAAGATGGTTTCCAAGTCTTCCTGAGTGCAATGAAATTCGGTTAGAGGGATGCCAGATTCAACAAGCGATCGCAACAACTTAGCACAATCTTCCTGACCACCCGCAAAGTAAAGGCGCACGCGCTCTTGTCCGGTCATCACCTCCAATTCTTCGACTAAAGGATGGTTTTTCAGTTTTGATACAAGTGACTCTAGCTTACCCAACGTAGACAAGAAAATTTGCTGGCGGCTGAGGCGGCGGCGAAGTTCCTTGAGTGACGCACTTTCTACTAGAAAGCCGAGTTCCATGATGCCTACTGAAGTGCAAAGTTCCTCTAAGTCGCTGAGGACGTGTGACGAAATGACAATCGTCATCCCTGCTTCCTGCAATACCTTGATGATTTCCCGAAACTGCATCCTGGCAAGTGGATCTAATCCCGAAACGGGTTCATCCAACAGCAGCAAAATCGGTTCGTGAATAATTGTCCGCGCCAGACTCAGGCGCTGTTTCATCCCCCGCGAGAGAGTGACAATCATGCTATTGCGCTTACCCGTTAGCTGCACCAGTTCTAAAACTTCCCGCAGGCGCTGGCTGCGGTGTGGTTCTCGCAAGCGGTAGAGACGCCCAAAATAGTCTAGGTAGTCCCAGACTGTCAAATCGTCATACAGGGGGAAGTCATCGGGTAGATAGCCGAGTCGCCGCTTCAGGGTAGGGTTGCTGTGATCGCGTTGCAGGCGATCGCCATTAATATAAATTTCGCCCGTCGTTGGCTCTTCAGCCGCCGCCAACATCCGCAACAACGTTGTTTTACCGGCTCCATTCGGTCCAATTAGTCCATAGACTTCACCAGCTTTTACCTGTAAATCAATATCATTAACAGCAATATGTCGATCGAATTGCTTGGTGAGTCCACAAGTTTGAATTGCCAGTTCTTTTGCCATAGCTGCTGAGGGTTGACTATAAGATGGCTTGCTTGAGTGCTAGCGTAGCCTTTACCTACAGCATTTGCCACGAGCGTTTCTGAAATTTAAACAACATTTCAGCAGCGATTAGCGTTGTAAACCCTTAATTTGCCCCAATGCGTGATAATTTCAGTCAGATAAAGCATTTTGCTATTTGGTTCGGCTAGCAGTTTCAACAGGACTTACCCAAAGCTTATACATATAGCATTTTTTCGGGTTCAATCCCCCTGTGGTTGCCCAAGAGATGTGGTGATATTTGCGTAAGTCCTTAGCTCTGTCAATGTCGTTAGTTAAAATTCCGATTCTCTGTTCTTCCAATTCTCAAATAGCACAGATGCAATCTTTGATAATTCTCTGCGAACCTTTTTATTAATATTTTTTAATAAAACTCCCCGATATTTTTTGAACCCTTCACAATTGAGATGCATCATATCATTTGTTTAAAATTATTTAAAAAATGCTTGCAAATAAGTCTTAGATATTTTATTATTTAATATTAAGTTTTTCCGTTGCAACCACTTGATGAATTAAAAAGTGTTTGCAAAGCTAGTTAGTAAATTATCTGACATCGACCTGAGAAAATGCTGAAAAAATAGTCTTGGTATCTTGTAGGGGCGAAGGATACCATTCGGCAAGGCTTACGCCTACAAGCGGCAATTTCTCATTGTTAGTGGCATTTACTGAATGATTTGCCCTTAGATATGAATGGTGGCATAACCGAATTTTCAGACATCCTGATAATGGCTGCCCTCATCGCCTTCTTTTTTGGTGGAAAACTAGCAATCAGAGGAATTGCTGGTATACCTGCACCTATTTAGGTTTAACTGGGCAGATTGTATCTGAATCTTAAGTGTTTTTTAGGTACATTTCCCCTGTATGATTAATAACTCGCAAGAGTTTTGAACGACCTATGACACAGCAGAACTACCGTATTACCCTACTCCCTGGCGATGGCATTGGCCCTGAAATTATGGCAGTGGCGGTAGACGTGCTGAAACTTGTCGGGAAACAATTTGATATTCAGTTTGAATTTCAAGAAGCCCTCTTGGGTGGTGCGGCAATTGACGCTACGGGAGAACCGCTACCCGCCCAAACGTTAGAAAGGTGCCGCAATAGTGATGCTGTTTTACTCGCCGCTATTGGCGGTTATAAGTGGGATAACCTCCCTCGCCATCAACGCCCGGAAACTGGTTTGCTAGGACTCAGGGCTGGTCTTGGTTTATTTGCCAATTTGCGTCCAGCAAAAATCTTACCCCAGTTAGTGGATGCCTCGTCGTTGAAACGGGAAGTGGTCGAGGGCGTCGATATGATGGTGGTGCGCGAATTGACTGGGGGTATTTACTTTGGGGAACCGAGAGGGATTTTTGCTACGGAAACGGGCCAGAAGCGCGGCGTCAATACAATGGCTTATACGGAAGCAGAAATTGACCGAATTGGGCGAGTAGCCTTTGAAACAGCGCAAAAACGCAGTGGGAAGCTATGTTCGGTGGATAAATCAAATGTGCTGGAAGTGTCGCAGTTGTGGCGCGATCGCATAACTGCTCTATCTAAAGAATATCCAGATGTAGAATTGTCTCACCTCTATGTAGACGCCGCTGCCATGCAACTTCTTCGCTGGCCTAAACAATTCGACACAATTGTAACTGGTAATCTATTTGGTGATATCCTGTCTGATGCTGCCGCTATGCTTACCGGCAGTATTGGAATGTTACCTTCTGCCAGTTTAGGTGCATCTGGTCCTGGTGTCTTTGAACCCGTCCACGGTTCTGCCCCCGATATCGCTCTTCAGGATAAAGCAAATCCGCTGGCGCAGGTTCTGAGTGCAGCGATGATGCTGCGCTACGGCTTAGACCAGCCTGCTGCTGCCAATAAAATTGAGCAAGCGGTGATGCAAGTTCTGGAGCAGGGCGATCGCACGGGTGACATCATGTCTGAGGGGATGAATCTTTTAGGGTGCAGTGCAATGGGCAATGCGTTGATCCAAGCCCTAGAACAGTAGACAAGAAAATTTCATCTTCAACTGCAACAAAAATTGTTATATCTATTGCAGTAATTGCACTGGTAGATTATAGACTAGCTCAAATATCAGGGGTAGACGAGTGGTTTACACTTCACAGCAACGGTTAGAAAATCGGACGGAAAGGATAGATATCCCCGTGTTGCTAGACCCCAGCATCGTCAGAGCAGCTCGACAAATCTATCGGACTTACTCGGAAGTCCATCCAGACCGCATACAGCGCCCTCTAGGGGTGGCGATCGATCGGTATACCTATCGGGGCAAGCTGATTTTTGCAGGCAAACCGATTCTGTTGCCGCAAGAATGTTTTGTGCCTTTTAGTCAAATTGAGTCGGAAATATATTAGTTATTAGTCTAATTGTCCTTAGTCATTAGTCATGACCAACCCACTACTAATGACCAATGACTCATGACCCATGACTCGTGACTAATTGCTATGGATAACTTGATGGCGTTGCCTGCTGCGGCGATTGTCTTCGCATTGGGTGCCTCGATTGGCAGTTTTCTGAATGTGGTAATTTATCGATTGCCAGCAGGCTTATCGATTCTTTGGCCCCCTTCTCGTTGCCCCCATTGCCTGCATCGACTGGGTAAGCGTGAAAATGTCCCAATTTTAGGCTGGCTGTGGTTACGGGGGCGCTGTCGCCACTGTAGAAGCAAGATTTCCGGGCGCTATCCACTGGTAGAAGCGGCAACAGGGATGCTGTTTTTGCTAGTTTTCTTGACGTTTGGAGTCTCAATGCAAACGCTAGGATACTGGGCTTTTTTCAGCTGGCTTTTAACACTATCGCTGATCGATTTAGACACAATGACGTTGCCCAATCCACTCACTCAAACGGGATTAATTTTGGGTTTAGTGTTTCAGGCGATCGCCGGTTTTCTGCCAGCAGCAAGTTGGGCGGAAAGTGCAAATCATTTGATGTCAGGCATTGTGGGTGGTGTAGTCGGAATTTGGTTGTTTGACATCATTGCTTTTGGGGGAGCGATCGCTTTTGGGCGAGCAGCAATGGGTGGAGGAGATGCTAAACTGGCGGCAATGATGGGAGCCTGGTTGGGCTGGAAGAATTTGCTACTGGCTGGGTTTTTGGCTTGTGCAGTGGGAGCCTTTGCCGGTGGGGGCGCGATCGCGCTTGGCTGGCACCAGAGGCACCGACCCATGCCCTTTGGTCCCTTTCTGGCACTGGGAGCGCTCTTAGCCACTTTTTGGGGAGAGGCGATTTGGTCTGCTTACCTGCAACTCTTTTTCCCCCTCAGTTAACCCATTCCCCCTGCCCTGATTTACCGCAATACTGCCGTATTGTAAGATATTCCAGTGTCTTGGATTACCCTAAAAACCAATTGCGTTCGCTGGGAAGCTGAATTAATGCAGCAGATGCTGGCGGCTCATCAAATTCCTAGTCGGATTCACGGGCGTCGGTGTGGCACCTTATTTCGGTGCGGGGAGTCCTACTGCCTTACAGGTGCGATCGCACCAGCAGTGGACAGCCCTGCTGTTATTGAGTCCGATTCAGGAAGAGCAAGCTTAAAGCGCCGGAAAATCATTTTAATAAGAGGAATTAACCGTTTTCATGTCTCTATTTGATTGGTTTGCAAATCGACGAAAATCAGAGCCAATTAGTCAACAGCGGCAAGAGCGTGAGATTGCGGATGGACTGTGGACAAAGTGCGAGGCGTGTGCTGTCCTTGCCTATACCAAAGACCTCCGCTTAAACGATATGGTTTGCCTGGAGTGCAACCATCACAACCGGGTGTTCAGCGATGAACGCATCCACCAGCTGATCGATGTCAATACCTGGATGCCGTTGGACGAGCAGGTGTTTCCCACCGATCCGCTGAAGTTCCGCGATCGCAAACAATATTGCGATCGCTTGCGAGAAACTCAAGACAAAACTGGCTTGGTGGACGCCGTACAGACAGGAATGGGGCAATTGGAGAGCTTGCCTGTCGCCCTCGGTGTCATGGACTTCCGCTTCATGGGCGGTAGCATGGGTTCTGTCGTCGGAGAAAAAATTACCCGCCTGATTGAGCGAGCCACCTGGGAAAGAAAGCCCGTAGTCATTGTCTGTGCCTCCGGCGGTGCCAGGATGCAGGAGGGAATGTTAAGTCTGATGCAAATGGCGAAAATCTCCGGGGCATTGGAGCGTCATCAAGACGCCAGACTGCTGTATATCCCGGTTCTCACTCACCCCACAACTGGCGGCGTCACTGCTTCTTTTGCCATGTTGGGAGACATCATTCTCGCAGAGCCAAAAGCCACAATTGGCTTTGCAGGGCGTCGCGTGATCGAACAAACCTTGCGAGAAAAGCTCCCCGATGATTTTCAAACCTCTGAGTATTTGCTCCAGCACGGTTTTGTAGACGCCATTGTGCCCCGCACTCAGTTAAAGAAAACTCTAGCCCAGCTCATTCGCCTGCACCAACTACTTCCCCCTGCACCGCCCCCCCTACCACTATCGGAAACTCTCGACTCCGATCGCCCAATATCTAGATTGATCCCAAGCAACTAGACAGGGAAGGGAAAGCGACCGCAAGAGTGGGATGATATTGATATTAGAGCGGTTCAATCTCTCTCAATCATCATGGGTTTTGCAGACCTGTCCATTGCCGAAATCGCAGCAGACTATAACCTCCCAGTAGAGGAGGTTTTCAAGCTGTGCGAACAATTGGGAATCGCCTATAAAACCCAACAGAGCCGTCTGGCTCTGGAGGATGCCAAGGCCATCATTTCTAAGATTCTGTCTCAAAAACAGGGATCGGGCACTGACGGAGGGTAAAATTAATCCCGACCAACTATCCTGAGTCCCAACAGTCGATTTTCCTTTCTGGCAATCGGCTTGCTTCTTTTTGTCCAGATGATTGGTTGAGAAGCCTGCAACTTAGGGGTCGGCTTATAAGATTGAGTCCAGCTGTGTTGTGGATCAAAAACTCGCACCAAATTTCTTAAGGAGAACCATGCTTAAGCGATACATAAGTCTGGCTTTAGCCACTGTAATTTTCACTTTCGGATTGCTTGTCAGTCGGGTAATGGCAGTCGAACTGACTGACGAAGTTCGCACCGTACAAGTAAACGATCGAGGTCAGCAGGTGACATTAAACTTAAAACAAGTCGCCGAAGGCAAACGCCTATTTAACTATGCCTGCGCTTCGTGCCATGCTGGGGGCGTCACCAAGACTGATTTCAATGTCGGTCTAGGCCCGGACGATTTGGCTGGGGCAAACCCGCCGCGCGACAACATTGCCGCTCTGGTGGATTATATGCATCATCCCACGACCTACGATGGGGAAACTGCAATCTCTGAAGTACACCCCAGCAAAGAGAGTTCCGATATTTATACGGTGATGAGAAATCTCACAGATGATGACCTGTTTGAGATCGCCGGTCATATCCTCCTACAGCCGAAAATCCTCGGCGAACAGTGGGGAGGCGGTAAAGCCGTGCGCTAAGTAAAATTATGAGTTATGAGTTATGAATTTTGAATAAATTCATAACTCATATTTTTTGCATTTTGTCAATTCGTAACACGGTCAATGCTGCGTCAATTATTCTCACTTCGCCGTTTATTTTTGATTTTGGGCATCTGCTTGGGCGTCTGGATGGTCAGTTTACCGGCTCAAGCCGCAGCCTCCTACGTTCGGCAGTACCTGCGAGTTACCGAACCCATTTCCATAGACTTAGATGGGCAAGGTCAGACTCGCCAGTTCTCTGCGGAAGATTTATCGGCAGGGAAGCAGTTATTTGAACAACACTGTCTAAATTGTCATGTCGGCGGCGCTACCCTGCCAAATCCCGCTGTGTCTTTGTCCCTGAAGGACTTGAATGGTGCCACTCCACCTCGCGACACCATCAACAGCATCGTGGCTTTCCTGCGGCAGCCGATGACCTACGACGGGGGCGAAGAAAGCTTTTGGTGTCGTCAAGTACCGGAAAGTTGGATGGCGCGTCAGGAGGTGGAAACTATAGCAGCCTTTGTTCTCAGAGCCGCACAGGTAGCACCGGGATGGGGTACAAATGATTTATGAACCCCGTGTCTATTCAGGATGCATCTGCCAATGCTTCCGATTGATAGAAAGCAAAAATGTCTTAATCTTCTACAGATGTAAACGTTAAAGCTAAAATATTACTAAACAAAATTAATTGACAATTTTGGGAGGAAACGATGAGATTGAGAATGACAATTCCCCGAAGCTTAGGTTTACTAATTTGCACAATTCTGCTAGTAGTCTCTAGCTTTGTGTTGTCAGCTTCTCCTGCATCAGCAGAAACCTATACGATTAAAATGGGCACGGATGCCGGGATGTTGAAGTTTGAACCGGCTAAACTCACAATCAAGCCGGGTGACACAGTAAAGTTTGTCAATAATAAACTAGCTCCCCATAATGCTGTTTTTGATGATAAGGGAGTGCCAAGCGGAGATAAAGCGCTGGCTAAGGAACTGTCTCACACCAAGTTGCTAAACTCTCCAGGAGAGTCCTACGAGACGACTTTCTCATCTGACACACCGCCGGGCACCTATACGTACTATTGTCAACCTCACAGGGGCGCTGGGATGGTTGGTAAAATTACAGTAGAGGGTTAATAGCACCGCTCCTTGGTACTGGCAATTCCATCATAATCACCCTTGAGGTTTAAGATTTCTTCTCCTCTTTGGTGATAGCAAAAGCCTTGAAGAAGCTTAGAATAGTTCTGCAAGGCTTTTTTTTATGACTGTACTTGTTAAGAAGAGGAGAATCAAGTTGAGGAAACTGTTATCGGTTTTACTGTTGACGATTGCGGTGTTGACAGTTGCCTTGACTCGCCCAGCCAATGCAGCTGATACAGCCAGTGGTGCTAAAATTTTCAGCGCTAACTGCGCTGCTTGCCACGTGGGCGGCGGTAACGTGATTATGGCTAACAAAACTTTGAAGAAGGATGCTCTAGACAAGTATGGGATGAACTCGATGGATGCCATTGTCAACCAGGTAACGAATGGAAAAAATGCCATGCCAGCCTTCAAAGGACGTCTGAATAAAAAGCAAATTGAGGACGTTGCTGGCTATGTCATGGAAAAGGCTGCACAGGGCTGGTAATCTGACAATAGTTCCCTCATGCACCATGATTAAACCCCTCTAGTGTACCTAGAGGGGTTTAATGTTTTACGGGTTTATCATTGCCTCTACCTTCTCACGGAGAGCGTCTCATACTGGATCTCTATCCAGAGGTGAAAAGACAGCTAGGAAGAAATTAAGTTATGTTGTTTCCAGCTTTTGCTTGGATAGTTAGGAAAGACGCCTGTGGTTCCTTTACGTGATGACAATCCTACAAGCATCACTCCGTATGTCACTTATGGACTGATTGCTGCGAATATTTTGGCTTTTATATATGAGTTGACTTTGGCCCCACAACAGCTGGAAGGTTTTTTTCACCTTGCTGCTGTGGTTCCTAGAGAGTTATCTGCTAGCTTTAGTGGCATACCTGTGAATCAGCCGGTACCGGAGTGGCTGACACTGGTGACATCGCAATTCTTGCACGGTGGGTTTTTACACCTTGCCGGTAATATGCTGTTCCTCTGGATTTTTGGCAACAACGTTGAAGACAAGCTGGGTCACGTCAAGTACTTAATTTTTTACCTGACGTGCGGGATTCTAGCGGTTTTAACTCAGTGGTATTTTTCAATGAATTCTGGCATTCCTTCCTTGGGGGCAAGTGGTGCGATCGCTGGTGTCTTAGGAGCCTACATTCTCAGATTCCCCAAAACACAAGTGCTGACATTAATTCCTTTGGGTATCTTCTTCACCACGATTCGCGTTCCTGCTGTTTTCTTTCTGGGTTTTTGGTTTGTTCAGCAGGCTTTTTATGGCGTCGCGAGTCTGAATGCGCCTACGAATATTGGGATGGAGCAAGGTGGAGTTGCCTATTGGGCACACGCTGGTGGCTTTATTTTCGGGGCAATCTTAGCACCGCTGTTGGGATTGTTTTCTTCCGACTCGGACAACCATCCAGAACAACAAACTTTTTAGCAAGCGGTTGCCGAGTGAGCTGGCATATTTTGAAAATCAGGAAAAGCGGTCACTTCTTCTGCTCTGCTACAACCAAGAATCTAAACTGGTTTTTTTAGACGCTTTACAGCTTGGTTTTTTACGAATGGCTAACTGCTCGCGATCTTTCTACAATGAGCGGTTAGCCATTTGTTATTAGCAGCCTCCATCTGGTTCGGATACCCGAAGCGGATTTGAGATGACTAGCGCTTAATGTACTCACTTGGCACTTGTTCTGACCGAGAATGGGAAGGCTCTAATTCTTCTTCTTCTTCTTCTTCTATGTCGGCTTCAATGTCCTCATTTTTCACGCTGGGAACCTGCACTGGGGTGTCTACCGCATTGATCAGCGCTCCCACGAGTGGCAGTTCTGCTGCGGTCAATTGATCGATTGCCTCTACCAAAATACTCTCCTGGGTGAAACCCGGTCGAGTCACCAGCACAATACCATCGGCGTAGGGTTCCAATAGGAGGGCATCGTTGCACCGGCTTAAGGCAGGGGTATCGAGAATTACTAAGTCAAAACGACCTCGCGCATCTTCGATCAGCCGCCTGAGTTCGCTGGATTCCAGAATCGCAGCGGCATTACGCACGGGGCCGGGACTGGGCACCACGTATAGGTTTTCAATGTCTGGGACTAAACGGATACACTCACTTAACTGAGTGTAGTACCGTAGGGGTTCAAGGCTAGCACCAGGATCGGGAGCGACTTTCAGGAACTTGGACTCAGAAGGCGATCGCAAATCGGTTTCTATCACCAGAGTGCGCTTGCCAGCAAAAGCCGATGCAATTCCGAGGTTATAAGCATTGACTGTCTTACCCTCTTGGCTAATCGTGCTGGTCAATAACACCACTTTCAAGGGTTGATCGCTCGCTCGCCGCAGATTGCTGCGGAAGCGCTCGTAATAGTCGTGATAAACGGAATCCTGCTGGAGCAAAATCGGCGTCTCGCCCAGTTGCGGATCTTGGAGGGCGACGAAAGGCACTTCACCCAGCACCAGCACATCCCGTTGTCGTAGTGCCGCCCGCACTTCCTCGACCGTGTAGAACGTGCCATCGAGCATCGCTAACAGGAAAATCAATCCGCCGCCAACCAACACCCCGACCAAAGCTCCCACTGCTACCGTTAACGGTAAGCTTTGGCTCTTCTGCTCGCTAGCGGCAACTTGTGGCGGTTGGGCAATAGTGAGACTGCTGACTGTCTCGGCTTCTGCTGCCTTGGCATCTACTAATGCCACTTGCATCTTATCGTACAGACCTTGTTTGAGCTGAATTTGCTGTTGTAGTCGTGCTTGATCCAGCTGCTTATTGGGGATTTTTACATATTCAGCCCGGAGTTGCTGCTCGGCTTTGCGGCTAGACTGTAGTTGCTGTTGCAGCGTTTCGCGCTGGGTTTGTAAAGCTACCAGAGTGTTTGCCATACCTTGCCGCGTTGGATCGAGGCTGCTGTCTCTGCGAATTTGACTGGGGGGCAAGGGTGCTGCCAAACCGTCTCCACCCATCACCTCCGATGCTCGCGCCGACAGCAGTTCGTTGTAGGCTGTTAGCTGTTTTTTCAGCTGAATGATTTGAGGATGCTCCTCCCGCAAATCCCGGCTGAGAATTTGCAGCTGGGTTTCAGTTTGATGAATTTGCGATCGCAAGCTGTTAATAATTGGGTCGGCACTCAAGGCAGAAGACGTGTAAGCTTCAGTCGCCGTCAAACCCAACTTGTTTTGTAGACTGCGAATTTGGGTATCAATTCCTTCCAAAGTCATCTGAATCTGACGTTGCTGCTCTTCGCTGCCAGAAATTGCACCCAGTGTCCTCCCATCCTGAGCGGCAACCAGTGCTGGTCCCTCCGTGCGAATATACTGCTCCAGTCTCTGTTGAGCCTCTCTAAGTTGCGTCTCAGCAGGAGATAACCGGGCACTGATGGAGTCAATAATCGCTCGTAGTCGGGAGCTGTTAATCAAACGACTTTGTTCCACCATTCCCTGCATCAGCGCTTCCAAGGTGGCAGCCGCTCGCTTCGGATCGCTATCGCTGTACGAAACTTGAATAACCTTCGGCCCGTCCTCCTCCGGCAGCTTTACTTTCGCATTTTTGGCAATTTGTGTTGTGTCTACTTTCACCCGCGTTGCTGCTGCTTTGACCACATTCTCTGCTAGCAGCGTATCCTCATTTAGCTCTTGACCCTGCTTTTGAATCGCTTGCGTCGTCGTCGAAAATGGAGCAATCGGCCCGTTATAAGCCAGCACGCCTGCGGCTTTGAAAACGGGAGCTGGTGCTGGTTGTATACCCACGACAGCTGACGCACCGACAATGATAGCAAAGCCAGCTAATCCAATCCATTTATGTTGATCGAGGGCGATCAGATAACGCTTAACAATGGGAGGAGTCATGGTCGTTTTCGGGACTAGGGGCTAGTGAGGAAATAAGGAGTAAAAACAAATAGAAATTAAAAGTTCACACTAAATATTTTTCTTATTTTGCTGCTTTGACTTGGCATTTTATAACATCTCTTTTCTCAGATATTTTTGTTGTAAGCTGGAATTTATTACCGGCTTCTTTAGTTTGAGTTATCATTATTATCGTTAGTTGGGCCAAAGAGGTTAGTAGCATTTTCTCTTAGCTGGTCAAAAAACAGCACGAATCCCAAAATATCCCGGAAGGGTTGAGTAAAGGTACTCAGTGCATAAGTAATTCTACCAATCAAGTTACGACCCACCACGATGACATCGTTATTCATCAGCGGGACATTTTGAGCAATATTTCCCAGTAGCGCTGCTTTCCCGTCTATTTTCTGAGTAACCGCTTTGCCGCGTTCGGGATCGAATCGAATCAGGGCGATATCCCGCAGGTTAGAATTATCTGGACTGGGGCCGATAGCGCTTAAAGCATCAACAAATGTACTACCGTTGGGCAAGCTAATACTACCAATTCCCCCACCAGCGTAGCTCAAAACTCGGATGTTGATCTGCTGCTGAGACACAGTGGAGCGAGAAACTAGCGAGCGATCGTAGTTTTGATCTGTGGCAACTTCTAGCTTCGGGATGACCACTGCATCGCCATCTTGTAAGCGTAAATTGGGGAGTGATTGTCCATTTAGCAGCGGCGTAAACAAATCAACCCGTTGCTCAATTGTCGAACCATCAATTCGGGCGCGACGCACCAAAACCGATCGCAGGTCTCCTAGAGTGGTGCTGCCGCCAGCAACCAGCAGTGCCGCAGACAGTTGAGATCCGGGTGATAGGGTGTAGTAACCGGGTTTCACCACTTCGCCGCTAATTGTGACTTGGGCTGGACGTGCCGAAGCTAAAGTTAAAGTCACATTAGGATTGATAAAAAAGCTGCTTAAACCTAAGCGAATTTTTTCTTGTGCTTCTTCTAAAGTCAAACCTTGTACTGACACCCTTCCCAGTTGAGGCACTATAATATCGCCTTGTTGATTAACTTGGGCTTGAAAGTTTAAATCCGGACGCAACCCAGAGAGTGAGAGTAATACAACCGGATCAACCACATAGCGGGTTAAGCCGGAACGAATTTTTTCTTGTGCTTCTTGCACGGTAAGACCTTTGAGCGACACTCTTCCCAGTAGCGGAACTATTATGTTGCCGTCTAGATCGATAGGGGTTTGAAGATTCAAATCTGGAAAGCGCTCAACCAAAATGCTAATTACATCTCCCGTTCCCAAGCGGTAGGTACCTGGAGGACGCTCAACCACAACGCTAACTACATCTCCAATTCCTAACTGGTAGCGGCTAAACTGCGGCGACGCAGTGCCTTCCAGAAGCGGTTGCTCTTGAGGATAGCCTACAGGTGGCGGCGGGCTTGTAGGGTCAACGGCAGCAGGAGGCACCACCACAGGAAATTGCGGCAACTGCGCCTGAGTGTCAAAGTGTCCAGCTATAGGTGTTGCTGTTGCCTGTCGCGTCCAGAGAAAGACACCACCCAACAGCGTATAAACAGTCGTTTGGATACTGACGAGGGAGAGGGCTGTAAAGCGACGCAACTGAATTTTACTCATTAGTCAGTAGTCATTATTCAGTAGTTATTAGTCATTAGCTAAAAACTAAGGACTAATAACTTTTGGACGTAAAACCTCTGCCATCAAGGCGGCTTGAACCGTTTGACCGAGCGATTTAGCCAGCGGCAGAGCTGTGTCAACCTCAGCCAAAGGTTCCATTGGCATCAAGATGCTAACAGCAACCCAAGGCAAGCGGCGACGATGCAACTGCACCATTTGATCCGCCCAGAACCAGCCACTGGGAGCAGGATTGCCTCCTCCAGGCCAAGCGTACCACTGTAGCACAGCGAAGGTCTGCTGCCGAGTCCAACCGCGAAAGAAACGAGCTTCAACATTGGAAGATGTCGGACGTGCAGGAGAAGTTCCGGGTTCTTTTGTTTTGTGCGTTCCTGCTTGCGAAGGAGTTTCAACCTTAAAGTGCAAGCGACGCTCTTGATCTGTCTGCCACTCCTTAAATCCATTAATGTCCATCCACTCAACCTCTGGCTGAGCCTTATTGTCATCTTGGGGCAAAAGCAGCAAAGTTACCTGGGTTTTTTCATCCCGCTGGAGTTCCTGAATTGACCATTTATGACCGCCAATCGTTACGGTATGCTGTTGTTGAGTCTGCCAGTCGGGAAGCGATAGCCCAGTCTGCCGTAAATTTTTCATCTGCTTGAGGTTGGCAATTTTTGGAGGATGCGCCCAAGGCCAGTGTCCCGTCCAGTAACTAGGAACTGCACCAATTGCCATTAGCACGATGAGAAAACATAGGACGACGACTTTAGAAAATTGCAAGCGCTGCAATAACTTGGGCAGTTTCATGCTTCATCCTTTTGAGGCGCATCTGAGCTATATTTTTCAATCAAAATCAGTAGAAGCACAATTAACCCCAACATACAGGCAGAATAAACGTCGCCGCCCCAGCCTTCGTGCAGCCAATCAAAAGCTTTTTCTTGACCAGTGCCATGAAAGAAGGTAAGCAGGGTATTGCGGACGATATTACCACTGATGCTGATGACCGCTGCACCCACGATTAACAAAATTGTCTTTGTGCGAGACCTCCAAGTATCCGTCCAGTAAAGCAGCATTAAGGTTACGTAGAAACTGGTGAATAACATCTTAAGACCTGCACAGAAAGGCGCAACTTCTACAATTCGTCCACCCACGAACAAGTAAATCTGGTTGACAGTGACATCCATGCCGAACTGAGTCAGGATAAAACCAGCCGTTCCGGCAATAAATCGCTGGAGGGGTAAGGTATAGGGAGCCAGCAAGTAAGGAATTTGCGTCGGCGTTGCCAAAAATACGAGCAACAAGGGAAAGCTTTGAAGTTTGAAGCCAGGAACTCCTTTCAGCCACAGACAAAGTCCAGCTAATACAGCGGGAAAGGATAAATTTATCAGGTCAGTAATGCCGCTGAGATAAAATACCCCGCCCAACGCCAGCAAGGCTGCGCCTAGTGGATGACTTGTATCTGGTAATTGACGCCAATGCTGTCGATTTAACCAGCTGATATAGGCGGCAAAAGGCAAACCAATTAAACCGTGACTGTAATATTCATGTTCAATACTGATATTTTTGTTCAGCCAGCCATCGTACCAGTGCCATAAAAGCGGAGCATACAGAATCACCAGCAGAGCAATGATGGTTCCTTCTAGCAAGTAGCGCTCAATGGCAATCGGAATCTTTCGCTCAAATTGCATAGTTTGACCTTAATTATCTAAGCTTTACTTAATGCTAAGGGTGCAAAGGTACGCAAAGTTAGAATTCTCCTTGGCGTACCGAGAGCGCTTCCCTTTGCGTTCTTTGGGTTGAAAATTTATCAGGTTCTAACACACAAGGTTTGCAAGGTATCAATGACCTGATGGACTTGGGTATCGCTTAAGCCTGGATACATAGGTAAGGATAAAATTTCTAGTGCTAGGGCTTCGGCTTGGGGGAAGTCTCCGGCTTGATAGCCGAGATTCTCGAAGGCGGGTTGAAGATGACAGGGAATGGGGTAGTGGATGCCGGTTTGAATGCCAACAGCCGCTAGTTTGTCTTGAATCGTCTGCCGGTCGAGGGGACAAGCTTTGGTGATGCGGATAACATACAGGTGATAAATGTGACCGTTCCCATTTTGGTTTTGTAGGGAAAAAATTCCGGAGTTTGCCAGCGGCTTTAGTAAAACATCGTACTGCTGGGCTGCTTGATTACGTGCCTGATTCCAGTCGGCAAGATGAGGTAGTTTGATGTTGAGGACAGCGGCTTGCAGGGTATCGAGTCGGCTGTTGGTACCGGATTCGGTGTGATAATATTTACGGGAAGAACCGTAATTGCGGAGCGATCGCATTTTCTGCGCGATCGCTTCGTCATCGGTGATCACCATGCCTCCATCCCCTAATGCCCCCAAATTTTTACTGGGATAGAAGCTAAAAGCTGCTGCTTTGCCAATAGAACCAGCACGATAACCTTCTCGCTCTGCCAGGTGAGCCTGAGCGGCGTCTTCAAATACAATCAGGTTGTGGGCGCTGGCGAAGTCCAAAAGTTGGCGAGGCGAAACCATTTGCCCATACAAATGCACCGGAACGATTGCTTTGGTTTTGGGTGTGACTGCCTTTTCGGCGGCTGTAAAGTCAATTAGCGCAGTTTGGGGGTCGCAATCGACTAAAATTGGTGTGGCACCAGCGTGGGTGACGCCAATCAAAGTGGCGATGAAAGTATTGGTGGGTAAAATGACCTCATCCCCGGCACCAATGCCACAGGCTTCTAATCCGAGCGCTAGCGCATCTGTTCCCGAAGCGACCCCAATGCCATAAGCCACACCACAGGCACTCGCAAACGCCGCCTCGAAGTCAGCCACAGCCTGACCTAATATAAAATCTCCCCGTTGAATCGTACCCCGCACTGCCTCCTCTATCTGTGTTTGAAGAGGCTGGTGTTGGAGTTGAAGATCCACAAAGGGAATTGCTGTCGTGATATTGTTCATACGGTGTGGGGATTAAAGTTAGGGATAGTTCCTAGAGTTTTTTTGAATTGCCAACAAGAATGCCTTTGGATATATCAACAGCACTGATGGGGCGAGAAGCCTACGCTTTTAGGCTGATTACTTCCATAGAGTTTTCACTATTGATCCAGCTAAAGACCAGTTTAAGCGAGACGAATACTCCCTATATGAAGAGAAAGTAAAGCTTTTATATTGAGAATAGTTACAAGATAACCAGGAAATTCTCTATATAGAATTTAATTAATTTTTATATCATAAGTCCGTAGTTGGGTTTTCCAAATATAAAAAGGGCTAATGAGGCTATTAATAAAAAGCTCCATTTGACAAGCGGCTACAATATCATCTTTTAACGAAAATTTGTACTTGATTAGATGAAATAAGATTTTACGTAAATCGTTAAACATATACAGAAAAAAAGCGAGGGGTCGCTGCCAAGGTTTGACACTGAGCATCCGAGTCCGATGGCGGCTCAAACCAATGCCGCGACATAATTTGATTAAATACTCTTTCTCTAAGCGCCAGTAGGGAATTCGATGGTAAATACACATTTCAGGGTTGTACCAAATTTCCCATCCAGCTTGTTGAATATGTAATAGCGCTTCCAAATCTTCTCCTGCCAGCATATTGTCGCCAATTCGCCCGTGAAGAATAAAATTTTTAGGCACAGTTTCCAGCCAGACTTGGCGACGCACAACTAATCCAGCCCCAGGTGGTAGCAGCTTTTTGTGGGGTTCGTAGCATAGAGCATTTGCTCCTCTGTCTGCGATTGCCAGCAGACAGGCAATTTTCTCAAAATTTTGGGGAGGAGTTCCTTGCAAGTCGCCATAAATGCGGCTTCCATAACCGCCAACTTTCGGATGCTTTTGCCCAAATGTGTAGGCTGCCGAAACCCACGTTGATGTTGGTAAATTATCGTCATCGAGAAATCCAATCAATTTACCTCTGGCTTCTTGGACTGCACGTTGACGGGAAAAGGCAAGTCCTTGTTGGGGTTCAAAACAATACCTTAAAGGATAGGCTACAGGCCAGTGAGATTGGTATTCTTGAACAACTTTTGCGGTGTTGTCTGAGCTGTTATTATCAATAACTAGAACTTCCCAGGCAATTTGCTCGGTATGAGTTTGCGATCGCAGTCGCTCTAGTACATCAGGTAAGCGGTTTTCCCCGTTATAGGTCGGAATGGCTACAGTAAAATCAACAGACATCGGTTTCAGAGCAGTTTTTTCAGATATGCGCTCGTAACTAAGCATATGTTACATTCCCAGGCTTAATGATGCTCTTCTATGCTCTTAGTATGCCCAGAATTACTGGTTGAAATCGTCACCCCACGAACATAATTAGGACTGCGCGAATTGCCAACACTATCGAGAAGCACCGCCCTTTGCAAACAAGATCGAAGATGTAGATGCAAATTTAATTTCTCTGGTTTCAGCACTGCGTAATCTGGAAGATCGTCGTCAGCGGCTGATGAGGCGGGTTGAGGACTCGGCTGTGGGTGGACGCCTGCGAGAAATCGACATTTATGACGATTCAAAGCCAGAGACAAGTTTAGAGCTAGGTTTTCTCGTGGCACCCTGAACATTGGGGTTGTGGGAGGGATACGACAAAGTAAGAGTCGCCTCTTATAAAGTTTAACTGCACTCACAGCATCTGAAGTTCCAGATGGCGATCGCCAACATTGTACGGATATCGCTAGTACTATTCACCACAACCCAAAGGTAGAAATTTAGGGTGAGGTTTAGTTTCATTCAGAGCATGGTTTCTGGATGAAGTGATTGGCTTGGATGATAATAAATTGCGCTTGATGAATTTGCCAGAAATCCTTTGCCTGCCTTGCTTAGCGACCTTCTGGGATATGCTGAACTAGGAGCGATGGATGCAGGATGCAGATTCTACCGATAATTGGCATCTGTGTAGCGATGTTTTAGCAGTTAATCGTATTCGTGTTGGATGCGATCGCGTACCAAAAATCAGCTTTCACCATACCTGATTCAAATCCAACTCAAATCCAGGTAGCACATCAAAGCCAGATACAGTTGTGGGAGATTGCAACACTTCTACATCTTGCCCTGGACGGTAAATTTCCACTTGCTTCGTCTTCGGGTCAATCAGCCAGCCTAAGCGAACGCCGTTGTCAATATACTCACGCATCTTTGCCCGTACCTTTTCTAGGGAATCACTACTAGAGCGTAATTCCACCACAAAGTCAGGAGATAAAGGCGAGAACTGTTCCTGTTGCTGGCTAGAGGTAAGAGTTTCCCACCGTTCATTACTCACCCAAGTAGCATCAGGCGACTTGACAGCACCATTAGGAAGGGTAAAGCCTGTAGAGGAATCAAAGACTATGCCTAAGCCTGTCTGTCGATTCCAGAGCCATAGTTGGGCGTTCAGTCCAGAGTTTTGCTTGCCTGTCCAGGGATATGTTGGAGGCATAATGATTACTTCTCCAGTAGCTGCACGTTCTAGCTGCAAGTCTTGGTTAGCTTGGGCTAGTTCAACAAACCCCTCAGATGTCAGATGGGGAATATTCAGCGTGATGGCGTTCATAGGCTGCACGAGTGATGCCTGAGTCTGTGACCTCAATTATAAAGGTTGCTCAATTTGGTTTCCAGGTAGCTGATTAGTGGATGGATGCGATCGCTCCTTCACCCTGTTTTCCCATCGCTATTGAATTTTTGAACCGACAAGGCGCAAAGGAGACAAACAAAGGAGAAGCGCGATCGCACTTCACCAAACTTTATTCAAATTCAACTCAAATCCTGGCAGTACATCACAGCCAGATACAGTTGTGGGAGACTGCAACACTTCTACATCTTGCCCTGGACGGTAAATTTCCACTTGCTTCGTCTTCGGGTCAATCAGCCAGCCTAAGCGAACGCCGTTGTCAATATACTCCTGCATCTTTTTCCGCAGCTTCTGGAGCGAGTCACTTTCAGAGCGCAACTCGATCACAAAATCAGGAGATAGAGGCGAAAATTCCTCTTTTTGCTGGCTGGGGGTTAATGCCTCCCATCGTTCATTACTCACCCAGCTGAGATCGGGCGACTTGACAGCCTCATTAGGAAGGGTAAAGCCAGTGGAGGAATCAAAGCCAATACCAAGCCCAGTTTGTTCAATCCAGGCAGCAAGTTGGGCAAGCAGGCTGAAATTTTGCTTGCCTGTCCAAGGATATGTTGGAGGCATTAATATTACTTCTCCAGTTGCGGCACGTTCTAGCTGCAAGTCTTCATTAGCTTGACACAATTGAGCAAACCCCTCGGCTGTCAGATGGGGAATATTCAGCGTGATGGCGTTCATAGGCTGCACGAGTGATGCCTGAGTCTGTGACCTCAATTATAAAGGTTGCTCAATTTGGTTTCCAGGTAGCTGATTGGTGGATGGATGCGATCGCATCTGCAACTTATCCCGCACAGTTTGGGGAATTCAGTGCGATCGCTTCTCAATTGCAAAGGATGTATTTGATGCGATCGCGCTCCACTTCACCGCATCTTAAACTAAAACTATGAGTGAAATTCGTTGGAAACTAGCTGAATACCTAAAGTTACGAGGCTTCACCGCCGACAAGTTAGTAGCCGTTGTCGGCGATGCAGTTGAGCCTGAAATTATCTACCGACTGGTAGAAAAACCAAAAGAGCAGCGTCACATAGAGCTATCTACCCTAGCTGCTATCCTAGAGGGTCTAATCAAACTCACAGGAATTCCTGTGAACGTGGCAGAAATAATGGAATTTGTGCCTCATCTGTCTGAGGAATTCCTAGAAAACTCACCTTGGCGGGATATCTTCCTGGGTGAGGACAGCGAACCCTATGACTGGGGAGATGAAGACCCGCTCACAATTGGTAAGCCTGTGCGCTATATTCCCGGCGTTGGGGCAGTTATTGTGGAAGATGAAGGGGTAGCGCCACCCCGTGACTAACACATTCAGTGTCAGGGATGTTTTACTGGTTGAGTTCCCGATTCACACTCCCCTCGGTCGCGAACAACAAGGTCAACGTCCAGCTGTCGTTGTTGCTTTGCCTGGTGATACGGGGTCTGTGCGTTTTTCGCTTGTTGTTGTCGTTCCCACGACAGCACAATCAGGAGACTGGGTGGCGGAAAACCCGACTTTGTACCCGTTTCTTCCAGCTGGAGTTGGGGGTATTAGACGTAACTCAATAGTTTTATTAGATCAGATACGTGCTATAGATGTCCGGCGCGTCTTGCGCTACCGAGGCACTTTAACTCCTGACGAGTATCAGCCTATCGAAGATGGTTTGAAGGCAATGTTCAGGTTTTTAACTATATAAAATAAACCCAGTTTCTTGAAGAAACTGGGTTTTAAGGAATACTAATGACCTAGTAATTTATCTCGCAGGTGCTTAATGCGATCGCGGTATTTTGCAGCCTCTTCAAACTGCAAATTCTTTGCTGCTTCTTTCATCTGCGCTTCCAGTTGGGTAATTAACTCTGGGATTTGTTCTAAGGAAAGCTCGTCCGCCTGTTCGTAAACCTCTTCCAACTGTTGGGTATTTAGCCGCCGCGACACATCCAGAAAAGCCAGAATTGAGTTAGTGACTTTTTTGATAATTGGCTGGGGTGTAATGTTGTGCATTTTGTTATATGCCATCTGAATCCCCCGCCGCCGGTCGGTTTCGTCAATCGCTTTGATCATGCTATCGGTGAGATTATCAGCATAGAGGATCGCTTGACCCCGGATGTGACGAGCGGCGCGACCAATGGTTTGAATGAGCGATCGCTCTGCGCGTAAGAAACCCTCTTTATCTGCATCTAAAATTGCCACCAGAGACACTTCCGGCAAATCCAATCCTTCTCGCAGCAGGTTGACGCCGATTAGCACATCGAAATTGCCTTCGCGCAACTCTTGCAAGATTTCAATTCGCTCAATCGAGTTAATCTCTGAATGCAGATAGCGGACTCGAATTCCTCGTTCTTGTAGATACTCTGTCAAATCCTCCGCCATGCGCTTAGTTAAAGTAGTAACTAGCACCCGTTCTCGCTTGTCAATCCTGTCTTTAATTTCACCCAACAAGTCGTCAATTTGTCCTTCCGTGGGACGCACAAAAATTTCTGGATCGATAACGCCAGTCGGACGAATTACCTGTTGTACAATTCGATCCTCTGACTGTTCTATCTCCCAGTTACCGGGAGTTGCAGAAACAAAAATACACTGATTCACCTTCTCCCAAAATTCTTCCGACTTCAGAGGACGATTATCAGCCGCACTGGGAAGGCGAAAACCATGCTCAATCAGCACTTTTTTTCGTGCTTGGTCGCCATTGTACATTCCCCGGATTTGCGGAACGCTGACGTGAGATTCATCCACCACTAACAGCCAATCTTTGGGAAAATAATCAATCAAGGACTCTGGCGGTTCTCCCGCACGCCGTCCTGCTAAATGTCGGGAATAGTTCTCAACGCCGTTGCAATATCCTACTTCCCGCAACATTTCCAAATCGTAGCGAGTGCGCTGATCGAGTCGTTGCGCCTCTAGTAATTTCCCGGCTTTTTCTAATTCTGACCGCCGATCTTTTAGTTCCTGCTCAATGTCGTTGCAAGCCGCTTCTAACCGATCTTCTGGGGTGACAAAGTGACGCGCTGGGTACACATTTATGGCGTCCATACTCTGAAGAATTTCGCCGGTTACGGGGTCAACGTAACGAATGGCGTCAATTTCATCTCCAAAAAATTCTACGCGAATAATCCGGTCTTCGTAAGCAGGACCAATTTCTAGCACATCGCCCCGAACTCGGAACTTTCCTCGCCCCATTTCTACATCGTTGCGGCTATACTGCACGGAAGCTAAATCTCGCAGCAACTCGCGTTGATTCACTTCTAGTCCCATCTTTAAAGGAATCGCGGCTTTTAGGTATTCCGAGGGAATTCCCAAACCATAAATACAGCTAATGGAAGCCACGACAATGACATCGCGCCGTTCAAAAAGCGATCGCGTGGCGGAGTGTCGCAACATATCAATTTCGTCGTTAATTGCGGCACTTTTCTCGATATAAGTGTCGGTGACGGGAATATACGCTTCTGGCTGATAGTAGTCGTAGTAACTGACAAAATACTCCACCGCGTTTGGGGGAAAGAATTCCCGCAATTCGTTACACAATTGAGCGGCGAGAGTTTTGTTGTGCGCCAGCACCAGCGTGGGTCTGCCGACTTTCTCAATAACGGCTGCTACTGAGAATGTCTTGCCCGTTCCCGTCGCTCCCAGTAGGGTTTGAAAGCGATCGCCAGCGAGTAAGCCTTTCGTGAGTTGTGCGATCGCGTTCGGCTGATCGCCCATCGGTTGAAAGGGAGCTTGCAGACAAAATTGCGACATACAGTTTTAAGAAGCTTTAAGAAAATCGTTTTTCGTGCCTGGAGCTTGGTCGGCACATTACCAGATATCTCTCTTGTCTCATCCTACCCATTTGCGATCTTCTATGCCTTGCTCATCTAGCGATCGCCAGAAATCAATCCTGACTTGTCACTGCCATGCACGGTCATAGAGGATGGCATAAATATTTTAACAAATATTTATAATAATTATTTTTTCTATGCAAGCGGTAAAGCGATCGCTGATTAGTTGATTGGCTTCAATATTGCTTGCAGATGAAATTGTGCTATCACAGTTTTTCGCAACCGCGCTCTGTTAGCACTTTGGACTAATTCACTTATACCCATTTACTTTATAGCACTACATTTGCGATTCTGGAAAGCCGCTTTTTTCTAGCGCAGCGGCGCTCCCATTGCGAAGGTTCGGGAGAGCTGTTGCAGGCAATTCGTCAAATGGGATTATCGTCCCACTTTTTTTAGTCTATCCGATATTTTTTCCTAAAACAATTAAGAATATTATTGAAATATCATCTACCTTTAGCAGTAGAAACTACTCATTCTTTCAGTATATGTAAAGAGTAATAACAGCGATCCCCATCTTTTCTATCTGGGGAGAGAAGGCTATGTAAAAAAAAACAGATACATTGAATGCATACCCGCAAAAGAAGATTGCGCCAAAAGCAAATTTAACGCATCTTCTAAAGGAAGACTGTTTAAAAATTAGGAGAAAAAAATGAGCGTTGAAGATAGAGCCAAAGCAACTGGCAAAAATATCGAAGGCAAAGCCCAAGAAGCGCTCGGCAACATAACTGGCGATCCAGAAGATAAAGCTGAAGGCAAAGCCAAGCAAGCTGAAGCCCAAGTGGGTCACGCCAAAGAAGACGTGAAAGATAAAGCAAAAGATTTGGTTGATAACGCCTAATACTTGACTACGGAGGTCTAGTTACTGAAGAGATTCATCTAGACCTTCTCCCTTATTTAATCCAGCCAATACCACAGACAGATAACACTTTGATTCTGTCTGACAAAGATGAGTTTAATAGGAGACTGAGGTGAATTTTCTTCAGCAATTTCGTAAAATTTTTACGGCTTTAGTCTTGGTTCTGTTCCTTTCCACGGCTACAGCTTGTAGTGGAGCTAGCCAAGCAACTCAACCGAGAACGCTACCAGGTGCGAGTAGCGGTGCTAATAGCATTGTCGCTTATCAACAGTTGGAACGCGGTAGCACTCCAGTCGGTCAGGAATTTGGGAATTGGGTAGTCCAGACAGCTAAAGGATTGGTCAAGGATGCCTACGTCCGTGATAACAACAAATTGGGAGTTGTGATTACGCCGCAAGTCCGTCCTAATGAAGTCAAAGGTTTAGCAAGCTCTTTAGCCCAAGGATTCCACAAGAATTTTCCCAACCAAGATTTAACCGTTTTGATGTATGCGCCAGATAAAAAACTGATTTTGACAGCCAAGTATGACGATCAGTCAAAACAGATTCAGTATCAAGGCGCTTAGTCTAACTAAGGGGAAATCGGTAAAAGCTGGGGTAGCTCATCTAGCTTCAACTACTTCAGAAGGTGCATTTGTAGAGATAGGAGGAATCCCGTCTCTACCCAGAATTTACGATTTTTTCTTTTAGCTTTTGAATCAGGAGATAAGAAAATGACCAGCAGCGAACAATATAAGCGTCAAATCATGAATGATTTGGCTGGTGGTAACTCCGAATCTATGCAGGACGCTCCAACCGATCCCAGCAGCGACTATCAAAATTTTGATGACTTTGCTCAACGCTCTTCTAGAGACGAACGCCGTCAACTGTTTGGTCGGTCGCTACATCCGGACAGCATTCCCGTCAGCCAGATGGAGCCAGAACTGCAAAAAGCGATCGCGCAGATTCAACCCAACGAACGGGATGATGTAGCGCGGGAGTTCTTCAAGCGGTTAAAGGAAAGAGGACTCAATGACCGCCAGTTAGAGCAACAATTAAGTCTCTCCACCCATCACACCAACCATATGAGTGCGGATGATGTCAGCAAGCTGGCTACCTTTACCTATCACACTCATCCTGACATTTTCCAAGATGTATTAGCTGACAAACCAGCTATCATGAAGTTTCTTAGCAATCCAGTGGTTGCCGCTGTATTTGGCGTCATGGCTGCTAAGTGGCTAGGCGGTCGCAGGCACTAAAGCCAGCACACATGAAACAGCATTAGCTTGTTAAAAAAAGGGTATTCAATTTGATTGGATACCCTTTTTTTGTTAGGTACTATGTACGCGACAATTTGTGTAGTTAGTAGTCAGCAAAGAATTGTTCGGCGGCAAGGCGATGCCAAGCTGCTTTTTCCTCTTCTTGTGTATCGGTCGGTTCATTCACCAGAATAATCACTCTCACTTCTTGGTTAGTTGGCAAGTGTTTTAAGAAGGTTTCTGGAAATTCAAGTTTTCCTTCGGATGTCACCTTGACTAGAAATTCCTATGCTTTCATAGTGCCAGTTTAATCTCAGAAGATTCTCCCAAAGCTTCATTTACTACAATCAACTTTCCCTGATTATCAGCTCCTAATTGTTGATTTGCATTAAGTAGTTCAATTCCATAAATGGTGCCGTCAGGCGCTATATCCACATTCATTTCATCGCTCACCTGGATGGTTTCTACCTGCACTGTTTTTTCTTGTAGATAAATATAAGCGACGTTGTATCTTGGATCGTAAGTTAGTTTCATAAAATATTGTCCTCAAAAGAATTTAACAATTACATTGATAACCAGCCAGTCTTCTTCGTTTTCTTTAACTGCAATAACCTCTACCTTTTTCGTAGCATAAAATTTTTGGCTCTTCCGTAGTTGGTATGCTAAATTATAGTCAAGAAGCGCCACAAGCTATACTAGCCATAAATTTAAGCCAATTTAGCGTTTATTAAATAGAAAATACAGTCCAAAATTGTTATACCTTGCTAGGTAAGCCTTTCAAGTTTTGGGATCAACTTTTTAGCATACCAAGTAATGAAGAGCCAAATTTTTCCCGCCACTCGGCATTGAAGGGAAAGTTACGCCTAAAGCCTGTTCGCTCCAATTGAGCAGGAAATGTTGCACCACCTTCAACAGTGACAATAACTTCTGCCTCAGTTGCACCACGCTCTATTAATCTTGCTTGAGCATGGGGATGTAGCCTAACGCTCACCTTTATTACTTCCTAAACATTCTATTAAATTGCTCTTTTTTAAGAAGACAACCGCCAAATCTTGATAGTGTCGTCGAGACTGCCACTAGCGAGTAGCTGCCCATCCGGGCTAAAGGCGACGGAATTAACCGACTTGGAATGACCAGTGAGAGTGCGGATTTGTTTGCCCGTACCCAGTTGCCAAATCTTGATAGTGTCGTCGAGACTGCCACTAGCGAGTAGCTGCCCATCCGGGCTAAAGGCGACGGAATTAACCCACTTGGAATGACCTGTGAGAGTTTGTACGCATTGCCAAGTGTGAGGAATAATTACAGCAGGTATTGATGGGCTTGGATTGTGTATTTGCGGTTTGGGATTTGGTGATAGCGGAGGAACCACTGTAACGGGTGTTACTGACTTTGGTTGGGGTGTTATTGGTGGTATAGAGGATTGTTTCCTTAAACCTGCCCCTAAATCGCATCCCAACAAATCCAACCACTCCTGCACCGACTGCGGGCGATACTTTTGATTAAGCGCCATTCCCCGCATAATTGCCTCATTTACTCGGTCGCTGATGTTGGGATTTAACCGTTGCGGTGGTTCTAGGGGAATATTTTGCAATCTCGCAGGCGCAGGCATTGGCACTTCTGCGGTAAGCAAACTATACAAGGTAGCGGCTAGGGCGTAGACATCTATGTATTCTCCCCGTTCTGCATTAGGGATATATTGTTCGGGTGGCGCATAGCCAGGAGTCAGATTTTCTGTATGCGTCTGGATAGCATTGGGGATAAATTCTCTAGCAATGCCAAAGTCAATCAGCACAGCTTCCAATTTACCACTGCGTAACATAATGTTATTGGGCTTGAGATCCCGATGTAGCAAGCCGCGTTCGTGAATTTGCGTTAAAGCATCGCCAATTTGCCCGATGTAGTGTAGCGCTTCTGGTTCCGATAATACCCCCATCCGGATGACACGCTGGTCTAAGTCTTCGCCTTCGATATACTCCATCGCTATGCAAGGCAGATTCCCTTCATCGAAGACATTTTCAATCTGCACTATATGAGGGTGACGACACAAAGCCAGCCGCAGCGCTTCATCGCGGAAATCTTGCCGTAATTTAGCTTGGCGCGTTATCCAAGCTGGATGATTGAGAATTTGTTCTCTCAGGGTTTTAATCACCCGCAGTTCGCCGCGTTTATTTCTGGCAAGATAGGTGATGCCGATACCGCCTTCGCCTAGCCTCTTTGCGATAATATAGCGATCGCCAAACAATGCTTGCCCATTCGTCCAAACCATCTTTCACGATTGCTAAATGCTGTTACTCATTCTGGCACGGTATCAAGATAGGGACGTGCTAAAACTTTTGTACATTCTCCTCTATCTAACAACAAAAAAAGCCCGCGATCGCAGGCTTTTTTCATCTAGTAGAGACGCGATTAATCGCGTCTCTAAGGGCAATATTATTAAATTCTTCTTACACCGCAGCTAATTCTGGTGAAGGACGCTTACTATTGCGAATGCCTTCAATTGCCTGTGCATAATCCTTCGCCTTAAACACAGCAGAACCGGCGACAATTGCATTCGCTCCCGCTTCCAAAACCTGCCAGGTATTATCTATCTTGAGTCCGCCATCCACTTCAATCCAGGGATCTAAACCGCGTTCATCGCACATTTGACGCAACTTCCGGATTTTCGGCACCATCTCTGGGATAAAACTTTGACCGCCGAAACCAGGGTTAACGCTCATAATCAGTACCAGATCGCAAATCTCCAGCACATACTCTATCAACTCCAACGGCGTAGAAGGATTGAGAACGACACCAGCCTTTTTACCCAGTTCCTTGATTTGTCCTAGAGTCCGGTGCAGATGCGGTGAAGCGTTGTGTTCCGCATGAACGTAGATATGATCTGCCCCCGCCTTCGCAAAATCTGCCACATACTTTTCTGGTTCCACAATCATCAGGTGGACATCCAGCGGCTTTTGGGTAACAGGACGAATCGCTTCTACAATCAGCGGGCCAATTGTGATATTGGGGACAAAGCGACCATCCATCACATCAATGTGAATCCAATCTGCACCGGCGGCATCCACCGCCCGAATTTCCTCTCCCAATCGACTGAAGTCAGCTGATAGGATTGATGGAGCGATAACAATCGGCTTCTGGGATGGCGTTTGGGTCATGGTTATTTCTACTCTCCTGCGTCCTCGTCTGGTATTAAGTTTAACAAAAGACGCGGCAAGCCTTAAAAAAGTATGAAGTATGAACGATGAAGTGTGAATTTAACCTTCAATCTCCAACCTTCAACCTTGAAACTACAATCTTCAACCTTCAACCTTCAAAACTTCAGTGGAGACGCAAGCGTTGGCTCACCAGCAGATTTTTAAAAAACTAACATGGCTTGTTTGGGGACTGGGAATTACCGCCTTAACCGCTCCTTCCTCTCTGGCTAAAGAAACCTCATCACTGGGAGAAGCTGGCATTGATGCCCAAAGGCTACACGCTGCTCCTTATAACTTATTGGGTCGTAAGATTGCTCTCGGTCAGGTAGAGATTGGAAGACCGGGACAATTTGGTTTGGATAAAGCGGTTTCCCGGAATCGAGCCTTCGCCCTAATGCGAGTCTTTTATCGAGATACCCCAGCTAAAGCGGATAGCAATGTCGATGGGCACGCCGCAATGGTAGCAGGCGTGATGATTAGCTCGGATAAAGGTTTACCGGGAATAGCACCAGAGGCACGACTTTATGCTTCTGCTGTTGGCGCCCCGCAAAAGACAGGTCAACCGGAAGAGTGCCTATCCACTCAGTATGTGGCAATGCAAAATGGGAGCGATGTCCGGGCAATTAACTTTAGTTTTGGAGAGTCTCTGGAGCGAGATTCTCGACCGAACCCGGTTCTGGATGGCAACGCTCTGCTAACACAGTGTATTGACTGGTCTGCTCGCATCCACGACTCGCTTTATGTGGTGGCGGGGAATCAAGGGACTGGCGGTATTCCGATTCCCACGGATAACTATAATGGCGTCAATGTTGCTTATACTACGCGCCGCGAGGGAATTTTTACCAAAGTAGATTTTGCCAACTTGAGTGCTGCGCCCATCGGCATTGGGAAGCGTCTGCTTGACCGTGAAATTAATGTTGGCCCGCGTCGCGCGATTAATTTGGTGGCACCCGGTAGCAATATCGAGTTATTAGATATTAAGGGTAAGGAAAGTCGGGTTACTGGGACGAGTTTTGCGGCTCCCCATGTCACCGCATCTGTAGCGTTATTACAAGAATATAGCGATCGCCAGCTGCGAACACAACAGCCCAACTGGACTCCAGATGCCCGTCGTCATGAAGTCATGAAAGCCGTCCTGCTGAACTCCGCTGAAAAAATCAAAGATAGTGGCGATGGACTGCGGCAAGCCATGAGTCGCACAATTTTGACCAAAGATAACCGCGACTGGTTAGCCTCCGATGCTTACAAAGACCGAAAAATCCCACTAGACTTCCAAATGGGTACCGGACAGATGAATACTTTTCGGGCTTACCAGCAATTTAGTCCTGGTCAGTGGAACTCTGAAAAGCCGGTGCCGTTGGTAGGTTGGGATTACCGCACGGTGAAGGAGTCTGCATTTCAGGATTATGTGTTGAACCAACCATTGCAGCAAGGGAGTTTTGCGTCGATCACGCTTGCCTGGGACAGGCGTGTGGAGTTGCAAGATCAAAATAACAACAAGCAGTTTGATGTGGGGGAAAGTTTTAGCGATCGCGGCTTAAACAATCTCGATATCTACCTGATGCGAGTCGAAGATAATGATATCAGTAAGAGTATCTGGTCTTCGGAAAGTGATGTTGATAGTGTAGAACACATTTTTCATGAAATTCCTGCCACGGGTCGCTACAAAATCCGCGTCCAATATCGTCAGAAATTAAATGAAAATACTCAAGCCTATGCCTTAGCTTGGTGGACTGTACCCGCTAAAGAGCTACTCAAAAGTCAAAATTAAAAGAGAATCGCTATTTAAGATTGGAGAATATGCGGCTGCGTTTAACAAGATATCGCGCCTTGTATAGACACACTCCTTAAACCTTGTGCGATCTGGTTCAGTTGCCAAAACCGTAACCACTGGAACGTCCCTGGCTGTTACCCGTCATTCTAGAAAAGGAATGTTACGGCAATATAAACAGCTATATGAAGCGACCAATGTTCAGTCTAATGGTAGCGATCGCATCAATCAGTATCATCCTACTCGGTTTACTAGGATGGTCGATGGTCAAAAATCCGCAAGCGGTAATGGGCGAACCCAGGCAGCCTGAGACATCTCCTACCATCAGTCAGCGCCAGAAAAAACCCGTGGATTCGAGACTGGTTGCTGCTAATACAAAATTTGGGTTCAAACTATTCAAGGAAATTTTAAACAAGGACAGCGGCAAGAATATTTTTGTCTCGCCTTCTAGTGTAGCGATCGCGCTCTCGATGACCTACAACGGTGCTAGCGGCGATACTCAACAAGCAATGGCAAAAACTTTGGAATTCCAAGGATTAAGCCTACAGGAAGTCAATCAAGCCAATGACGCCTTGAAAGCGCTCTTAGAAAATCCCGACCCCCAAGTGCAACTGACCATTGCTAACTCTCTCTGGGCAAAAAAGGGCGTCTCTTTCAATCCGGAATTTCTTCAGAAAAACCGCCAATTTTACCAGGCAAAAATTGCAGAATTAGACTTTACCAACCCCAGCGCTCCATCTGTCATCAATAACTGGGTAAAACAAAATACTCGCGGCAAAATTAATTCGATTGTCAACGAAATTCCACCCGATCAAGTGCTATTTTTGATCAACGCTCTTTACTTCAAAGGAACTTGGACAAACAAATTCGACAAGAGGCAAACAACAACCCAACCTTTCTATCTTTCTGATGGGACTCAGAAACAACACCCAATGATGTCGCAAAGGGATAAATATAAATACTACGAAAACGACCAGTTTCAAGCCATTAGCTTACCCTACGGAAAAGGAAAACTTAGTTTGTATGTTTTTCTGCCGAAAGAAAATTTTAAACTGACAAATTTTTACCAGCAGCTAAATACTGAAAACTGGGAGCAATGGATGACCCAATTCAAAAAGCAACCGGGATTTATCCAGATGCCTCGCTTCAAAATGGACTACGACATAGAACTCAACGACGCTCTCAAAGCGCTGGGTATGGAAGTAGCTTTCAACTCAAATGCTAATTTTACTCAGATGAGTTCTATCCCACTCCAGCTCAATCAAGTCAAGCACAAAACCTTTGTGGAAGTGAACGAAGCCGGAACCGAAGCAGCCGCAGTCACTGCCATCGGTGTAGTGACAACATCTGCACCGATGGCAGAGGAACCCTTCGAGATGATTGTTAACCGCCCGTTTTTCGCTTGCATTCGAGATAATCAAACTGGAACCGTTCTATTTATGGGGTCTATTGTGGAACCAAAATGAAAGACATTGACCCGTTTGAAAATCAAGACATCAAGAGGGACGGGTTGGAAACCCCACTTTACCAGCTGTTTATCTATTTGATTCCTGTGGTTGGCTTTTTCCCAGCCCTCTGGACGCTGTACCGACGTGATAGCAACCGGCAACAACAAACTGTGAGCAGACTGTCGGTGACGCTGGCTCTCGGTTGGCTGTTGGCATACGGTTTATTGGGGGCTGGAGTTGCACAAGCTTCAGAAACTTTAACCCTGCGCTTGTTATTTATCAATGGCCTGCTGACATCGGGTTATTTTTTGGTCAGCTTATGGTTGATGGTGCGTCTGTGGCAACGGAAATCTGTACGTCTTCCGGGTGTTAGCCAGCTTGCGGAGGGAGTCGTTCGCAAACACTTGTCCTAAGCGTGTATTGTTCAGCCTCAGTTTGGGACGAGGCACAGAGGTTGTAGGCGCAAAGTATTCTTTCAAAAAAGCAATCGGAGTTACGAGTGCAACCCATTTGTATCCGGATACTTTCCTTGAACAAAAGTAAGGAATGGGGAAGGTCGAATCCAATTCGAGCTATGCCCTTGATAGCTGGTTCTCCCTCTAGCCTACGCATCTCTACCCAAATGAGGTTAAACTCTTGCCAGTGTTTGCCTGATTTTGCAATAAATCGGTAGAAAAACTGCTATGAGTGTTCTAGTGCAATCCTTCTTAAGGACGGGTTTTGTTAGAGATAAACGTCCCAGCTCCAGATTGCCAGATTCCGTGCCCCTACCTTGAACACAAATTCGTGCTATCTTTTTTGCGTGTGTGAGGAAGCCAGTGTCAGCCCGAAAAATTCCTGAAAAACGCCCGTGGGGGCAACCACCCAATCAACCCATCAAGAAAAAGCCTGTTCAAAAACGAAACCAGGTGAACTGGCTTTGGCTTGGATTGGGCTTAACTGGGGTGGCAATGCTGTCAGCAACTGCGGGAGCTTTGTTAGCAGTGTCTTTTTCCAGTACGCCCTTGCTGCAAAGCCACCTAAGTCCTGAAGAAGCAGCGGTGTTTGATGGCGATCGCATCTCTCGTACCAGTATGCGGTTGCCAGAATTGACCCGCCCCGTCAATATCTTAGTCATGGGAATTAAGGTTATCTCCTCTGACCTAGATCACCCCCCTGCTGAAACGAAAAATCTGGGATACCACGCACTGGTGAACTCCTTCGAGGGTCTATCAGATACCATGCTCTTGCTGCGGTTTGACCCGGAGGCGCAAAAAATTACTGCTTTATCTATCCCACGGGATACCCGCGCCTTTGTGGAGGGGGTCGGCGTTACCAAGATTAATGCCGCTAATCTGGAGGGGGGGCCAGCGCTGAGTGCTAAGACAACTAGCGAACTCCTCAGCGGAGTCGGAATCGATCGCTACATCCGAATTAACGTTCAGGGGGTAGAAAAGCTGGTGGACGCCTTGGGTGGCGTTACCGTCTACGTCCCCAGGGATATGAAATATCGAGATGATAGCCAGCACCTGTACATCAACCTGAAAGCAGGAAAACAACATCTCAATGGCAATCAAGTGCTGCAATTGCTGCGCTTCCGCTATGACAAGTATGGCGACATCGGTCGGATTCAGCGGCAGCAAATGGTAATGCGGTCACTGATGGAACAAGCACTGAATCCAACCACTTTGGCGAGAATGCCGAAGATTCTTTCGGTTATCCAGTCGCATATTGACACCAACTTGACGGTTGAGGAGTTGTTAGCCCTGGTTGGTTATGGTGTCAAGACAGACCGTTCCCAAGTGCAAATGTTAATGGTACCTGGTGACTTTAGTGGCAACGGGCATCATGAGGTGAGTTACTGGTTGCCGAATCGTCGCCGCATCCAGACAATGATGGCACAGCATTTTGACCAGGGATTGGACGGTGGCGAAGCAAATGACCCTGCCTATATCCGGGTGGCGATTCAAGATAGCACGGGTGATATGAAGGCTGTCCAATCCTTAATCGACAGGCTCAAGAATGCTGGCTACCGAAACGTCTACGTTGACGACCCGTGGCCCGAACCGTTGCGGGTAACGCACCTGGTGGCTCAACAGGGAGATGGAAATAGTGCCAAAGCTATCTACCGTTCGCTGGGATTTGGGGAAGTGCGTGTTGAAAGTACCGGCAACCTGGTTTCAGATGTGACGATTCAGCTGGGTCAAGACTGGCTGAAGAGGAATGCTAATCGGGACTCATTTTAAATGGGTAATTTTCTCAACTACCAATTCCCAAACAGGTGATTTTTCTAGTGTGGGTGACTGCTTAGAAGTGCTGGGGGCGATCGCTTTCCAGCACTTCTAAGTATTTTCAGTTAAAACTTGATTGTCCGAGTACCGCTGCAATATCCAATCCTGCAAAATCGGGTTAACTAACTCAGGCGCTTCATCCTGGGGACAATGCCCGACACCTTCTATGGGAATAAACTTCTCAACTTTCGGGTAATTGGCAAACTCTCGCCCCAGTTCTATGGGTTCCCAAGGATCTTCCGTTCCCCAGAGAATGATTGTCGGGCAGGGCAAAAGAGGCAGCAGGTCTTCCGGCAGTGGCCCTTGAGAATAGCGTGTAAAGGCTACAAAAACGTCCACAGCCCCCTCATCAAAAGCCGGTGCCATAAGCATATCCACCAGTTCATCTGTCACCGCTTCCGGATGCTTGTAGGCTTGCAGGAGAACCTTCCGTACCACCTTCGGCTTGGCAAGTTGGCTAAAGAAGAATTTGCCAATCCACTTGACTGCCAGCAGTCGTTGAACGATGGGTGCCCCAAAGCTTCGATACCAGGGCAACTGGGCGCGTTTGCGGTCGTGCAACAGCCGCAGAGAACAGTTAATTAGGGCAGTTCCCAAGACAATATCTGGATGATCTACTGCTGCTTGCATTGCCACAATACAGCCAATGGAATTTCCGACTAAAAAAGCGGGGCTTCCCACCACCTCGCGGCAAAAATCAGCGAGTTGCTGTCCCCAAGTTTCAAAGGTGTAGGAAATCTTCCCCCCTGGCGTGGGTTTCGCGGAACCGCCAAAGCCAATTAAGTCAATGGCATAGACGCGGCAATTTTGAGCCAGCACTGGGATATTTTTGCGCCAGTGCCCCCAAGATGCCCCAAATCCATGCACCAGCACAACCGCTGGCCCTAGGTTTCCTTGAGTCTGGTAGCAGATGGGAAAACCTTGCCAAGTCCAAGTTTTCGTGACGATGTGGGCAGTTGTGGGTGCGGTTGGAGTGGTGGAGGAAGATGGAGTCATGGGATAGATAGCGATCGCATATCTTTGATTTCTATCCCGTCGCGCCTTGAGTGCGCTCTCAACGCCACGGGTAGAGCTAGCTTTCCTAATTTTACAATTCTTAAACTCTAGAAAACACTGATTCCAGTAATTTTGAGCAACTGAATCGAAAATCCCGTAAAAACTCGGATGTCAAGTGTAGATAAGCCTGGTAATCAGGTGAGGAATCTAAAAGGAAGCGGAAAGTGGCACGGAGAATTCCAATTTTCAATTTCCAATTTCCCAGCCCTAGTTTTTCACCTGTGCGTAGCACTCAAAGCGGGGAGTATGTCAGTATCTAGATTGGTGACTCCCTGATGAAATTTAGTTGGTGATGAGTACGGTGCAAACTTCTACTTCTGTTCTGCCATTCCTTGGCCCTGATGTAGCTTCTACCTACGATGCCGCGCGGGTGGTGATTTTGCCGATTCCTTATGAGGCGACGACAACGTATCGAAATGGCTGCAAAAATGGGCCAGATGCGATTCTAGAAGCCTCTGGGCAGGTGGAATATTATGATGAGGAGCTAGATTGGGAAACTGGCAAAGACATTGGAATTTATACGGCTGAATCGATTGCAGACACGCGCAACGGTCGTTCAGTTTCATCAGAGGAAATGCTGCAAGTTACCTGCGAAACAGCGTCTCAGATGATAGCTGACGGCAAGTTTGTCATTGGTCTGGGTGGCGAACACAGCATTACCACGGGTCTGGTGGAGGCATACCGAAAAGCCTACCCTAATGAACCCTTTACGGTCGTGCAAATAGATGCTCACGGCGATTTGCGCTATGAGTACGAAGGCTCGATTCACAACCATGCTTGCGTGATGCGGCGGATTGTGGAGATGGGATTGCCAACCGTACAAATCGGCATCCGCGCGATTTGCAAAGAAGAAGCCGATCTGATCAAAGAGAAAAATTTGATCGTGTTTCGGGCGAGAGAAATTGCTATGCAAGCGGATTGGATAGAACGAGCGATCGCTAGTATCCCCACCAAACGAGTTTTCCTCACTATTGACCTTGACGGAATTGACCCCACCCTGATGCCTGGTGTCGGCACTCCAGAACCCGGTGGATTAAATTGGTACTCCCTACTCTCTTTTTTGCGGCAAGTGTTTCAAAATTACGAGGTGATTGGTTGTGATGTCATGGAATTGGCACCGATTGTAGATTCCGTAGTATCACAATTTACCGCTGCAAAATTAGTCTATAAACTAATCGGTTATCAGGCGTTCTCCCAAAGCGAATAGACACCGGAATTGCCCCGTCCCTTACTACTGTAGCCCTGTCCGAATTTGTTGTAATTACCCAAGGATAAGTAAATGAGTGTAATGGAAAAGACCGGCACTCCTATTGGTAGTTATGCTCCGGATTTTGAATTGCCGGGAAGCGATAATCAAGTCCACCACCTGGCTCGGTATTTAGAAAAGTATCGAGCTGTGGGCGTTGTTTTTATGTGCAATCATTGCCCATGCGTGCAGTCCTATCTGGGCAGGCTAACTCAGATTCAAAGCGAGTTTCAAAGCCAGGGATTTACCCTGATTGGCATCAACGCCAATGATGCTGTCCAGTCTCCTGAAGACAGCTTCGAGAATATGCAAACTTTGGCAGCAACTCACGGTCTGAATTTTCCTTATCTGCGAGATACTACTCAGGATGTCGCTCGTTGCTTCGGGGGACAGACAACGCCGGAGGTTTTCTTATTAGATAATTCCGGGATACTTCGCTACAGCGGACGGATTGATGATAATTCCCAAGATCCAGCAGCGGTGAAGGTGGATTATTTACGGGATGCGATCGCTTCTTTGCTGCAAGGAAAAACGGTGATTACTCCAGCCTCAACCGAGGCGGTAGGCAGCCCGGTAAAGTGGCGTCATTAACACGTAGTCTCAAGGTCCACACTTTAGCTAGGTAGACGGGAATCCCCACACCATACTCAAGCGTTGGTGTGGGATGAAAGGCGCGTGAATTGCGGGGCGATATCTGCCAATGTTTGACGAGAAAGGATATCAGCACCGCAATGAACACTCTCTCAGAACTCGCCACAAACCAGTGTTATCAACAATCTAGATTCGCGATAAAGTAATGGGATGTTGAAAGCAACTCATGTGCGAATTTACCCCACTGATGAGCAGGTTATCCAGTTGTCCAAAGACTTTGGCGCAACGCGATGGCTGTGGAATCAGTCTCTCTTTTTGATGTCAGAGACCTACAAAGGGACGGGTAAAGGCGTATCTGCGCTCGACATGAAGAAACGCATTCCACTGCTCAAGACAGAGTTTGAATGGCTGAAAGAAACCTATTCGCAGTGCCTTCAACAGTCGGTGCTGAATCTGTCTCAAGCTTTTCAAAACTTCTTTGAAGGACGGGCGAAATATCCTGCTTTCAAGACCAAGTTTGACCGTCAATCAGTGCAGTATCCCGCCAACGTGAAAGTCACGAGCAAATCCGCGATCAAGTTTCCAGGGCTACTGGGAATTGTGAAAGCCAAGATTCATCGTGCCTTACCGGAAGGAAAGCTCAAAACCGTCACAGTCTCAAAGACTCCTGACGGACGCTACTATGCTTCTTTGCTGATAGACGATGGCATTGAAAAGACTGAGATCACCAGTGAGGGTAAAGCGGTTGGGATTGATCTGGGATTGATTGATTTCGCCGTTACCTCCGATGGCTCAAAGTTTCAGAATCCCAGACATCTTAAAAAACACGCTCATAACTTAAAACGGAAACAACAGAAGATATCGAGAAAAGTGAAAGGTAGTCAAACTCGCACCAAAGCGAGAAAAATGGTTGCCAAGGTTCACAGCAAAATTGCACGAGTAAGAGTTGATTTCCTCCACAAACTATCTCGCAAGCTAGTCAACGAAAACCAAGTTGTGGTGGTGGAAAATCTGGCAGTGAAAAACATGGTGAAGAATCATAACCTGGCAAAAGCTATCAGCGATGCTGGATGGGGGAAGTTCTGCACGATGCTCAAGTACAAAGCTGAGTTTGATGGCAAGACGTATCTCGAAGTAGACCGCTTCTTTCCGTCTTCTCACCTTTGTTCAAACACGCTGCTCAAGATTCCGAAAATGGATCTGTCTGTGCGATTCTTTGATTGCCCTCACTGTGGTCAGAGACATGACCGAGACGTGAATGCGGCAATCAATATCAGAAATGAAGGCTTGCGATTATTGGCGTTGGGAATCAGCGCTACTGCCAATCGAGGGAGTGTAAATCCTCATGGTTCTGGACGTAAAAAATCCACGAACTCCGAGGTTGCTCCCATTGAAATTGGAAGCCTACTCCATACCCGTTAGGGTTGGTGTAGGTAATTCACTAACTGAATTTGGGGATAATATCACAAAACTTACTCCTCTACTGTTATCTTATGGTGGAGGTATTTTGAGTGAGACAATAGTCTGGGCATGGGGATAACTTATCGGCGCGTTTTACTAAAGCTGAGCGGTGAAGCTTTAATGGGCAACCTGGGCTATGGAATCGATCCAATTGTGGTTCAGGAAATCGCTCAGGAAGTCGCAGATGTCGTGGCAACTGGCATTCAGATGGCGATTGTCGTAGGTGGCGGCAATATCTTTCGCGGTGTCAAGGCAGCTTCGGCTGGCATGGATCGGGCGACAGCCGACTACATCGGGATGATTGCAACGGTGATGAATGCGATGACCTTGCAAGACTCCTTGGAGCAAATCGGAGTCCCGACACGAGTGCAAACAGCGATCGCAATGCAGGAAGTGGCGGAGCCTTACATCCGGCGTCGTGCTATTCGCCACTTGGAAAAAGGACGGGTAGTGATTTTTGGGGCGGGATCGGGAAACCCCTTCTTCACCACTGATACGACCGCTGCCTTGCGAGCGGCGGAAATTGATGCGAATGTAATTTTTAAGGCAACCAAAGTAGATGGGATCTATGATTCAGACCCCCATCTCAACCCAGGTGCGCGTCGCTATCAGAGCCTGACCTACGGGCACGTCCTCACTCACGATCTGCGAGTGATGGATAGTACCGCGATCGCCCTGTGCAAAGACAACAACATCCCGATCGTTGTGTTCGACCTCTCGGTGCGGGGCAATATCCACCGCGCCGTTATGGGAGAAGCTGTGGGAACAATTGTAGGAGGATTCTGTGAAATTAGCTGATGTTGAAAATCATATGCAAAAGACAATTGAGGCGACTCAGCGGTCTTTTAATACCATTCGGACGGGACGGGCGAACTCCTCCCTCCTCGACCGGGTGTCGGTGGAATATTATGGTTCCCCAACCCCTCTGAAATCTCTGGCAAGTATCAATACACCAGATTCTAGTACGATTACCATTCAACCGTTCGATCGCGGCAGCTTGAACCTGATTGAAAAAGCCATTTCTTTATCAGATGTCGGTTTAACTCCGAGCAATGATGGCTCGGTCATTCGATTGAATATTCCACCTCTAACCAGCGATCGCCGTAAAGAACTGGCGAAAATCGCTGCCAAGTATGCTGAAGAAGGTAGAGTTTCTGTTCGCAATATCCGCCGCGACGCCGTAGACTCAATTCGCAAGCAAGAAAAAAATAGTGAAATCTCTGAGGATGAAGGGAGAGACTTACAGGAAAAAATTCAAAAGCTAACTGACAAGTACGTTGCCAAAGTTGATGAGCTGTTAGCCGAAAAAGAGAAAGATATCACTACCGTTTAAAGTCATTAGTCACTTGTCATGGGTCGTTCGTTAAAAGCGATCGCGCAAAAGCTAACAAACTCAGGACGAAGGGCTAAAAACTGATACTACGCAGGTTGGAGCGCTTGTCCATCTAAAAAGGCAGGACGAACTAGGAAAGCAACGTGCATAGGATAGCCCTGGGAGTAGATCGCATCGATGTACCGCAGGGCTGTTTCTCGATTTTTGCAGGTGCGTAAAACTTTCTCGTTGCCGTTGGCGTATTGGATGCGTAATTCCCAGAACATCGCTTTTCCCCTTATGAAAATAGTAGAAGCACAAAATAGTCGGTAAGCGACTTTATAAAGCTTTCATGAACCCATCCTATAAGCTTTATACAAACTTTGCACTCAGTAAAATTAATGAATTGAATAAACATAGCGATCGCACTTTCTAGTTGTCTGGAAGAAAAAGCTGAACGACTACGTACTGGAAAACACGGTTTGTCTTCTAGAAGTAAAGATACAATCTAAATCGAGGCGAATATTATTTAGGCTAAAAAACCTGAAAGCCTGAAATTGTATACGTTTTACTGAGATAGGGATAATTACGCAAATAGCCAACTGGTAGGGAAAGCAATTAAGCTTAATTACCAGTGAGTGTCAAGCGTGAGGATGTAGATTCTTCGATTGACAGGCTTAAATGCAAGTGTGTTCAGGAGCAAAAATTAACACGATGTTTGACTGCATTATTGTCGGTGCTGGGCCAGCAGGTGGAACCGCAGCTTATCATCTAGCTAAGGGAGGGCGTTCGGTTTTAGTCCTAGAAAAAGACGCAATGCCGCGTTACAAACCGTGTGGGGGTGGAGTATCGCCTGCGGTACAAGAGTGGTTTGATTTTGATTTTTCTCCAGCGATTTCCTTAAAACTCAAATCACTCCGCTATACCTGGAAAATGGGCGATCCAGTGGAAGTAGAGCTGGAAACGGGAAAACCGATTTGGATGGTACGGCGAGACGTTTTCGACAACTTCCTGATGCAGCAGGCGCAGAAACAAGGCGCAGAACTGCGAGACAGCACTGAAGTGACGGGGATTGAGTTTAAAAGCGATCGCTGGCAAGTCAACACCGCCAATGGACCTGTTGAAGGTCGCTATCTGATTGCCGCAGACGGAGCCAAAGGGCCAATGGCTAAGTGGCTGGGCTTTAAAGAGCGCAAACGGCGTCTGGCTGGAGCCTTGGAGGCAGAAGTACCCGTCCAAAATGCTAACGAGCAAAAGATCCATTTTGAATTTGGGATGGTCAAAAATGGCTATATTTGGAACTTTCCCAAAGCAGACGGCTATTCTATCGGTGTTGGCACGTTTATCGGCGGTGAACCTCAAGACTTTAAGAAAATTTTGGCTGAGTACGCCAAGTCCTTCGGCGTAGAGGTCAATACTAGCCAGCAATATGGTCATCCCCTTTGCCTGTGGGATGGCAATCAAACGCTGCATACGCAAAATGCAGTTTTAGCCGGAGAAGCCGCCTGTGTTGTCGATCCGTTTACTGCTGAGGGAATTCGTCCCTCAATGTTTAGCGGCTTGAAGGCAGCGGAAGCGATTGACAAATCCCTCTCCGGCGATGGCAATGCTCTGGAAGGATATACCGACGCGATCGCCCAAGAATGGGGATCGGATATGCTATGGGCGCAACGCTTAGCAGGAGTGTTCTACAGAATTCCTGGTATTGCTTATCGAGTCGGTGTTAAGCGCCCTGCTGCCACTGAGCGCATGGGCAAGATCCTGTGCGGAGAAAGTCGTTACTCTGAAGTGGCAGACAGTGCTATCAAACGCCTCAGCAAGAGCATGATACCGGGAATGGGTGGGTAAAACGATTGAGCATTTAGAAAGTTGAGGGTTAACTTCTTTTGGGTGGGCAAAAGCCCACCCAGATAAGATTTGGTAGGCATTGCCCACTCCACAAAATCAAATTTTTGAGCGTGCAACGCCCTTTAAAATCGTCAGTGATGAAATTTCCTCATGTGTTATATTGGGGCTTTCATCCAGAAACTTGCTAGGTTATGTCTTCTAGGACTGCAAAGTTATCCAGGTTCGGGCTGATGATTGTAGTAGCGGGATGCTTAAGCTTCCTGACACTAGGTTGTCAAAAATCAGAGGCTGACGCTAAAAAGTATGTTGACTCAGGAAATACTTTAGCTCAGCAAGGCAAATTAAACGAAGCGATCGCTGACTACAACAAAGCCGTTGAGATTAATCCCAAAGATGCAGAAACTTACAATAAATTAGGAACTATTCTGGTCAACCAAAAAAAATTCCCTGAAGCAAGTGACGCTTTTAAAAAGGCAATTGCAAGTAATCCTAAAAATATAGAACTATATCATAAATTAGGATTTGTTCAGGTTCAAGAAAAGCAACTGGAAGAAGCATCTGCTACTTTCAAAAAGGCAATTGAAATCGATCCCAAAAATGCCAAATCTTATAATGATTTAGGATTTATTCAGGTCAATCAAGGCAAATTACCTGAAGCGGCTACCAACTTCAAAAAGTCAATTGAAATCGAGCCAAAAAACGCCAAATCCTACAATGATTTGGGAGTGGCTTTAGGTGCCCAAGGCGAAAAGAAATTACCCGAAGCGACTGAGGCTTTCAAGAAGGCAATTGAAATTGACCCTAAAAGTGCAGATGCACACTATTTCTTAGGGGTTGCCTTGGTCAAACAAGGAAAGTTAAATGAGGGAGTCGCAGCTCTCAAAAAGACCACTGAAATTGCTCCGAAAGCAGCACCTGCTTACTTTGGCTTAGGGGTAGCTCTAAATCAACAAGGTAAAAAGTCTGAGTCAATCGAAGCTATGAAAAAAGCCAGAGACTTGTTTAAAGAGCAAGGTCAAACTCAGCAAGCTGACCAAATTGACCAGGGATTAAAGGCATTGGGAAAACAGTAACCAGTTTTGACACTCCCATTCCCTGAAAAGAGGATAGGATTTTTGATTCAAGGAGTAGGGGCACGGCATTGTCGTGCCCCTACAATGGTGTATGGATAACTTTTTTCTGGAAGTTGTAGGTTGGGTTGAGGAACGAAACCCAACACTAATTTGTTGGGTAAAGCGACGCCTATAATGTTGGCAAAATTTGATGAGAGCGAATTTTATCAACCCAGCATTTTAGTCTAGACGTGCTAGTAGATTGGGTTGAGGAACGAAACCCAACAAATGCTTATGCGTGTTGGGTTTCGTTCCTCAACCCAACCTACGCAGATTTTGGATTTTTAGCTCTAAATGAACCGTATTGGCGTATGGATAACTTTTTTCTGGAACTGTAACTAGACAACTAGCAGCGGGGAGACACTCCCAAAGCTGGGTCGGGATGTTGGCAACAGGCGCTTAACATCCTCAACTTTGATGACGCTGAGTACTCGATCGGTTTAAAGTCGGCTACTAGAGTGCATCCCTTGCAGCAACAAGCATGGTAGAACTGGGACAAACACTCTTACTTGTTTCGACATGACGATTTACTTTTACAAAGTTGACGATCCCTACGGATGTTTTTCCAACTTTTCTCCTCATGGGATTCATTTGCTGGGTCAAGATTGGATGACGGTGGAGCATTATTATCAAGCGCAAAAATTTGTTGGTACTGAAGATGAAGCGTTAATCCGGGCGATCGCTGGCGCGAAGACGCCAATGGAAGCCGCGACACTGGGACGCGATCGCACCCGCCACATCCGTCAGGACTGGGAACAAGTGAAAACCCAAATTATGCGCGAAGCCGTGCTAACCAAGTTTCTGACTCACCTAGAGATTCAATCTATTCTGCTTTCTACTGGCGATCGCCCGATCGTGGAGGATTCTCCCACCGATTATTATTGGGGTTGCGGTGTAGAAAAAACTGGACAAAATCATTTGGGAAAAATTCTGATGAGTGTCCGTCAAGAAATCCGGCAACGGTTAGGAAAAAAGTAGCATTACTCCTTTCTAAATTTGTATATTTGGCTAACCTGAAGCAAGCGATTTTCTTAGGGAAAATAATTTTTAAATTTATCTACCACAATTTAAGTAGACTGTCAATATTTTTGAATCAAATTTTTTAAATAATATTAAATTTAACAATAAGTTTAAAAGTTTGATAAAATCAATAGTTTTACGAATACCCATCATGACTTTTTAGTTACAAAATAGAACTATACAAAAAACATTCATACAGACCTGAATTTATAGACGTGGTGGATAAAGCGAATGAGCTTAAGTGATAATACGCAAACAATGCAGCAAGAAATAGACCAAGCAAGCTTATTACACGGAATCACGAATCGGATTCGGCGATCGCTAGAATTGCCAGAAATTTTGTCATCGACAGTCGCTGAAATTCGCTCATTGCTTGCAACCGACCGCGTGATGATTTATCGGTTTCATGCTGATGGCAGTGGAGAAGTGATTGCCGAGGCGATTGATGACAATCGCCTCCCATCCTTGATGGGGCTAAATTTTCCGGCTGATGACATTCCTCCCCACGCCCGCGAGAAGTTTCTTAAGGCTCGCCAGCGCTCAATTGTCGATGTTTCCTTAGGGTTAATTGGTCTGAGTTCATTGGATTGCGCCCAGACGGGTGCTGCTTTGAAGGCGGAAGATATTCGCTATCGCCCAGTAGATTCCTGCCATATTGAATATCTCACGGCAATGGGAGTGAAATCTTCCCTCGTGGTGCCGATTCTGTATCATGATGCCCGCACGCAGCAGACCCAGGCGGAACTATGGGGTTTATTAGTCTCTCATCACTCTGAACCGCGTTCGGTTTCGGAACAAGAACTGCAAATCGTCCAGTTAGTAGCGGATCAAGTTTCAATTGCGATCGCTCAATCCACCTTACTGCAACTAGCCTGCACCCAAGCGACGCGGGAAGCTCGGATTAACCGAGTTGCAACCCTGCTCCATGCGCTGCCAACGATTCAGCTCTCTGACGCCCTTGCGGAAACGGTTGCAGCCTTTCAAGGTTGTGGTGGCAGAATTTACATAGCGGCAGAAAACCCAAGTCAGTCAACCCTATTTGCCTGCGGTGAGCAACCCATGCTAGGAGCCATCGGCAAAGATCGTCCGCTTGAAGAGCATCCCGTTTGGCAGGAATATTTAAAGTTACAAGATATTGCCTGCAATCCCATCAAGGCAGTGACGGATCTCTATAAACAAGCTCATCTGCGAGTCCTCGCGCCAGCATTCCGCACGACTCGGATTCGGGGCATACTCATTGTCCCCCTCCAGTATCGTCAACAGTTTCTGGGATATTTGTGCATTTTCCGCAATGAAATTGACACGGAAACTTTGTGGGCTGGAAATTTTGACCCCGATCAGCGACAACTGCAACCCCGTAACTCTTTTGAGGCATGGAGGGAACTGAAACGAGGTCAAGCACAAGCGTGGACTCAGGAAGAAATTGAACTCGCTCAAGCCTTGGGTCATCATTTCTCAATGGCGATTGAGCAGTATCTGCTGTACTTACAGGTGCAGTCTCTCAATAGCAACCTGGAGCATCAAATTCAAGAGCGAACCACCCAGTTGCAACAGTCCTTAGAGTTTGCCAAAGTCCTCGGTAAGGTATTAGACCAAATTCGCAGCACCCTGGACTTACAAACCATCCTGCAAACCATCGTTCGGGAAGTTAGACTGCTGCTGGACACAGACCGAGTCGTGATTTACCAGCTCACCCGAAAATCGCATGGCTTGGTGGTGGTGGAAGCCGTTAATGGCAACTGGCCCTCAGTGTTGGGTTTGACGGGACCGGAAGATTGCTTTCCAGAGGAGTATGCGAAGCTTTATAGTCAAGGGCGGGTGCGAGCGATTAACGATGCAAAAACGGAAAATATCACTGCTTGTCATTGGGAGTTTTTGCAGAGTATGCAGGTGCAAGCCAATCTAGTCGTACCGATTCGGATGGGCGAACAACTGTGGGGACTGCTAATTGCCCATGAGTGTCATGCTCCGAGAGCCTGGAATGTTGCCGAAGTCGAGCTGCTACAGCAGCTGGGAGATCAAGCCGCGATCGCAATTCAGCAAGCCGAACTCTACCAAAAAAGCCGTAGTGCCGCTGCTACTGCTACCGCGCAAACTCGTCGCATCAAGCAAGCAGCGGAACAACAAAAAGCATTATTTAGAGTGGTTACTAAAATTCGAGACTCTCTGAACCTCGATACCATTCTCAAAGCAACAGTGACTGAAGTTCGGCACCTGCTCAACGCCGATCGAGTCGGCATTTTTCGCTTCGATCCGGAGTCGAACTGGGAAGTGGGAGAGTTTGTCTCTGAGGATGTTCGAGATGGTTTTGTCTCGGCTTTAACCATGAAAATCCGCGATCGCTGCTTTGGAGGGGAATACGCCCAGCAGTATCATCAAGGTCAGATTCAGGTGGTTGCTGACATCTACGATGCAGGCTTAACAGATTTTCACCTCCAAATTCTCTCCCTATTTCAAATTCGAGCTAACTTGGTGGTGCCACTGCTCAAAGGAGACGTTCTTTGGGGATTGCTCTGTATTCATCAATGCTCCCAAGCGCGATACTGGGACGCCCCGTCCATTGATTTTGCTACCCAAATTGCCGCTCAACTCGGCGTCGCGCTACAGCAAGCAGAATTACTCGCTCAAACCCAACACCAAGCAGAACAACTCGCTTGTGCCCTCCAAGAATTACAACAAACCCAAACCCAACTGATTCAGACCGAAAAAATGTCGAGTTTGGGGCAGCTAGTTGCAGGTGTGGCTCACGAAGTCAACAATCCGGTTAATTTTATTTACGGCAATCTCATTCACGTTGGCGAGTACGCTTCATATTTGCTCGATCTGTTGCATCTATACCAGGAGCGTTATCCCCATCCCGATCGGGAGATTGCCAAACGGGCAGAAGCAATTGATTTGGAATTCATTGCTGAAGACCTGCCCAAAATGCTGTCGTCGATGAAGGTGGGGGCTGACAGAATCCGTCAACTGGTGCTGTCTCTGCGGAATTTCTCTCGCCTTGACCAAGCCGAGATGAAACGGGTGGATATCCATGAAGGTTTAGACAGCACGCTGTTAATCTTGCAACATCGACTCAAAGGGAAGGGCAATGCTCCCACTATTGAAGTTGTAAAGGCTTATGGCGATCTGCCCTTAGTTGAGTGCTATGCCGGTCAGCTCAATCAAGTGTTTATGAATGTCCTTAGCAATGCGATTGACGCGCTGGAGCCGCAAAACGACTGGGGTCAATCTTCCTACCCGATGGCAACCGGAGAAGCTGCTGGTTCTGTGCAGCACGCAAGTGACAAGGCTGTTCTAACACAATCGGAAGTGAAAACTTCACCCGGTCAGATTACTATTCGCACCTTTTTGAAGGAGGAAGCAGAAAGAATAAAAGATGAAAAAATACAGGATGAAGAAGGAAGGATAAAGCATGAAACAGATTCTCCTATTCATCCCTCCATCCCCGATCCTGTTCATGTGGTGATTCAAATTATTGACAATGGCCCTGGTATGCCAGAGGCAGTGCAGGCGCAAATCTTCGATCCTTTTTTCACGACCAAGCCGGTTGGTAAAGGCACTGGTTTGGGACTGTCGATCAGCTATCAAATTGTGGTGGAAAAACACGGCGGCGTCTTTAAGTGTTCTTCTCAACCAGACAAGGGTACTGAGTTCTGGATTGAAATTCCCGTTCATCCACAAAATTGAAAGAAGCAATTGATGCTGTGGCAAAAAGCGAACGAGCGCGATCGCAAAGCGCTGACAAGAGTCGGTTCGGGCTCGTTCATCTGTCAAGCACCAGACTCGGCTGAAGACAGCATCAACTAGAACTTGCGATCGCTAGAAAAAGTTTTACGGGCAAATTTTCTGGAGAGCGATCGCTGCCATTTCAGTACCTGCTTGCTAACCGGGAACTGGTGCAGCAGCACGTAGAAGCAGGGAATAATAAACAAGGTTAGCAGCGTCGCCAGAGATAGACCGGAAAACACCACAACGCCTAGCGGTTGCAGAAATTCTGAGCCTTCCCCGATTCCCAGTGCCAAAGGAAACAAGCCGAGAACCGTAGTGATGGTGGTCATCATAATCGCTCTCAGGCGCATGGGAGCCGCTTTTAAAATCGCCGCTTGTCGGTCGATGCCTTCCTGTTCGTGAATCTGGTTAGCCAACTCCACCATGATGATGGCGTTGTTCACCACAATACCCACCAGCAGCACCGCACCGACTAGCACCGTAGCACCGATAGGAGTTTGGGTGATATAAAGCCCCAGAATGCCCCCCGCTAAAGCCAGCGGCACCGTGAGCATAATTACCAAGGGGTCAATCAAGGAGTTGTATTGCACCGCCATGACGACGAAAACCAAGAAAGCGGCTAAACCTCCTAAAATTTTCAAGGAGTTTTGCAACTGCTGATTCGTTTCCTCTGCCGAACTGGGAAGCACGCTCACGCCTTCGGGTAATCGCAAATTCCCCAGTACCTCGTCTACCTCTGTCAGGGCATCGCTGAGGTTAGCTCCTTCACTCAGACTACCCGCAATGATAAAAACCTGTCGTTGGTTAATCCGCTGAACTTCACCAGGCGCTTGACCTTCGGAAATGGTAGCGACATCACCCAGCCGAACTAAGCTGTTGTTATTGACAAATAAGGGTAATTGTGCCAGTTGCGAAGCGCGTTGCACAGATTCTTCATTGAATTGTACGCGCACATCCACTAAGCGATCGCCTCTTTGCAACTGAGTCGGTACTGACCCCTCGATTGCCGTCTGAATCGTTTGCCCAATGTCTTGCGTCGTCAACCCCAACTCCTCTGCACGCTCCCAATCCGGTCGAATCTGCACTTCTGGTTGTCGAGAGTCAGCATCAGGTCGGAAAGTTGCACTTTTTACTCGCTCATCCACGGCTTGCAGCACTTGCCGCCCTGCCTGTTGCAACCGCTGCTCATCGTTTCCCTGGAGGATGATATCCACATCCGCCCCCCGCACTGGCGAATTACTTAGGATAATCCCTCGTACCTGACCGGGATTCAGCCGCAGACGAATCCCCGCCAAGTTAAGTTTGTTAAACTCCTGATTGACTTTTTCGACAAACTTCTCGACATCTGTACCTTGCTTCAGGGTAATTGAGCTGGAAGCTCGTAGGGGATTGGCATTGGTGTTGCTGCCGAACAGAGAACCTCCGGCTGTGCTAAATACATAGTCGCTTTCTGGCTGTTTAACCAGGATTTCGTCCACCAGTTTCATCACTTTGCGGTTAGTTTCCACGCTAGTTCCGGGAGGAAACTGGGCAAACAAATTTGCTTGACCTGTATTAATCCGAGGCAGAATTTCTTGAGGAATTTGACCGACCATCCAAAAACTACTGCCGCCGAAAAGCAGAAAAATAGCGGCGATGACTAACAACCGATAACGCACTACTCCAGTCAAAAAGCGGGTATAGCTGCCAGTCGCTGCCTCAAATCGGCGGTTAAATTCGCGCAAAGGCCAAAACTGACCCACGCCACTCGACCACTGGATTGCCAACAACCGGGAACTGAGTGCTGGCACAACTGTCAGCGCCACCAATAGGGAGGCAGCTACAGAAAAACTAATGGTAAGAATTAATTCACTAAATAGCAGGGAGAAAAAGCCACCAATCAGCAAAAACGGCAGCACAGATACTAAGTTGGTAGTAGTAGAGGCAATAAGTGCCGATTCCACCTCGCGACCGCTGCGTTCTGCTTGATCGATTACTTGCTGACTATTCAGGCGGGCTTTGCTATCCTGACCCGGAATCATGCCAGCACCTTCGGCAATCGTCTCCATCATCACGATAGAGTTGTCTACGACAATCCCCACACCTAGTGCCAAACCACCTAAGCTGAAAATGTTGATGGAGAGTCCAAATAGCTGCATTAAGATAATCGCCGCGATGGTCGCTAGGGGAATGGCGATGATAATAATTAAAGTTTGACGGGCGCTACCGAGAAATAGCATCACCGCCAACGCTGCCAACCCTGCACCCAGCAATCCGGAACTGGTCACGTTGGAGATCGAGTTGCTGATAAATCTCGATTCATCCAGCGTTGCCAGCAGTTTCATGTCTTCAGGAATCACCCCAGCTTGCCGCAGTTCTTCGATGCGTTTTTTAACTCCATCCACAACCTCGATAGTATTAGCATCCGGTTGCTTTTGGATGCTGAGTTTTACCGCTGGTTGCCCATTAAGATAGACAAATACCCGCTGTTCTTCTGTACCATCAATGACTTCGGCAAAATCTCTTAGATAAACGCGAGATTGCGGTAAAAGTGTAGGGCTTGCTGCTCCTCCTGAGCTAGCGGTTGGGGAACCAACTTCAAAGGAGAGATTGCTAATTTCTTGAGCATTCTGAAAGCGTCCGACGGTGCGGGTTAGCGGTTCGGAGTCAGCGCCTTGCAGACGACCGCCAGAGATATCCTGGTTGCGATCGCCTAAAGCATTTAAAACATCTACCAAACTCACCCCCAGCGCCTGTAAGCGATTCAGGTCAATTTGCACACGCACTTCTTCTTCCACCCCACCCGCCACATCGACGCTGGCGACACCATTAACTACACCCAGTTCGCGGGATAATTCTTCATCGGCAAATACCCGCAAATCCGCATCTCCCAGCGAAGAGGATTGCAGCGCCACTTCGTAAACGGGCAGCTGGGAGGGGTCAACTTTAAATAAGCGGGCATCTTCGATGGTACTGGGGAGCCTGCTGCGACCCCGGTTAAAGGCAGCAGTAGCATCGTTTAGCGCCTGGTCAATGTTGCCTCCCGGTTCAAAGTACAAGTCTAAACTCACCTGCCCTTCGCGGGTTTGGGAGTAAACTTGCACCACTCCTTGTGTGGTACTCAAAGTTTCTTCTAGTGGCTTGGTAATTTCATCAACTGCCACTTCTGGGGAAATCCCAGGCGCTTCTATCCGCACGCCAATCCGGGGATAGGTGATAGATGGCAACAAATCTACTTGGAGTTGGGAGAGAAAGAACACTCCCAGCACCAACACGGCGATGGTAAGCATGAGTGTGCCGATGTGGCGGCGGATGGCGATCGCGCTTAGGCTAAATCCAGACATAATAATTTTGAGTTCTGAATTTTGAGTTAATTCGGAATTTTGAGTTTTGAATTAAGAAGTCAAAACTCAAAACTTTACGGCGCTTTGGTTTCTGATAAAACACTTAAGCGTACAGGTTCGCCATCTTTGAGCGGCTTACCAGCGCGACTGACAAATCGCTCTCCCGGCTTTAATCCCGACAGAATTTCTACTTTTCCATTTACGCGATCGCCCACTGTCACCGGTCGAGCTTGCACTCTTGGCTGTTGCTTGTTTCCGGTCAACACAAACACCGTCGCCGCTGGTTTTGGGTTCCTCGGCTCCCCGGCTCCCCGGCTCCCTGGCTCCTCTGCACTTCTGCCCCCTCTCCCTCCTGCTTCTTGCAGCGCCGTTTGCGGCACCACTACCCGTTGGGACGTATTTGACGAAAAGCTGACCCGTGCCAACAAGCCGCTGCCGATCTCACCCTTGGGGTTGGCAATCGTGACTTCTACCGGCACTTGACGAGCCGCTACATTCGCCGCCGGAGAAATGCGAACCACTTCTCCAAGAAACTCCTTGTTCTTGAAGGCGTCTAATTGCACCCGCACCGATTGTCCAACCCGGATATTTGACAGTTCCAATTCTGAAACTGGCACCACCACTGTGACGCGGCTGAAATCTCCAATTTTCAAGATTTCACTACCTGGGTTCGCTAAATCGCCCGGTTCTAACCCTTTAGAAACGACAACGCCGCTAATTGGGGAAGTTAATACTGAATAGGATTGACGTTCGCGACTTTGAGCCAGTACAGATTGTTGCGCCTTGACTCTGCCTTGAGCCGCTGCGACTGCTTGCTGTTCTGTACCCACCTGTGCCTGAGCAGAGAGCAAAGCTTGTTGAGCCGTTTGAGCTTCTGTTTGGGCTAATTCTGCTTGTTGCTGAGCGATCGCGCCTTGTCTCGCCAATCCAGCCAGTCGAGCCGCATCCCGCTGTGTTTGCTGCAATTCAACTTTTGCCTGTTCCACCTGTGTCCGGGCATTGGCTACCTGAGTTCGGGCGCGGGCAACTTCCGCTTGGAGCGTTGCGAGTTCTGCTTGCGCCTGATTCACGCTAGTTAACAATGTTGTGTCATCTAACTGGGCAACAATTTGACCCTGAGCCACCGCATCTCCCACATCTGCCTTAAGCGAGAGCAGTCGTCCTTCCACCTGGGGTTGCACCGATATTTCTCTGATTGGTCGAGTGGTGCCGATGTATTGTACATCTTCTTGGAGAGATTCGCTGCGAGCGATCGCGACATCCACTGGCGTAGGTTTTCCTGCCTCCCCTTGTTGTCCTCTTGGAGATTGAGCCTCCGCTTCAGCTTTCGGCAGAATGCCACAACTGGTCAACCAAGGCATCCCTAAAACAGCAAATATCAATATAAATAGGGAAATTTTTTGATTTTGCAGTTTGCTTGTTGATTTTTGACTCGCTTGCTGCCTAGAGAGAGCAGCAGATACATCAGGAGACATACGCTTAAGTTGCACTTGGGTGTTCCAATCAGGACACTGTTCGGACTCGCATTCGGCGGGGCAGTCCAGCGGTGAGATGCACAGGCAACAGGTTAGCTCTGTGCCTGCCTATCTATTTAGACTGCTGATAGTTTACAAACGTTCACTTTACAAATCATAAAGTGCAAAGACAGTTCTATTGGTCAGCCTTAAGGGCGGATCTTTGGCATCTGCCTTCTGGTTTTCAGCGAGCGATCGCCCAGAGCAGGATTCCAGATGCTATGCTTTTTTTAAAACCCTTGACAAATTCTCAAATCCTTGCATTACCAATTCTTGCGGGTTAAAAATCTATATCTGTCAGTCGTTCTGGCAGTGGCTGGGAGTGTAGTAATTAGGGTATCTGAGAACGTGCCCGTACAAGCTCGTCCCGCTCCTGTATTTACTTCCCATTTAGAGAAAATTCAAAGCAGCATCCCGCCTGGGTTGGTCATGCGCTTGCCGTCCCAAATTCGACTCAGCGGCCCCTCCGATGTAAATCCTGCTGAGTTGATTGTCCGCGTCTTCCCGTCAGAAACTCCCTTAATTTATACTGTTAGCCTTTTTACCTGCTACAGTAACCCCCAACCGTGCTTAGTCGGAAGTTTTTCGGTTGAGAGAAAGACTTCTCTGAATGCCATGAGAGAATTAGAAAAACATAAAGCAGCAGGCGATCGCATCACTTTAAGGAAGGATATTAGAGGATATCTGTTAGAAGGACCAAAGCAAAAGCCATCCTATGAATTTTCCTCAGTAATGTGGCAGCAGGATGACTTCATTTATCGCGTTAGTTTTCCCACCATAGAACGGTCAAATATCCTGTTGATGGCTAATTCAATGGCTAACGATGTGCCGCTTTTCCACAGGGTTTCTCGTCCACTTCCCTGATAGTAATACCAAGTTGCCTTCAGACATAGTACATTTTCGTAGGTTGGGTTGACGTAGGAAACCCAACACCTGCATGGGTTACGCTATCGCTAACCACTACTACAAATAATTAATCCCGCCTACTTAATACCAATAGGACTTACGCAAGAACTCTCTGAAACTCTTATTCCTTTGTGTCTTGAAGCGTCCTTCGCGGTTCGTCTTTCCATAACTTTGCGTAAGTCCTGACCAAGTTGCCTTCAGACAGAGTAGGGTCTGAAAACAACTTGTTGGGATGATTCCAGTAATCTACAATCCGCTGAGCGTCTCTAGCAGCTTCTCCACTTCAGCGTTATGGTCGAGGAAGGAGAACAAATGTTTATAGCGCAGAATTCCCTGTTTATCAAGTACGAATTGGGCTGGCAGAGGCGCACCCAAAGCTTGACCCGTACAGTAAGCTCGAAACGTCCGACAACTGGGGTCGCTGAGCAAGGGCATCTTTAAACCCAGATCTTTGACAACAATTTTGCTCTGCTGTTCGTCGGTACTGGTAATCATCAACACCTCGACGCCCAAACTGGTAAAGCGCTCGTAGTTTTCATTCAGCGCTTTGATGTGAGGAAAGCAGAATGGGCAATATTGCTTTTCGGTGAAGATGCGGGTGAAGGCAAGGATGACGGGTTGCTTTCCCCTGTAATCCGATAACTTGACTTTACCCCCATTAGTAATGTCCGGCAGTTCAAATGCTGGAGTCGTTTCTCCCAGGTTTAAACGGCTGGTTGCTGGAATCGGCAAGAAATTCTGAAAGAAGCGTTGATTTAACAGTCCGCTAAAGTCAGTAGATGTCAGCATTGGTATATCATTTTGGTTTGATTGCTGTAATTGTAATAGTTCTTTACTTTTTTGCGAACCGGGGCGAATCGTGGACGAGAGAGCGATCGCATCCTTCATCCCCAACAAAAATCGCATCCCTCTTAAGTTAGAAATGCGACTTAATTTTAAGCTCTTGGCGTGTCCTTTTTATCCATTGAGAGTTTTGCCAATGACTAAACTAACTTTGACTTTGTAACCGAAAGCTTTCTTGAAAGCTGCTTCTACATCTGGCAACTTCTTCTCAGCCATTCGGAAAATCGCCAGTGATGAAACTTTAATGTAAGCTTCGCCATTACTAAAAGCGATGAGTTTTCCATGCTGACTCATTAGCTGTTTCGTAGCAGGTGGCGAAATCTGCAAAATTACCCCTTTCCAGATTAAGTCTAGGATATTTTGAATTGCTTCTTGCATTGGCTTGAGGTAGTCAATTTTCTCCAGGTTTACAGGCAGTTCCAGTTGGACGAATTTTTCAGCTTGCATTGTCTTAGTCCTAATTCAGAGCGATTGTTTTTACCAGGAAGAAGCGATTTGCTGTTGGCTGCTTCCTAGAGCCGACATATCTACAATGCCTGAGCTGTCTGGGCTTGATGGCTCTGGTTTGGTAGCAACTTTGGCTCAGATTTCAAAACTGAGCCAAAACTGAGCCAAGTTAGAAGTCGGGAGAAGTTATAAAAGTTAAATATGTGTCGATAGAGATTACAGGATAAGCATGGCAGCTACTATCAGAGCATCCCAGCAGGGGATAGAAATCGTCAATCAAGCTAGAAGGAGGAAAGGATGGAACAAACAAGCTGCTATCTGGGGTGAAAAGCATAATTTGAAGCGATTTTGGCGCTCCATACCAATTGACCGAGATGCCTTCGTCGGGATTTGTAAAGCTGTAGGAATTGAGGATTGGGAAGAGATTGTTGATAACAGTCCATTGTCTAACACAAATTCGAGAGCAGAGTTTTTTGCTTATGATGATGCCTGGGTTGGTCGAGAGCAGCTAGTTACCAAACTTACTGAGAAAGTTCAAAGTTCGTGCCGCTTATTAATCCTTCTTGGCATCACGGGAATTGGTAAAACAGCTTTGGCTGAACGATTAGTAGTGGAATTGCAGCCTGAGTGGGCTAAGTTTCACCAAGAAAATTTTGAAAACGAGCAGCAAACTTCAGACTTTGCCAGCGTTGCAACTCGATGGCTGGAAAAGTGGGGAGAACCCATTACGCCAGAAGACCGCAAAGATACAAATCGGTTGCTAAATTTGCTAGTCAAGCGATTGCGAGAGAATCGGTATCTGGTGCTGATAGATTCGCTGGAACTTATTTTAGAAGGGAATGAAGAAGAAGGATGGAATGATTTTAAAGATGAGTGGTGGGTAAGATTTTTTGAAAGTTTGCTAGCAGCAGAATCTTGCCAAAGTCGAATTCTTCTGACTTCCCAGGATTTGCCAGAGCAAATTCCAGCACGTTACAAAAACTTTTGGGATTGTACAGTCTTGAGTGGACTTACAGAACCAGAACGGTTAGAGTTGTTCGATAAAACTGGGCTAGAGGTTGACACAGATTCACCAAACACACCGTATCTAAAACGGATTGGCGGTGCTTATGAGGGACATCCTTTAGCTTTGCGAGTGATTTCAGGAGAAATTTGCAGTAAGCCTTTTTATGGCAATGTGGTGGTTTACTGGAACAAATATGGGCATGAAATTGAAGAAGTCGAGAAGGCAATTGAGGAAGCCAAAACGAAAGGAATAACAGCATCAGCAGATGACCAGTGGCAGCTAGATCGATATACTCGTGAATTGAGAAAAAATGTGCGACATCGGCTGGAAAAAACTTTTGGACGCTTGAAGAGAGATGTCCTTAATGCCTATCGATTGCTTTGCGAAGCTTCTGTGTATCGCTGTCCAGTACCGGAGGAGTTTTGGCTGAGTCATTTGGAAGATTGGGACTGCAATGAGGATCAGCAAGAGACTGCGCTGGAGGTGTTAAGAAATCGCCATCTAGCTGAGGAAGTTGTTGAAGACGATCAATTCCTACTAAGACAGCACAATTTAATCCGCAGTGTAGCACTTGAACACTTAAAACAACTGGATTAATAAAATGAGTAATATTTTACCGCCTAGTGAATTGGTTTTGGCTGAGCTAGGTATCGATTCAGCAGCCATTAAATTTATTCATCCGCATTGGAAACGCACCCGTTACAGAGCCGTCATCAACTGGCTAACAAAGTACAAACCCAAGCCAGATGCAACCAATCTAGAGAAAGTGCGGGGCTACTTGGAAGCATTTCACCATCTCTGCGAAGTGGAAGCTTGGGAAGAAGCTAGTAGAATACTCTTAACTCGCCTCAATACACCTACCAATGAGCAATTACATAATCAACTAGAACTTTGGGGTATTTATCATGAACGTGCTAGTTTATACAGCAGGCTTCTAGACAAATTAGGTTCCCGTTTAGATGTTCAGCTCGTATATGGTTTAAGTGATTCCTGCTATCACTTGGAGAACTACAACAAAGCAATTGAGGGATATCAGTGGTGTTTAGCTGTCGCACGGGAAAATAGAGACCAGCAGTTGGAAGGTCTAGCTTTGAGAGGCTTAGGGAATGCCTACGATTCACTTGGAAACTATGCTAAAGCACTTGAATACCATGAGAAATGTTTAGCCGTTTCACAGAAATCAGGAGATCGTCAGTTAGAAGGACAGGCTCTAGGAAATATTGGACTTGTATACCGTTCCCTAGAGAACTATGACACAGCAATTAAGTACACACAGCAGGACTTAGAGATTGCACGAGAACTCCAAAATTACCGATCAGAGGCAGCAGCTTTAGGAAATTTGGCAGGAATTTATTGTTTCTTAAACCGAGATATTGAAGCGCTTGATTACCTTAACCAAAGTTTAGCTATTTGTAAAAAAATTCAACATCGTCGAGGGGAAGCAGATGTTTTAGGAATTTTGGGCGGCGCTCATTTTAATTTGGGAGACTATTATCATAGTATGTCTTCAACAAATCCATATATAAACAAATTAACACAAAATAAAAAATTATTTTACTTTAATTATCGTAAACTTGGTATTTCGCATCAGCCACAAAATCATCTTCCATCTCACCACTATACTAAAGCAGTTGAATACTGGCAGCAGAGTTTGCTTATTTATCGTGAACTCGAAAACGATAAGGGAGAGCTAGGTATTCTGGGAAATCTAGGATGTGTCTATGGCTCTCTAGGAGAATATGATAAGGCAATTGAGTACCAGCAGAATAGTTTAGCAATCGCACAAAAAATCCATGACTTTTCAGAACAGGAGCGGCTCTTACTCAATTTATGTGCTACCTATTGCGCCTTGGGAGAGTATGAAAAAGCGATCGCATACAATCACCAGCATCTAGATATCGTGCGCTGGCGTTACAGGAGTTAACGCGATCGCAATCATAAAAAAATAAACCCCAAGACATCTGATAAGAAAAATCTCATCAGATGTCTTGGGGTTTTGATTTATTCACAACTGAATCAGTTATAAAACTGACTCGCCACTAGAAATTTTTTAGACGGCAGAAAAGAAGACCTTTGACTTAACGGGGTCGGGAACCATCGTCTTGTCGCCCGGTTGCCAACCAGCGGGGCAAACTTCATCGGGGTTAGTTTGTACGTACTGGATTGCTTGCAGCGTCCGCAGAGTCTCATCGACGTTGCGACCAAAAGCCAGGTTGTTAATTGTAGCGTGCTGAATCACGCCTTCTTTATCAATGATGAACAGCCCCCGGAGTGCAATGCCTGCCTCTGGATCGAGGACATTGAAAGCAGCACTAATTTCTTTCTTAATATCAGAAACGAGGGGATAGTTCAGGTCGCCGACGCCGCCGGACTTGCGGTCTGTTTGAATCCATGCCAAGTGGGAAAATTCACTGTCAACAGAGATGCCAAGGATTTCAGTGTTGAGATCCTGAAATTTTGGATAAGCGTCGCTAAAAGCTGTAATCTCTGTAGGACAAACGAATGTAAAGTCAAGAGGATAGAAGAACAAGACTACATATTTGCCACGATAGTCAGACAGTTTAATGGTCTTGAATTCCTGATCGACCACAGCGGTTGCGGTAAAGTCTGGGGCGGTTTGTCCAACCCGAAGACAGCCTTCTGTGTGGTGGGTCATGAATGGATTCTCCTTAAATGGAATAGATTTTGCATTGACTCGTGCTGAGTCAAGGGTAATCTAGTTGAGGTCTACCCTAGACGCAACGACGGCTGATTTACGAACTGTAACAACTATATCATACTCATAACGAGTTTGAGTAGGAATGAAGAATTTAGATACGCGCGAGTGGCTACTCACCAACGGGTTAGGAAGTTTTGCCAGTGGAACGGTTTGTGATGCTCGGACTCGGACTTATCACGGTTGGTTAATTGCCGCCCTCGATCCGCCGAGTCAGCGCACTTTATTACTGTCTCACCTGGATGCCAGTTTGGATGTAGGAGGACGGGTATTTGCACTTGGAACCAATTTTTGGACAGATGGCAAGATTGACCCTTGGGGGTACCAGCTGCTGCGTTCTTTTAAGATTGACCCCTTTCCCTGTTGGGTTTGGGGTGAGGATAACTGGCAGCTAAGCAGGCAGCTGGTGATGCCCTATGGCTTAATAGAAAGTAGGTCAGAGATAGTAGGTAGCGGAAAACAGACTGAGCAATCAGCCACTCCCCAGTTTTGTAACCGGATTTTGATCCAGTACCGCTATGAAGGCACTGAGTTGGCTACGCTGAGGTTACGCCCGGTGATTGGCGATCGCGACTTTCACCACCAGCAATCCGCAGCCTCAGGATTGTCCTTCTCGCAATTAGTCGGTCAAAAGCAAATTTATCTGCAAGCGATGCGTTCTGACTGGACTGGGACTCCTTGGCAATTGCGCTGGAGTAAGGGTCGCTATCAACCAGACACGGTTTGGTATTGGCATTATCACTATCCAGAAGAGAACCGGCGGGGATTGGGCGACAAGGAAGACCTCTACAGCCCTGGATACCTGACAGTACCCCTACAACCGGGAGACTCCCTCACCCTAGAAGCGAAAGTGGGATTATGCAACTCCAAACAACCACACCTCAGTTCCCTAGACTTTGAGCAAGCAGTGCAGGTACAACAACGACCCAAAGCGGTTGATAGTTCCTTGTTGATGGTTCATGGCAACGAACCATCAACAAGGGACAATGGTATTTGGCAGCAGCTGTTGCGAGCAGGCGATCGCTTTATCGTCTACCGCGCATCTATTGCTGGCTCGACTGTTATTGCTGGCTACCACTGGTTTAATGACTGGGGACGCGATACGCTAATTGCTCTACCAGGACTGGCTTTAGCGACTGGGCGCTATGAGGAAGCTAAGGGACTGCTGGAAACTTTTGGGCGCTATTGTCGCAATGGTTTGATTCCCAATGCATTTCCAGATACTGGAGCTGAGCCATTCTACAACAGTATTGATGCATCGCTGTGGTGGATTGAAACTTTGGGACTTTACCTGGAAGCAACGCAGGATTGGGATTTTCTGGCTCAGCAATATCCTGTGGTGCGGCAGATTTACAAAAGCTTTATGGCTGGCACCCTCTACAATGTCCGCATTGATGCCACCGATGGGCTAGTTACCTGGGATGCGCCAGGAGTGGCGCTTACCTGGATGGATGCGGTGGTTGATGGTCAGCCGGTGACGCCTCGTCGGGGTAAACCTGTAGAAATTAACGCTCTCTGGTACTCTGCTTTGTGTTGGGCTAGCCGGTGGGCAGAATTGTTATTAAGGGAAGGGGGAGCGAATTCAGAGAAGCGAATTAATCAGCGAGAACGCTATATTCAGCAGGCGCAACAGGTGAAGGGGTCGCTGCAAAAGTTCTGGAATCCGACTGTGGGATATTTCTACGATACAATCGCACCGGATGACGTGCGGGACCCCTCAATTCGTCCCAATGCAGTTTTGGCTCTTTCGCTCTATCATTGCGGGTTTCCCGCCGAGCAAGGGCGGTCTGTCCTCAAGGTGGCAAGCGATCGCTTACTGACACCTTACGGTCTCCGCAGTCTCGACCCCGCTGACCCCAACTATGTGGGGACTTATGCTGGGAATCCCCAATATCGCGATCGCGCCTACCACCAAGGCACGGTTTGGAGTTGGCTGATTGGCCCTTTTATTCGAGCCAGGACGCGCTTCTACGATTCAGAACCCGTCCCTTTTGATTGGCAGCCAATGATTGAACACTTGCAGTCCTCAGCCTGCCTGGGTTCGGTTTCGGAAATTTTTGATGGCGATCCGCCTCATGTAGCTCAAGGAGCGATCGCTCAAGCTTGGTCTGTTGCCGAACTCATCCGGCACTATTCCGACTAATTACAACCGAGGAATGAGTACAATAACCAGCTCACTCATTCTTCAGTCCTGACTTCACTTTTAAATGGCTCTAGCGGGATTTGAACCTGCGACCTTGGGCTTATGAGTCCCCTGCTCTAACCACTGAGCTACAGAGCCAACTTTTCTTGAACAACCTTATCATCGTAGCATAATGGCGGGATTATTGCTACCCCTGACTCCAGAAAAGAGAAAAGACAAAAGAAAATATATTTTCTTTTGTCTTTTTACTTTTGCCTTTTTTTAGCGTCGGGGTAGCAAAGCTATCGGGTTGACAGCTCCTTTTCCAGATGGATGCAACTCAAAGTGACAGTGTGGCCCGGTACTGCGTCCGGTACTGCCCATTTCAGAAATTTGCTCTCCTTGCTCGACCGTTTGCCCTTCTCGCACTAGAATCCGGTTGTTGTGGGCATAGCGAGTCAAACTGCCATCAGGATGCTGAATGTCCACCAAATTTCCATAACCACCAGAATTCCAGCGTGCATAGACCACGACACCAGGAGCTGCCGCCACTACAGGTGTGCCAACCGGAGCAGCAATATCAATCCCCTTGTGCATCCGTCCCCAGCGCCGACCATAACCTGAGGTCAAAACGCCCTTTGAGGGCCAGATGTAGCCATTGAATTGGACTGGGCTATCCGGCAGGTAGGGATTTGAACCAGGGAGGGGTGGTAGCTCTGGAGCAACTTGCTGTCCGAAGGGGGGTCGGAGGGTCGGGTTATAAGTGTCCGCTCCGGCGGGTGCCGTTGCCACCAGTGGCTGCTGGGTTCTAGCCCGTGGTGTAGCAGGTGGGGGCACTTTGATTTCGATTGCAGCCTGCGATCGCTGTTGTTGCCGTTGCCGCTTTTGGATTTCTGCTTGTACGGCTTCGTTGTAACGATTGGGGCTGAATTCTGGATTGATAGGAGTCGGGTATTCAGAGCGTTGCAACTGGTTGTTGACTACAGGTGCAACTAGCACGGGTGCGGGAGTAACTGGCACCGCGATGTTAGCAACACGAGCGTTCTGTGAGTTAGCGGTATCCCCGTTTTGCTGGGAACGATACTGCTGCCGTAGTTTGATGATGTCTTCCCGTAGTTTCTCAATCTGCGTGCTGTACTCGGAGTTTTGCTTCAAGCCAGCAGACTGAGGAAGCTTCCTATCGGCAATGGGTATGGCAATGGGTAACGGATTATCCGCTAACAGCACTGGTTTGACGATAGGTACGTTAGCACTAGGTACGTTAGCACTACTTTGCACCCGTACCTGTGTTGCTGCCACTGGTAAGGGAACAGTGGTTGGCAAAGTAGGAACGGAGAGATTCGGTACAGCAACATTAGACTTGGATTGTCTAAGTGCGGTATTAAGACCAGGGATTAAAGTTACAGTCTGTTTTTGGGGGATTTTCAGTGGCTGATTAACTCGAATCATGTTCGGGTTATCTAACTGATTTACCCGGAGCAGTTCTGCCCTGGAAACGCCGTAGGTGCGAGCGATCGCATCCAGCGTATCTCCCGGCTTGACCTGGTACACATCTGCCGTTACCCCATTGGGTTCGACGACGGCAATCGGTGCGGGTGCCACTGTCTGGATTGGCAGCGCTTGGTTGGTCGCTAAGGTCGGTACTGGGATTGGTACGCTTTCATTCACCCCTATCGGCAGCGGGGATGCTTCTAGCGCTTCCCGTGTCTGTGCCGACGGGAGGTGGTTAATCACCCGATTGGGGGCATTTTCCCCTGGCATCTGCACCGCGATATTTCGTGGCTGTGCGGACGGGAGTTGGTTAATTACCTGATTGGGGGCATTTTCCCCTGGCGTCTGCACCACGACCGGAATTTGCACCCTGGGAGCGGCTATTTCTACCTCAGCAGCTTCAGGGTTATCAATTTGGGCTGGTTTAGTGACTTCTAATTGCCCAGCAGATGCTTTTGTAGGCTCCTCAGACCGCAACTCCGCCAGACTATTCTGCAAGCGGCCCCGCTGCTCCTTTAAGCGGCTCATGGCAGCGTCTTGTCTTGCTTTTAATAGCTCATTTACGTTGCCGGGAATCGTGACTGATTGACCCACCGGCAGTCCATCCGATGTTGTCACTCCAGATGATTGCTGCACCTGGGTCGGGGGAACACCATAAGACTCAGATAGCTTTTCGACGGTATCGCCTGGTTTAATTTCGTGAACAATGCCGTTCACTGAGGGAATTTTCACCACTTGTCCAGCTGGAAGAACTGAGCTGGATTTGATGTTGTTGGAAGTGGCGATCGCGGCAGGTTCTACCTGATAGTTCTTCGACAATTGCCAAATCGTCTGCCCCTGCTGCACCTTGTGTTCGATGACGCGCGGTGCTGGGATCGATTCTGCTTTAGCTTCCGGCTCTACCTTCGAGGAAACGGCGACAGATGTGAATTCCGGCTCTACTACCTTCGGGGAAGCAGCGACAGATGTGGATTCCGGCTTTATTGCTGACGATGGCGCGACTGAAGAAGTTGTTTCTGGCTCCACCTTTGAGGCAGGGGCGGCAACAGCAATATCCGTTGCATCTGGAGCGTTGCTAACACTTGGCTCTGCGGCAACCGGATCGGCTGCCTTTGCTTCATCGCCTTGTTGCGGCAGCAATAGGCTGGAGGTGCCCATTGAGATTGCCAATCCAATCATGGCGGCAGAGGTGCGAGCCCGACGGTTAACCTCTGGAGAAATTGGCTTCAATAAACCTGACTCTCCCCCGGAAAGCTTTCCTGCGGACAGATTCGCTTTCGCATCTTTGTCTGCTGCACAGGAAGGAACTGATTTAATCTTGTGCGTGAATGGGCGTTTCAAACACGACCTCCTACTTATGACGAGCGCTTAACTGTCCCTGAATGATTTTCTTTTACCAGTCAATGGGACAAATCACATCAAAGAAGTGATCAGGATCACTGCCGGTAATGATACCTAGGCAAGATTACCCTGCTTTTTTGATTTAGACAAGTTTACATGACTGGGAAAATTTTCAATCATGCACGGCCTACATTCGACCCACCCTGCTGAAGACTTCATCATTGCGTTAATCAGGAGCCTTTTGTCAAGAGCTGGCAAGTTAAGGGTGTATTCCTTCTTAAGGCGTGCATATTGGAACATACTTGTTTGACTTGCTTGACTCCGGAAGACTGAGAAAACAACTTTTTCAGTGTTGGCATCCTGCTGTTGATTCATTACAACATGAGACTTTAAGCTGATTTTGCCTGTAACAACAACCGTAGAATTATGGCGATTGCTCTAACAAAAGAGGTAGGTCGCACTCACCTAATCCTACTAAAAATCTTCCTAAAGATTGATTTGAGATGGTTTTAGACACTCAGCATTGAAAGATTTTGGATAAAAAAATCTATCAATCAATTTGACGTTACAGCTCCTTTTGTTCATAGAAATTTCTTATCAAAGCCGCACTCATTCGGTATTCTAGATAGCTAAAGGACGGAGAATAAACTCTCTCTAGGAAGGAAAAAGAGTCATTAGTCACCGAGCGTTGAGTCAGAAGTCATGAGGAATGGGTCAGCCAGCAATGGTCACAAACAGTTGCCTATCAACACGTTGCAGATTACCGGATAAAAGGTCAAACCAATTTTCTAACCTTTAACTCAATTCGCGGACACCTGACTAAAGACTGATAACTGTCAATGAGCAAAGGACATCTTTGCCTCCTTCAGCCGGACAAAATGCCCAGTTGGCGACGGGCTTCAAATAAACCGACTGCGGCACTAACAGAAAGGTTCAGGCTCCGAACGTGAGGCTGTGACATCGGAATATAGACAGTATTGGCACAAAGGGCGAGAACTTCTGGGGGTAGTCCAGTTGTTTCGCTGCCAAATAATAGCCAGTCATCCGCCCGAAACTGGAACTGAAGGTAGTTATGGCTTCCAGAAACGCTGAAGCCAATCCATCGCCCCCCTCGCTGCTGATGGAATGCCTGAAAATCCTCTAAACCAACGTGGTAGTGCAGATTGACGTAGGGCCAGTAATCTAGACCGGCACGTTTCAGATAGCGATCGCTAATTTCAAAACCCAACGGCCCGACTAAATGCAATTCCGTCCCAGTCGCAGCACAGGTCCGGGCAATATTGCCGGTGTTGGGCGGAATTTGCGGCTTGTAGAGAACAACAAACGGCATGAGACTTACTAATTACTCTGGCTCTAACACTAAAATCCACCCTGGGAACCCAAATTATACCTAAAGAGAGAGGAACCTATACATATTTGTTATATGACTCACCCAGATCAAATTGATTAAATATTCTAATTTCCGAAGGATTCTTTTTCGCCAAAAAATTAAACCATAAAAAGGCAAAAAAAGAAATGAAGGGCTAAGCAAGGATCGAGGATAAAAGATGAAGCCTTGAGGATAAATTTCTGCCTTCAGGCTTCATTCTCGATCCTTGAAGTGCTTCAGGCAACTAGGTGGCACAATTTGTCTTCCAGTTCGCGTTCTTGGTCTGCCACCGCTTGAATGGCGTCAATCATCACGCTGGGAGTGTCAAAACCTTGGTTTTGGAGATTTAACCACCGCTGAGCAGAATTTCCTTCCCGGAGAATTTTTTTCAGGGGTGACAGGAAACAGCGAAAGCCCATCTGTTTAGAAATGTCCCAAACTTCGCCGGTTATTTCTTCAATCCAATCTCGCGCCAGAATAGGTCTGCCGTCTTGCCAATGTCTCAGAGTTGCATCCAAACTTTGACGGGCGGCGGCGTCTTCGTTGGCGTCTGTCAAAGTAATCAAGTCTTCTGAAGACAATTGACTCATTTCCAGCGGATCGAGGCTGGGGTCATCAATCAGCTGCAAAAGTCGGGCTTCTAGCAAGGCTGTAACAGCCAGCAAGGCAACCGGATCGATAATTAGGTCGCAAATTCTCAGTTCCAGGCGGTTGAGGTCGTAGGGGCGCTGGTTGCCATTCGGTCGCACGGATGACCAGAGGTGGCGGACATTTTGCATTGTCCCGGCGGCTAATTGGGCTTCCGTCCACTGGATAAAGTGGGCGTGACTTTCAAATAAGGGGACGCGGGCTGGGGTTTTGGGAAACAATCCCCAGCGAGTCGAGTGATAGCCAGTGGCTTTACCCTCCAAAAACGGGGAAGAAGCACTGAGGGCGAGGTATAAGGGTGCTTCTAGACGGACGAGACGAATCGCCCGCATTAGGGTTTCTGGATCGCTGATGCCGATGTTGATGTGGACGCTGGCGGTGACAACTTTGGTACCGTAAGTATTCTCAATGTAGTCGTGGTAAGGATTGCTGGGATCAGATCGGCAGAAGCGATCGCTTCCTCCTAAAGACAGCGTACTCCCTGGAATCAGGGTGTAATTTCCCAGGCGTTTTAGATACTCTCGGAGTTGCCGTCTAGGACGTAGCAAGGCACACAATAATCGGTCGTAACAATAAAAGGGTTCTGTGATATATTCCACGTTGCGGCTATCTGGCTCCCGCATGAACCCGTCTAGGTCAGCCACAATCCGATCGGATAAACCCACAATGTCACCATTGGGGGTGCCAGTATACATTTCAATTTCAAAGCCTTTTGATAGCAAGGGGTTTTTCCTCAGATGAGTGAGTAGGAACTACGGGCACGGTATAGCGTTACCGTTTAAAAGTGTATCGAGGAAGACGAAACGGCTCCTCTGCCCCTAGTCTGGCATCAAAGTTGGTACTGATGATAGACACTGCTGGCGGCTCGATGGAGAAGGGAGTGCCGATAAACTAGGGAATCAAGATCGTCAGCATAACCCCCGCCAATCACACAGGCGACTGGGTAGCCGAGTGCCACACAGGTACTCAAAACTTGCATCTCCCGGCGGAATATTCCGGTGTCTGTGAGGGCGAGTTTGCCCAAGAGATCGCCAGCATGAGGATCGACTCCAGCATCGTATAAAACGAGATCGGGCTTGACTTGTGACAGCAAATCTGGGAGATATTTTGCTAAAGTTTGCAGATAGGCGTCATCTTCCATCCCAATCGGTAGAGGAACATCTAAGTCACTTTGTTGCTTGGTACCGGGAAAATTAACTTCGCAGTGCATTGAGAAGGTGAAGACGCTGCTATCTTCTTGGAAAATAACGGCTGTACCGTCTCCTTGATGGACATCTAAATCCACGATCAGGATTTGGCGCACCAGTCCCAGATGTTGAAGCACACGGGCAGCAATGGCTAAATCGTTGAAAATACAGAAACCAGAACCATAACTGGGAAAGGCGTGATGAGTGCCACCCGCAGTATTGCAAGCTAAACCGTGACTAAGTGCTAGTTTAGCGGTGAGAATCGTACCTCCCACCGCCACGCAGGTGCGATTCGCCAGTGCGGGACTCCAGGGCAAGCCGATTCGTCGCTGGGCTTTGGCGTCGAGGGTGCCTTCACGGTATGCTTGGACATATTCTGGGGTGTGAACGAGTTCTATCCACTCTGGTGGGGGAGGTTCGGGTGAATGAATTTGCTCTGGATGCGCCACGCGATCGCCTAAGAGCATTTCGTAGAGTTTGCTGAATTTGGGCATGGGGAAGCGATGCCCTTCGGGGAGAGGTGCGACATAATCGGGGTGGTAAATAATTGGCAAGTCCATATTTAAGATTTTGAACTGCCCAGACGCAAAGGAAGAGAGGATTAACGGCGCGATTCTCTTCCTCAGACGCTACGCGATCGCAAAATTTTCCAGGCAAACCCGCTAACCAGACAACCTAAACCAATACTGAATAATATGACAATGAGCAAATTCGCCAAGGGGATGACTGCGGATAGTTGGTTGTTGTCGATTTGGTTGGGGTAAGGCTGGGTAAAATCTTTTATTAGCGCTGAGGAAGCAGAGGCGGCGACTGAGGCGGTTCCGACTCCCAAACTGGCAGCGGCGATAATATTTTCCAGGTTGCGATCGCGCTTAGCTTGTTCAATCTCGACGATGCCTCGAATCGTATTAATCACATCTTCTAGCACTCTCAGCGCCGGGCTAAAGCTGCCACGATCTTGTTGAATTTGAATTTCATATTGCTTGACTATTTGGTTAAAATGTGCCAGAAAATCCAGCTCGGTTTCCCCATATTTGCTAGATTCCTGAAGCAGATAATTTAAATGTTCTTGGTATTTTTTCTGATTTGTCTCAATCGCGTGCAACTGAATTTCTAGATGGTTTAAGTCTGAAGCATACTGGGACAATATTTTTATATTAACTTCTAAAATTCTCTGTAATTCTTTTAAAGGTAGCTGCTTCAGCATTTCACCAGCTTGAAAAATATAGCCAAAATTCTCTTGCAATTGTTGTCTGAGTTTTTGCGCTTCACAATAAGCCCAAAGAATTTTATTGCGGTAGTAAAATAACCGCATCCAGACCTCATAATATTTAGCAGCTTCGGTTTCGGCGGCTACATCGGGATAAAAGATAACCAGGACATGGCGATTCTCTTCCATGTCCCAACCCTGGGGAGGTTGCCACACTTCAAAAACTGTTGCCCCTAAAAATTTTCCTTGACTTGGCTTTTGCTGTTGCCATCTCCCAAACCTCAGAATCTCGTAAGCTTCTTGGGCGAGAGTTTCTAAAGGGGTTTCACAGTTCCGAGGCAAAATTCCGGAAACAATCCAGGTTTTTCCGAGATTGCCTTGTTTATCAGCAGCTAGATGTTTGAGGGTGGGAAAGCATTTAAAAGATTGCAGATAGTCTCGATCGTTAATGTGGCAATTAAACAAAAGCCCATAACTATCGCTAAATCGCACGGGATAATAAAAGCCTTTGACTGGATATCCTTCACTGCGATCTTGAAAAGTATAATAAGCTTCAGTTTCCCCAGCTAGGCGCAATAATTCTAAATATTCTGGATCGTTAAAATTTGAATCGTCAGCACAGACAAGTATTCTTTGCAATTCTAACGGGAAGTTATCCCAAAACGCGAGCTGGTTTTGGTTGATTTGCTCTGCATCATCTCCCAACCCGTTTCTCAGGTGGTAAACAAATAGATCCACGTTAGGAAGAAATAACAGGTTCATCGGAAGAGTAAACATATTGCCACAATACCTGGCGATTCAAATCACGGCTATGCCAACCCCACTTCAGAAGCAAGGAAGCAGAAGTTGCGAGAACTTTTAAACAAAGTCTGCCGGTGCGGACTGAGAACCAATATAAAGTGTATGATGAAACCTGCTCAAGGTAGGTTTAGAAGCGATCGCTAAATCTGGCGTAGCATCTCTTACCCGCACAGAATTCATCTGATTTTAGACTTGAAGATAGGGCAAACGAGCGATCGCTGTAGATACGCCGTATACAACGCCTCTACATCTGCATGTCACAGCAACTTCCGGCAAGGGAAGAAGTTTAAACTGGATGGAGAGAAGAGAAATCAGCAAGCGATGGGAGGGAGGAGAGAAAATGCAACACAAAATCATCTGGGAACAGGGCAGCAATAACCCCGACAATACCAACAACTTTGCTACCATCCGCGAATGGTGGGCAAGTCTCGCCGACAATAAAATCACTTGGCGACAGCGAATCATTCCTCAGACAGGCAATGCCACCGAACTCGACTGGGAACCCCAACGCTTTGACGAAGTATTTGAGATTCAAATCCCTGAAATTCGCGGTATCACTCTCTACTGGCGTAAAATCAACGAAGATCGAGAACGCAGCACTACGCCTATCAAACTCGAACTCGATACCCTTCGCCAGCAACTTTATATCTATCCCCAATCTCAAAAAGAACTTGTCATTCGGGTAGGGATACCAGAAACCATCTATCAAAAGATTGAATTAAAATATCCCCAATTGCAATTTGCTGCCAAGGAAGGTGAAAACCACATCCTCACTCTGCGGGATACTCAGCAACAGGTGGAAGTGAAAGCCATTCTCAGCCCAGAAAATCTGAGACAGTTGATCGAGCAGTTGAAGCAACAATTGTCGTAACTAAGGAATGTGGATTAAATAAAATCCAGAATTATTATATAGCAACCGCCAAGGCGGTTAGGACACTGTGCGAAGCACATCTTCAATGGCATCTCGTAGACAATCAAACTGCTCCAGTTTTTTGCGGATGCGACTTTTTAACCAAGGTACAGAGCATAAAGACCACATGAGGGGGTGGCTCCTCAATGCACTTGAGGAGGGCATTTTGGGACTGGGTGGTTAATTGATGGCACTCATCCAGAATAAAAAGCGGAATAGTTCTCGACGATGAGAAACTGAAGCGTTTGTTACGAGAGCATTTAGGGCAGATTTTGATAGAGCCGGATTTTGATTCCATTACAATCCAGATTCAGCACCAAATTGAATCCTTGGTTCCTCAAGCTCCCGGTAAGTCTTTGAGTTCTGCATCTTTGCTAGATTCAACAAACGTCACAGAACATATTCCAACAGAAGAACTCAAAGAACTATTGCAGTCGCAAATTGCTGAGCTTTGTTCTGAAGATGCTTTAGAGCAATTCATTCAGGTAAGCCACCAAATTATCCACAAAGCAGTACTACAGCCCCGACATACCTGGGCTAAGCCAATCTGGGTGTTGCGAGGCGAGACGCAGATATACATTGCTCAGGCAGCAGGGATTGAGGAGGCGATCGCCAAAGTCAAGACTCAGCATCCCCAGGAAACTGAAAGACTGGAAGCGATCGCAGTTGGAGGTATTCTGGCACCCGATCAGGTAATCTCCCTGGATACAAACCAGTTATGACTTTCTCATCCTGAGAGGACTTTTCAGGATAAGCCTAACGCCCCCGTTCACCCGCCGCTAGTAGCTTCTCGGACTCAATAAAGAGACTCTGTACGGTCGGTGTGCAACGGGATTGTTAGACATCTGGCACCAACGGCAAACGGCGAATACGAATACGGCTCGGCTCAACCGTAATAGCTGTTCCTTGTTCTAAATCCTCCTCGCATTCAGCGATTACTGTCAACAAAAGATTTGTGAGCGCCTGGGCACGTAATCTTTCAATCCGAATGCGAATGACCGAAGGAGTGATCGCTACATCAAGGGCCAGCAGTGTATGAAAATCTGCGTCAAGAGTAGCAAGGATACGCCCCTCATTTCTGGCTCTCTGGATGATGTCTGCATCTTCAGCTTCAGACATCCCGATTTCACCAACATGGATAGTGTCGATACCTGCATCACGTAACAATGCTGCCGCAGAGAGTGGCAATCCCTGATCAAGCAACAGTTTCATAGCGATTAGGAAGCTCAATGATGCGATCATCCAAATAGGAAGAGGCAAAAATTAGGGCTTGTCGGATATCTTCATCCTCTAACTCTGGAAACTCTTGATGTAATTCTTCTCGATTAGGATAAGTTGCTAGTAGCTCAATCACCCGACGAACCGTAAGGCGAAGATTACGAATGCAGGGTTGCCCATTCATCCGTTTTGGGTTGCTCGTAATACGATCTAGTCTCATTAGAGTAATTCCAGCGTTTCATTATTATTTTAACCTTCAACGAGGATAAGCCATGCCTGCAATACAAGCTCCACATATCCATTCTCCATCATCATATAAACCGTCTCCCATGCTATCTTTGCGCCCGCAACTAGAGCAAGTCAGTAAAATCGGCTGCGAGGATTTTTGCTTTTGCTCAGAGTAAGAGGTGGGAGGATGACGCAATGTGGGAGGAACTGCAAACTTGCCACAATTTGAACACCACTGCCCCCATTATGTTCAATTGTCTGCGTAGTTTGACACTTGGGACATAGATTGGACGTGGACATAGTAGCTCACTTATTTCTGTACGACTACTTAACAGAGTTACCATTTTTACAAGATGTCTAACAACTGATTAGACGGAATTTTTCCGCAGATCCATCCAAAAAAGGGGATAGGCAGATTGTTTCCTCAGATCCCTCCACAACAGGTGGATCTGAGGAAAGATTCTTCATAATACGCCGATCGAGGTGGATATCAGGAAAATTTCCGCATATCTTCAGATGTGTACGGCTAGCACTACGAGTATTATTAGACACATACTTTGTTGTGACTGCATGGTTATGGAACCTCGCCCCAAAAAGCTCTTAGATCAACTGCGTGAAGTGATCAGGCTCAAGCATTATGCCTACCGGACGGAAGAAACCTACGTGCAATGGGTGAGGCGCTTTATCCTCTTCCATGAAAAGCGGCATCCGCGTGAGATGGGGCGAGCAGAGATTGAGGCATTTCTGACCGATCTGGCAGTCCAACAGTTAAAGCTAAAAACACCAAAGTTCACGTAGGTTGGGTTGAGGAACGAAACCCAACACAACTCATGGATTGTGTTGGGTTTGTAGAGACTAACATAAACGCCGAACGACTAGAAGTCGCGGCTATACAAACAAAGCCTGACGAGAGCAGGCTAAGAAAAAGAGTAACGAGCAACTAAATTTGATATTAGTTTTTCGCCAATGTATCTGCCTGTAAAAGCGATTACTCCACAGTTGTTGAAAACTGTGGAGTAACGGTTGATTTTATCAAGCCCGCGCTGGCAAGCTTTATTTGGATAGCTGCGACTTTATTTAGTCGTCAGACTAACTGTTACCGACCCTGACGACCCGGATTTCCAGGTGCTGCGCCTGCTCCTTCGTCGTTACTGGGCTTGTTCCGATTGGAATTGCCCGGATCGCAACCTTCAGGCCCATTACCGACCCCTTGGTTGCAATTCTGACGCTGATTTGGGCGTCGGGTGTCATCTACCTCACGGTTATCACCGGGGATTTCTTCTTCGCGGGTATCAACAGCTTCGCGCACTTTGGGGGGTTTCGCACCTTCTCCCACCACGTAAGGCGAGGCGATGTTCTGAGCCTTCCCAGTGCTGACTAAGGCTTGGTAGAGGAAAGCACACACCTCTGCACGGGTGGCTACTTGATTGGGTTTGAGTGACTGGACATTGGGATAGTTAACCACCAGACCCCGTTCTGTCGCCGCCGCAACCAAACTGCGGACGTTGCTAGGGATGGTAGAGGCATCGCTGTAAACTTGCAGCAGCGTTTCGGTGGTGCTACTGGCAGAAGAGTAATTCATTCCCTTCGCCAATGCCACTAAGATATCCAGGCGAGAAAGGTTTTGGGTGGGGTTGAATGCATTGCGGGAAACAGTGCCTAAAAAGCCCATTTCATAAGCTTCTTGGATAGCACTGTACGCCCAATAATCGGAGGAGACATCACGGAAGGCGATCGCATTCCGGACTTTATTCATCTCAAACGCTTTTCGCAGCATCGCCGCAAACTGGGCACGAGTCACCGGCTGATCCGGTCGGAAGCGACCATCGGGGAAGCCTTCGATAATCTCTAACTCCGCCAGTTGGGCAATAAAATCTTTTGCCCAGTAGCCCTGCGGGACATCTGGAAAACTCGTCTGGATGGCTCGACTCATTCCCACGTTTTGATATTTTGCCAGCAGCTGGCTGACTTCGTAGGTAGCGTTATCGGCTTCTACCTCAATCACCTGCACCAGCTGACCGGGAGCCGATGTCAACAAGGCAGCCATTTCTGAGCTGTAAATGCTCATTGTCTCACCCGCCAGCGCCGATTCACCGCTGGTAAATGAGCTGGAATAAACGCTGGTCGCCGCCGAGGTCGAAATCTCGCTCGATTGGAACTGACTGACGTTAATTTGCTCGACGCTGCTCAGGAATGTGACTCGTTCCTGAGAGTCGATTTGGGTGTAGTAGTTGTAGGTGGTGGCACCGCTGTCGATGTTGCCATCTGCGTCGGCGTCAATGCCGTACACAGTCCGTACCACACGGGATTCAGACGGATTTCCTGACAAAATTAGGTTAACGGCGGCGTTTTCAGACAAGCATTCAAACTCGCTAAAGCCAATCAAGCGGTTTTGGTCGTACAGACGCACCACAACGCGATCGCCCGGATTCACTCCTTTGACAAACTTCGCTTTTTGCTTGATTTTGTATTTGAAGTCGCCGAGATACCGCTCTTGGGAATAGCTGTTGCCTTGTTTCGCCTTCACGGATACGCGAGTAATCACCTCTGTGAGGCTGCCAGAAGGTTGCAGAACGGCAAGGCTAAAGTTCCCTGCCGATTCGGTCATTGCCACCGTAGACCGCTGTGTGCGGACGGTACTCCTTTGCTCGGTGGTTTCCGTGCGACGGGTTGTCGTCTGTTGCCCAGTTGTGCTTTCCGACCGGAGTCGAGCCGTCAGCGTCTGGGTCGCCGTTTCATCCCACTTCACCAGCGAACCAGATTCGTTGGTGCGATAAACCCAAAATCCTTGTTCTTTGGCGCTAGCTACCAGCACCAGCCAGCCGGGAACCATTGCCTCGGTGCAGGAAACACCCGCTTCTGCCAACTCCAGGCAACCATTTGACCAAGTTTGCTTAGCCACTTGAAGAATGGTTAAGTCAGAACCTTGCATTCCTGTCCGTTGGGCAGCATCCTTTAAAACAGCTTCAGCAACTGCTTTTGGCAGCTGGGCGGTATCGTCTTCGGCTTGGCTGAGCAGAGTTCGACCCGATAAGGGCAGATTGCCAGTTGTTTGTCCAACTTGCGCGATCGCCGGGGCAACCGTTGTCATACTTAAACCGGCAGCAGCCAATGCCACGCTGCCTAAAAACACCAAGGAACTTCGCTTCATTAATCTCTTCTCACACCTAATCAAAACGGGTAGCGTGACTTTTAAAGTCGGTTAGATGTTCCTGGTTTACCTTTTTTTTATGATAGAGACGATTACGATAGAAAAATAGTTAACTAATCTTAATAATTATCGTGACGACTCAGCAGCTAAAAACAGCAAGTACCTTTGAAAAATTAAACTGGACTTGGCGAGGCTACCGGATTCAGTACACAGTCATGGGCACGGGTCGCCCTCTGGTGCTGATTCATGGCTTTGGCGCTTCCATTGGACACTGGCGCAAGAATATGCCAGCCCTAGCCGCCGGGGGCTACCGGGTATTTGCCTTGGATTTACTCGGATTTGGCGGTTCGGACAAGCCAGCCCTAGATTACACTCTCCAGTTGTGGGAAGAACTGATTAAGGATTTCTGGGAAACTCATATTCAGGAACCGGCAGTCTTTGTGGGCAACTCGATTGGGGCATTACTCAGCTTGATGGTAGTGGTGAATTATCCAGAAATTTCCGCTGGTGGCGTGCTGATTAACTGTGCCGGTGGCTTGAATCATCGCCCCGATGAGCTAAATCTACCCCTGCGGCTGGTGATGGGAGCCTTCACCAAGCTGGTAAGTTCCAAAGTCGCAGGTCCGTTCCTGTTTAACCGCATCCGTCAGAAAGATCGTCTCCGTCGCACTCTCAGACAGGTCTACGTGAACCCTGAAGCCATCACTGATGAACTGGTGGATATGCTTTACGATCCTTCCTGCGACACGGGCGCTCAGCAGGTTTTTGCCTCAATTCTCACGGCACCTCCTGGCCCTAGCCCAGCCCAGTTGTTGCCAAAAATACAACACCCGCTGCTGGTACTTTGGGGAGAAGATGACCCCTGGACGCCGATTCAGGGTGCGGCGATTTACAAAGAGCTAAGTGAGAATGGGCAACCCGTGAAGGTTGTGGGCATTCCCAAAACGGGTCACTGTCCCCATGATGAACGACCGGACGTGGTGAATCCTTTGATTTTGGATTGGTTGGCTCAGATGAGCAGTCAATAAAACTTCCGGTTCATCTGTTGTTGCGCCTACTTTTGAACTTGAGGGGACGCTCTAGCACACGCTTCGCTAGAGCGTCCCCTCAAGTTTGATCGCGCTTCATTAACCAAAACTTACGCAAATATCACCACATAGTAAGGGCAACCACAGGGGGATTGAACCCGAAAAAACGCTATATGTATCAGCTTTGCGTAAGTCCTGTTAACCTAACGTTGTATCCGACATCCTCGATCCCTTCTTGCCTTCCTTAAAAAGGAGGGAAATTACGATTACCCCATTCACCGCCGATGCCGTTCGAGGAAATCAATCCCGGAGTGGACAGACTCGTGGGGCGCGAACGGTTTAAATGGATGCAGCACGGCTTGCTGCGATCGCGATACATCAAACTCATTCCGAGTATATTTAGGAAGATGCGGTAGGAACGATTAATGCTATATCGCAAAGAACCAGAGGGGCTGATAGCGATCGCGCAGCTTGCCCATGCGTGGGTATCGGGTCAATTGGCACAAGCTTGGGGAAATGAGTATTTTGGGAAGTTGGCACCTAGAGAAGAGGTTTGCTTAGGTGCCGAGCAACATGATATTGGCTGGCTGTCCTGGGAAACAACGCCCACCTTCAACCCAAAAACAGGTTTGCCGCACAGCTTCACGGAATTACCGAGAAAAATCCATATAGATATTTGGTCAAAAGCCGGACAATTAGCGATCGCGCAAGGAAGATATCCAGCGCTGTTGGCTTCGCTGCACGGTACGCGCCTCTACGAGAACTATGACGCTAGCAATGACTCGCCAGAAGATGTCCATCTCGTGCAGGACTTCCTGGGGCGCGAACAGGCTTTCCAGAAGGAATTAATTGCGACCCTCCGCAACGATCCGAACTACGCACCCTACAGCACACCAGAAGCGATCGCTCGGAATCGGCAGTTAGTGGCAATCTGGGATTGCTTATCGCTGATCCTGTGCATGAAGCTGACTAAAGAGCGTTCAGTGGAGAAGGTTCCCACCGCTGACGGCGAAATTACCCTGAAGCTGACGCCAGTAGCAGGCGATCCCACCCAGGTGGCGGTGAGTCCTTGGCCTTTTTCAGAGAACGCGGTGACGCTGGTTTGCGAAGGACGCTATCTATCGGAAACCTTCCGAGACGAGGAGACGATGCGGAACGCGATCGCTAAAGCACCTTGGGTGACGATTAAAACTCACCTGCACCCTGTGTAAGTACCGACTGGATTATGTAATTAATCGGTATTGATCAAAGCAACATATTGTGCTTACCGATAAAGGATTCGGTAGGGGCTTTCGCATTCGCCCCTACTGACTATATATTTTGCTTTTTTTGTCAAATACTTCTACTAGACAGATTTTCTAGGGAAATGAATATCGCCCGTTCTTTTATAAAAGAACAGGAGATTTTATCGGCGGTTTTTATGAGAATGTTCGGGGTTGATTGCCATTATCATTTGAACAATAAACCCCGCCAAATTAACTCATCTCAATTGCCCTTTTCCAAAAAGCATAAGTGTCGCTTCCAATTTTTTGACTATCTTCTGAGTAGATATTATCTAAACATTTGAAAAAAGCTTGAGCGTAATTTTCCAATCCCAGAGTTGTTAAACATTTTAAAATTCTGGCAATCCGAAGGTAATTATGATTCAGAGGCTCAATCCAAGTCCGTTTCCTATCTTGATATTTGTCAGATTTTGTTATTTGAATATTGTTGATATTTCCTTCATTACATTTCAGTCCATAAAACCTGAGCATTATTTTAAATGACTTTTGCAGACGTGTTTTGAGTAGGGCATCTGTCCGAAAAGCTTGAACAACTTCATCATCTAGAACCAGTGCATTAGGATTGTAACCACTTTTATCTTTCAGGGGAAAAAGCCACTGAATGTAGTCATGAATTCGCTCAAGTTTTTCGTAATTCCATGACCAGATATCGTCGATCATCCGTCCTTCTGAATCGGGACGCTGACTAAGATAGAAAGCTACAAGAGCCGGGGATGGTTTAGCAACCAATTCTTTGTCAGATGATTTTGTCATAAGTGTTCCTCTGCAATTAATCGAATGTTAACATCTGGGCAATCAGCTAGATTTGCGCTCATTGTAAGCCGAGAGAGGCTAGAGAAAGATCGAGGGAGCATTCTTAGGACTCGCCGCACATCACCACATAGTAAGGGCAACCACAGGGGGATTGAACCCGAAAAAACGCTATATGTATAAGCTTTGCGTAAGTCCTGATTCTGTTGCTTTCCGACCATTCAGATCCGAGGAGATAACTAGAGTATTTAGCGTTTCTCGTTATGGAACTATCTCGCCTCCCTCACAAAAGCCACAGTCGCCCAGTAGCGCTAAAAACAGTTATTAACAGTTGCATTAGTTAAAATAACCATTGATGATTTCAACTATGCCAATGTAGCTGCTAGCGCTTTAGCGATCGCATGAACTGACACCCGTGCCTAACTACTCAAACCGAGGTGCAAGCTATGAGTCAAGATCCGCTCAACCTAATCCACGACAGGCAGAATCGCGGTTACACCAAGCTGGGGCAAGCTGGATAGCTATCACACCTTTTCCTTTGGGGGTTTGTTTGACCCGAAGCGGATGGGATTTCGCACTCTCAGGGTGATTAACGAAGATAGAGTCGTACCCGGTTCTGGTTTCGGTGCCCACAGCCATCATGACATGGAAATCCTCACCTACGTCTTAGAAGGTGCTATAGAGCATCAAGATAGCTTGAGTAATGGGAAAGTGTGTTTATGCCAAATCTGACCGTGTGGCTGTCTGCTGAGTCACCAGAGGCACTGTGCTAGCGTCTTTTGGGCGGACTCACCACCTTTTTTTTCTTGGGTCAGTTTTTGTCTCCGATTGTTAGCCAACCTGTGAGTCAGCAAAAGGGAATGCTGTAGGGGCGGAGTCTCCCCAGCCATCCGAGGATTCTCGCCAATCCAATTAATCTAAAAAGAGTAGAAAACTATGACACAACCAATTCGCATTCTCCTACAGACAACCATCCCGACAACAGAAGATGACTGGAGCATTTGGCGCTTCTCGTTGTTACGCGACTATCTCGCGTCCCTGACAGATGAAGCGGGGAATCTCCTGTTTGAAGTGACAGAACGCGATCGCGTGTCAGATACAGATGGCAACGACCCGATTTTAAGCACCCTCGACCGCTCAGATTTTGACCAGCTATGGCTATTTGCATTAGATACTGGCGAAGGTCTGACGGAAAAAGATTGTGCAGGAATCAATGCATTTCGCCAACGCGGTGGAGGTATCCTCACCACCCGCGATCATCAAGATATGGGTTGCTCAATGTGCGGTCTGGGTGACATCGGCGCGATCCACTTTTTCAACACCAAAAATCCAGACCCCGACGAATCTCGCTGGTGCATTGACGACCCCTACACAACCTATATTTCCTGGCCTAACTATCATTCTGGACGCAACGGCGACTATCAAAAAATAACGCCCACAGAACCCATTCACGAACTTCTACACAATCCCAATTCACCTTCTGGATTGGTCGAATATTTTCCAACTCATCCCCACGAGGGCGCAATCGGAGTTCCCGCAGGCGCAAAGAATGCTCGTGTTATTGCAATGGGCAAAAGCTTAATTACAGGTCGTCCCTTTAATCTGGCTGTTGTTATCGAACGTGAAAAAGACGCTCGCGGTAACACCCTAGGACGTGCAGTTGCTGCATCAAGTTTTCACCATTTTGTCGATTACAACTGGGACATCGAAAAGGGTTGTCCCAGCTTTGTGGATGAGCCTCCCGGCGATGGCATGAACAAAGAGCCACGCGCCCTAGAAAATATCAAAACTTATGTGCGTAATGTTGCTTTGTGGCTTGCGCCGTAATGCGTGCAGGGAACCGTATTCGTGTTGCTAATTTTGCTCCTGTACGCTCATCTATAGATTCGCACTCTCCCTGTAGAGACGCGATTAATCGCGTCTCTACACTAAGGCGAATACTCGCGCACAACTTAAATAGGATTGCTATAGCAATTACCAGCAGTTAACCAGATTCTGAGCAACTTGCCAAAGAATCGGCTGAGACTTCATTTATAAATCAATCCTGAAGCTTTCACTGAACACTCAATAAAAGCAAAAAAGTCTAGAGTAGAAACAGAGGAATCAGCGGGAGCAGAGGAGATATGATGAAGAAAGCCGCAATTGTCACGGGTGCCAATCGGGGACTGGGGTTTGAAACTTGCCGACAACTGGCAAAGAGAGATATCCAAGTTATTCTTACCAGTCGTGACGAAGCAAAGGGGAAAGCAGCGGTTGAGAAATTGCAAGCTGAAGGCTTGAATGTGGTTGCTCATCCGCTTGATGTCACCAATGCAGAGAGTATTGAGCATCTTGCTCAGTTTATTCGCAATCAGTTTGGGCGATTAGATATTCTGGTGAACAATGCTGGAATTGCTAGAGATCCTTTAGGAGATTCAGAGGGTAGTATATTCAACGCCAAGGTTAGTACCATCTGCGAAACGATGGAGACAAATTTACACGGTCCATTACTACTTTGCCAAGCGTTAATTCCGCTGATGAAACATCACTATGGGCGCGTTGTTAACGTATCATCAGGAGCAGGACAGTTATCCGACATGAAAACTGGATTTCCCGCTTATCGAATGTCCAAAACCGCATTAAATGCCCTCACGCGGGTTTTTGCCAATGAGTTGCAAGGCACCAATATTTTAGTGAATTCTGTGTGTCCTGGCTGGGTGAGAACTGATATGGGTGGCTCAAATGCTACAAGGTCTGTTGAGCAAGGAGTTGAAACAATTGTGTGGCTGGCTACCCTTCCTGATGATGGCCCCACAGGTGGATTTTTCCGCGATCGCCAACCCATCCCTTGGTAAGCACAATAGCATCCTATTTCTGCAAATTGAGCATTTTCTATCTCCCTGGTTCGAGCGTCCAATATTGATGGCTGCATCAACCACTTTAAGGCATTGATTTTGCACCAAAAGTTTTTTAAAAAAATCCAATTAGGTTAGATTATGGCTCATTTAACTCAGCGTCACCCGGAAAATGTTAGTGGCGATTTTTACGTCGATACTACTTGTATTGATTGCGATACTTGTCGCTGGATGACTCCAGAGGTATTTTATCGCACCGATGAGCAGTCAGCAGTTTATCATCAGCCAGAAAATGAGGCTGAAAGATTAAGAGCAATGCAGGCTCTTTTGTCTTGTCCTACCGCTTCGATTGGGACTGTCGAGAAGCCAAAAGACGTTAAAGACGCTCAGCACAGTTTTCCGATTTTAGTGGCTGAAAATGTCTATCATTGCGGCTATCATGCAGAAAATTCCTATGGCGCTGCCAGCTACTTAATTGTGCGACCGGAAGGCAATGTGTTAGTTGATTCTCCCCGTTTTACGCCTCCTCTGGTGAAGCGACTAGAGGAAATGGGGGAGATTCGCTATATGTATTTGACGCACCGAGATGATGTGGCGGATCATCAAAAGTATGCCGAGCATTTTGGGTGTCAGCGCATCCTTCACACCGATGATATCGATGCTGGGACTCGCAATGTGGAAATTCAACTAACTGGCTTAGAACCAGTACAGTTGGAGCCAGATTTGTTAATTATCCCAGTGCCCGGTCATACAAAAGGTCACACTGTTTTACTGTACAAAAATAAATTTCTGTTCGCGGGAGATCATCTCGCTTGGTCGCCAAGTCTAAATCACCTGTTTGCCTTCCCCGATGTCTGTTGGTACTCGTGGCCTGAATTGCTCAAATCAATGCGATCGCTAGCTAATTACTCCTTTGAGTGGGTGCTACCCGGTCACGGACGCCGATACCATGCTGACGCCGAAACGATGCGCCAGCAGATGCAGCAGTGTATCGCCTGGATGGAAGCGCGTTAAGGTCTTTTTGATTTCCCAACCCCTTGAACAAGGGAGCTAAAAGCACACCATGTAAGAAAGATAGCGCTTAAATGCGTAACTTTTGACGCGAAAAGCTGATATCGCAACGGCATTCCCGACGGGGGTGCCGTTTTTTTTACTTGATTTCCTGAAGTTAGTAATTTCGCTTGTCAAAGGTAACGGCTATGTATCCAGAATGACTAGAATCTCATGAGCGACTTCAGCCTGGTAGTTGTCGGACTGTTAACTGCTGGGAAAAACTCAACTTTGCCACTCTCAGCAGCAATGCCTCAGCCATCCGAGCGATCGCGATCGCTCGATGCAACTGAGCCTCAACCCATTTTGCAGCCTGCCGTCACGGTTGAAGTCACGCAGCCAGAATTCTCAACCTCCAATCGCCTGACTTCTCAAACCAGTCGATTGGAGAACCTAACCCCCCGCCCCCTTCCCTACCAGGGAAGGGGGAATATTACTCCCCTCTCCTTGCAGGAGAAGGGTTGGGGGAGAGGTTCGTTGGTGGAAATGAGTTCTACGAATGCCTCCCAAGAGATACCCGCAACAACTCAGCCGAACGATCCTGTGCAACAGACGATCTCCCCAACCCCCCTTAATCAGGGGGGCGGGGGATCTGATAGGTGGCAGCAAAACAGTAAATTGGTATTAGAAGACACGACTGACGGCGATGAATCAGACGATCCAATGGCGCAAATGACATCAGTCGATCAACTGACAGATGTTACTCCCGCAGATTGGAGTTACCAAGCCCTAAAAAACCTGACAGAACGGTATGGAGTCATCTCCGGCTACCCGGATGGCAGCTTTCGCGGCAACCGTGCCCTCAGTCGCTACGAATTTGCCGCCGCCCTGAATGCTGCCCTGGAAGCAATTTTGTCACAACTCCAAGGCATTCCTAAAGATGATTTGGCGACCCTGCAACGGCTTCAACAAGATTATGCCGCCGAACTAGCAGAAGTTAAAGGTCGAGTCGATAACTTAGAAAGTCGCACCGCACAGCTCGAAAATCAGCAATTTTCTACCAATACTCGACTATTTGGGCAAGCAATTTTTGGCTTGCAGGGAAGCAATCAAGTGGATGTAGATTTGTTCCCCAGAGATGGGGTGCCGGAACGTTCTGGTGAGGCTCAGTTGACTCTGGCAAGTAACGTTCAAGTATCTCTGGCAACCTCGTTTACAGGGCAGGATTTACTGCTGACGGGTCTTCAGGGTGGAAATCTCGCCTCTTCTGCACCCTATGTTTTCACGAATATGGGTCGGTTATCGACTGAGTTAGAAACCAACAACGACCTGATTTTGAGCGACCTTTCCTATCGGTTTCCAGTCACGGATAACTTTGGCATTATTGTTGGTGCGGCTGGTGTTAACCCTGCTAATACGTTTCGCGGCATCAATCCTTTGGAAGGTTCGGGAGATGGTTCCATTTCCTTATTAGGTCAGCGCAACCCCATTCTGTCAATTGGCAACGGTACGGGCGGCATTGGATTTGACTGGCAAATTAACAAGCGCCTAAGTTTACAAGCCGTCTATAGTGCTGAACTTCCTAGCTTTACAACTAATAGCAGCCAAGGTGGATTATTCGGTGGTAGAACCAGCGCAGGCGTGCAGTTAACAATTGCACCTACGAATAATCTAGATATCGGGTTGCACTATATCTATTCTCACTCTCCCGATGGTTTGCTGGGTATCGGCACCGGCGACAATCAATTAATCTCGCCCCTGGCACCGATTATTTCGCCATCTACTTCTTTTGCCTTTAATACTCACGCCGTGGGAGCGACTTTGGCTTGGCGCGTTAACCCTAGATTGACTTTGGGAACTTGGGGAGGCTGGACTTCTTCAGATCCGGTGAATCTTTCGGGTTCTGTGGAAACTACAAATTGGATGTTATTTTCTGCGTTTCCTGACTTATTGGGGAGAGGAAATTTGGGGGGGATTTTGTTTGGACAGCCGCCGAAAATTACTTCCAGTACCTTGCCGGATGGCTTCAATCTTCCCAACTTTTTGACCAATTTGAGTGGAACGCCGGGAGGGCGTCGTGACACTGCTTTGCACCTAGAACTGTTTTATCGAGCCAGATTGACGGATAACATTTTCCTGACTCCAGGGGTGTTGGTGGTTTTCAACCCCGACCATAATGCGGCAAATGACACGTTAGTAGTGGGAACGGTGAGAGCAACTTTCCGGTTTTAAGGACAAAAGCTAGTAAAAGCGAAAAAGCTCTGATAAATGAAATAACCCGTTGCGGTTTCGGCAAATTTCCCCAGTATATGTGATTGAGTGAGGCACAAATTGGTGGAAGCTTTGCTTTGCCATCAATGCGATCGCTCTATTTTTTGGCTAACACTGATAGGAAAGAATATTTATGCGATCGCTATCTTCAAAAACTCACCTGAGTTTGAGCTTACTGATTAGCAGTAGTTTAACCGCTACGATCGTTGGCTTGGGAGCGAATGGTGCTTTTGCCCAAGTAACCATTAACAGTACTGGCACAGTCACGGGTACCTTTACCCTTCCCCCCGCTAACCCAAATTTTAACCAAAGCACAACTAGAGTTGACACCAATGCCGCAGGGCAATATTTCCGCAACGGCGTCCTCGTGTACACTGCACCCAATCCTGGCTATGTAGGAACCAAAGCGGATGGCACTCAGTATGTAGACTTTCGCGGCATTCCCGTTGTCTCTACGAATGGAACCATTACCTCTCCGGTTCTGACTAGCGGCAATCTTCAACCCAAAAACCAAACCGGACAAGTAGGAACCACCTTATTTGGAACAATTCAGGATGAATTTGTCGCCAGAGGTTACTGGGAAGGCGTTGTCACCGATCCCAAAACCGGGCAACAGTATCAAGGTGTATTTGAAATTAGGGGTCAAGGGCCTAGATATAGCGCTGCCAATGGAGGCACTAGCCCCACGGTATTTGATTTTGGATCTGAATACAATTTCGGCAATGGTCTGCCCCCCACCGTGCCAAAACCGCTTCCGACCTTTACTATCCCTGCCGGTGGTATGCCGGTGAAATTACAGGTGAAAGTGCCTGCGGATGCCGTCTTGATTACTCCAACACCTTCCCCAACACCTGTCCCTGCCCCTGCACCAGCCCCTGCACCAGCGCCAGCGCCTGCGCCTGCCCCAACACCTGCGCCTGCCCCAACACCTGTCCCAGCACCCACATCTTCCGCAACACCCGCCCCAGCACCCATCAGCAGTGGCGGTAGTCCAGCCAGTGGAGGAACCCCATCCCCATCCGGGACAAATGTGCCTCCCTCACTCTTCAGCCGCAATGACTCTACTGCGGTCAATCATGCGATCTTAGATTCCACGACAGCCGCAACCAGTTGTACGCCCAAGCAAGGCAGCAACTCAACAAGTGTCCCATCTTCTGCCAACGAGCCGACGGCAGGCTGCCCCATTGAGCTGACGACATCTGAGCAACCCGTTGGGCCTCGGAGTCGAGTGCTGCTGCATTAACCGTCCCTACAAAGCGTCAAAACATTATTGACCAAAGCTTCTAGCTAGTACAGACTCATCAACTAGCTAGAAGTTGAGAAGGCGTCACGCGCCACAATTGCTCTAGCCGATTTGCTGGCATCGTCAAATACAAAATATCGCCAGCACTGAGGCAAGTTTCCAAAACATCCCAGCCGTGAATCGTTTGGCAGTTGGTTTCAATATACAAAGGCACAAAGTCGGCATCCATTGCCGATTCTTGAACGCGCTTGCCACAAAACGGATGCCCCGGTGTAATCATGGTGGCTAAGGCAATCCAAAGACTATCGCCAGTTATTCCATTGCCTAAAATTCGTCCTCCTAAAGCCGCTGCTGCGAAGGAAGGTGCGGCTAATTCAGTCGGACTCAGCACGGCATCAAATTCAAACACCTTTTGCGCTTGGGATGCAAACTGGGGGTCTTGATTACGCACTACGACGGCTAACTTCGGTGCAATCCCTTTGGCGCTGAGGGCAATCTCTAAATTCGCCATATCGTCGCTGGTGACAGCTAAGAGGGCGTCTGCCTTGTCAACATTGGCAGCTTTTAGGGTGGCAGATAAACTGGCATCTCCTTGAATTATTGGCACTTTCAAAGCGCGGACAGTGTTGAGAAAGCGATTGTTGGCGTCGCGTTCGATGACAACTACCTCATGTCCGTGGGTATGGAGTTGGTTGACGATTTGAACCCCGATGCCACCGAGTCCGCACACAATGTAGTGATTTCGCGCTGGAACCCTTGCGGCGTCCCAAAATTGTTTGAACCGGGTGCCTAAAACAAAATCGTTGAGGAGAGCATAGCAAATCCCAATTACACCAGCACCGACTAGCATCATCATTGCGGTAAAGATTTTAATGCTGTCGGGTGCGTGTTCTGCGACTTTCTCGTTACCACCGGCACCCGTAATCATGCCAACCGAAAAATAAAGGGAGTCAACTACAGAAATTTTTGCATCGACACAAACATAAGTGAGCGTGGCAATAAAAACTGTGATCAGGAGGACAAGGGTAACAACCGCTATCGGTTGACCGTGTTGCTGAAACTGTCGTAGGTTGGTAAAGACTTTGAGCAGTTTTGGAAGTGCGGGTTTGCGGGAGGTGCGGACGCTGGGTTGGGTGCCAACAATTAAGCGATCGCCTATTTGCAACTTTTGCCCATACACTACGGCAGAAATCAGATCCATCTGACTGTCTACCGGCAAATAGTAAATCAGCATCCGAGAACGGTCATCCCACAAGTCACTTAACTTGCAACCGATCCAAGGATGCGTTTCATCGATATATTCTTCGTGGATGGGCCAAGTTTGGTTAAACAGCCGCAACTGCCCAATCGCTTGACTTCCCAAGGCGGCAAAGGCAAACACGGGTGCTGCTAGGGCAGCAACGCTCATGGTGACGTGATCTGCAAGCGTCTGGTTGAGGCGATCGCCCAAGCTAGTATTAAACAACCGATTGATAATCCGAATCCGAGGATTGAGAATTCGTGCTTGGGTGAGAATCGCTAAGTTCAGCGCCTCGTCTTCCCCAGCCAGCACTAACGTTTGGGCTTCCTGAATCCCCGCTGCTTTCAGGGTAGAAGCTGCCCGTAATTCTCCTATTACGACATCATAATCTTCATCAGGAATCGATTCGGCGTGGATGCCAATCACGCTCGCTCCCTGCTGTCTTAGCAAGCAAAATATTTTATACCCAGTCAGACCCAAGCCGCAGACAATAATTTTGGGTTTCATCCCGCCTAATCACTGCCTAAATATTCGTGCAATTGAATATTCTTACTGAGTTCTGCTCAAAGGACTGTAGCTGAATACACCGCTAAGGCATTGCTTGCCTTCAGGCGATCGCGACAAGCAATGCGCTGAGTACACCACGCAGGCGATCGCGCTTTGAAATCCTTTAGATTTTGCACCAGTTACAATAATCCGCCAAAAAATCTATTTCTTGGCGGGTTTTGAGGCTAATTGAGAATGATGCAAGATGTCAAACTCACTTCTTTTTTGCGCTGTTGCGCGTGCGGGATTGCTTGGTGCTGCGTGTCTTTTTCTGCTTTTCCTTGGGAACTTTAGAGCTTGTGGCTTTGCTTGCACCAGCCTCAGCTGCTAAAGAATCTAGTAGTCCACCGAACATTCCAAAAGATTCAGAGTTTTGAGCCGCAATTTTAGGGGCAATGTTGGCATTATAGAACTGCTGGAATTTTTCTAATCCTTCTGGAGTCGTCATATCAAAGCCTGCTTGTTGACCCATCGCAAAGAATGACTTTGCCAGACCAAATCTGGAGGAGTCATTCATGATGTTCTTGAATTTGGGTTGAATTTGGCGCAGATAGGTCAAGATTGAGCCTGCATTGCTGAGTTTAAATTCGCGCTTCAGAAATTGCCAAAACGCCATTAGTTCTGGAATTGCATCATCAGCTTCTTCCGGGGAGAGGAGGGAAACTTTTCTGGGGAACAGACCTTCTACAACGGTTTTGACATCATTCTTGGTCATCTTGGGCAGGGTGAAGCTTTCGTAGCAGTAGCCGTAGTAAATAAGTTGTGCTATCCAAGCTCCCATTTCTGGGTTAGTTTCAAGATAGGTCTGCCCTTCGGGAGAATTAGCAAACAGGTTGATTAGGGTATCCTGGTAATCATCCAGAATTGGCTCTGCTGCGTCGTAGTCGAGATCGTCAAGTTGATGGATATCAAAGGGTGTATCTTCCATATTCAGATGTTGAGTTATTGAAGTTAAATTTACTCTACAGCCTGGGTGTATGAGTCGAAAATCCGTTTCAAATTAATTCTAAAAAAATATGTTAGCTCAATGACTTACCACGTAATTTATGACGGCAACTGCAATCTCTGCGTCACCCTCGTGCAACTGCTGGAAGGTTTAGATAAGGGGCAGATGTTTCAGTACATCCCGATGCAAGATCCAGAAGCCCTCAACCACTTTGGAATTACATCCCAAGATTGTGAAATGGGGATGATTTTGATTGATGCCGATACGCCTGGGAGACGGTGGCAGGGAAGTGATGCGGCAGAAGAAATTGGGCGATTGTTGCCAATGGGCAGCGTATTTGTGGATGCATATCGAACTTTACCGGGAGTGAAGTGGATGGGCGATCGCACTTACGAACAAATCCGCGATAACCGTTACACCATCTTTGGCAAGCGTTCTTCTACTTATCAATCTAGTTACCCAGTTAGTTTTTGTTCCACAGGATGTGTGACGGAGTAAGAAACCACAAAAACATTAGGTGGAAAAGTAGGGGCGAAGCATTCGGGCATTAAATTACTGCTGTGAAAAGATAATTTATCTATCCGAATGCTTCTCCCATACAGAATTGGGATGCTCGCTTCAAAGTTTTCCTTCTCCAGGTAGACGCTAAGCAGTAGTTTTCGCTTTTAAAATAATTGTTAGCAGTTGCTGTCCCATTGCGACAAGTCGCCGATTAAAAGCTGGTGACGTGGCTTTACAATTGCTGCCTTGGGGCGGTCATTTAAAAACAGTGGGAAAAACTTTATCAACAGGACTTACGCAAAGCTTATACATATAGCCTTTTGTAGAGGCAATCCCCAGGGGGTTGCGGTGGCAGATGTGGTGATATTTGCGTAAGTCCAGATCGAGTTATATCGGGGGGTTATCTACTGCTGTAGCGACTAGCTGCGAGTAGATGCGAGGAGATTTTGGCGATGAACAATAGATTTACGAATAACCGGGTTGCCGATAGAAAGCAAGTCATAACGAAGAGATTTTCCCAAGGGTTGTGGAACAGTGGCGGCGCGATCGCAGCTTCGCTGCTTGTCATGCTTGTTCCTGCTTGCGTAACTGTCGAGAAAGAAGCGGCTGCCCCTGAACCTACCACAGCCGTTGAAAAAGTTGCTCAAAACACGGATCAACTGATCGGTCAGACTGTGACGGTAAGTGGCAAAGTTGAAGAAATTGTTGGTCCCAAAGCGTTTCGGTTAGAAGACGAAAAAATATTCAGTGGCGAAAAAGTGTTGGTTTTGAATGCAGTTCCTGCCGCAGTTCCTATCACTGAAGGCAAGAATGTTACGGTGACAGGGCAAGTTCGTAAGTTCGTCCTGGCTGATTTTGAGAAAGATTATAACTTCACCAACGATTTGAATGTCAAGAAGAAAATGGAAGCCGAATTTGAAGGCAAGCCGGTAATTATTGCTCAGACAACCCAAGTCGTCGAGTAATTAGCTAAAATTTCTCTCTTCCCGTATCCCCCGCTTTTGCGAGGGAAGATCGGGAATAAATTTTTATTCAGGACGGTTGGGATGGGGTTTCCAAAGACTTGGCAACGGGTATCACCTAATTCGGTTTAAGCGATTTCTTCGCTGTTGAACAGTTCAAATATTTGCCGACAAAAGTGCTTCAGCTTTTCCCTCACTTCAGCCGCTGGCTGTGATTCCCCTACAAACTGCCACTCTTCAACGGTCGATAGAAGCCACTGTTTGCCTTTATGGTCAAAACCCGCTGCTTCGACACCGATAGCGCGGCGAATACCTGTCACGGGGTCTTCGTAAAACCGAATCTGCACCAAGATGCTGCGGCTTTGAAATAAGCGACTTCTGCCAGGAAAATGGAAGCCGATATCAATTGAATCGGGATCGACTAACTCTCTAGTATCCGGGTCATTTGCCCAAGGTTTTAAATCTGCCTTTGCATCAGAAAACTCAGATTTGAAGAGATTGACAATAGCAGCAATCTTACTAGCGACTTGTATGTTTGTGGCCTGTTCAGCTGCATTCACTTCGTTTGGGTTCCCCTAAACTTGCGCTTTTTCAGTTGTTTTGGCGTTTAAATATAACAGGATGTTCTCCACTTCGCAACTTGGTTGAGCATCCTTTTTTAAGTTTATTCGGTGACGCGATAAGAATGGTAAAGCTGGATACTATACAATTGTCTTTTTTTAAGGTATACTTAGAGAATGGAAATCTGTCCATTTTTCAAAGTTTCGCTCAGATTTTCATTATAAAGAATGAGCATTGAAAATAAATTTAAACTAATAATAACTATACCATAAAAAAATGCCAAGTTATCAAAAAATCATTTAACTTTTAATATTTCAGCAGCGGAATCTTAGATGCAATTTTAACCAGAATAGTAAAATTAAAAGTTGACTTGGTTTGCCGGAGATTCCCGCTTTTGCGGTAAGCTCTTTCCAACCGGGAGATGTGCAGGCAAAGATAGTGTCAACCAATGAGCAATTAATCAAAATCGGTTCCTTGGAATGGTTTTACCGAGAAGAGAATCCGATTGGTAGGACTGATAAACTGCCAGTTTTGCTGCTGCACGGGTTGCCGTCGCAGAGTTACAGCTGGAGTGCGGTAATGCCCGCATTAGCAGAGAAAGGGTATAGAGCGATCGCGCCTGACTGGATTGGTTTTGGCTTCTCGGCGAAACCAGACCGACGAGACTTTGCTTATACACCCGATACCTTCATTAACGCGCTAGCAGAATTCATCCAACACCTGGAAATCGAGCGATTCTATCTGGTAGTTCAGGGATTTTTGGGGTCTGTGGGACTTCAGTATGCGCTGCGTCATCCAGACCAAATCGAGCGCTTGGTTATCCTCAATACACCTGTGTCAACGACTGCCAAGCTGCCTTGGAAGATTCAACAACTGGGTCTGCCTTTTGTCGGCGATATGATAACGCAAGACCCGCTGTTAGTGGACAGAACCTTAGAAGGTGGTAGCCGTTACGTGATCTCAGAGAAGGATTTAGACATTTACCGCCGTCCCTACCTCAAAAGTTCGGATGCGGGGCGAAGTCTCCTATTTACCGTGCGGAATCTCCAACTTCAGCAGTCTATGGCAGAAATAGAATCCGGTTTTCGTAGCTGGACGCAGCCAACTTTAATTGCCTGGGGGATGAAAGACCCTTGGCTTCCCTTCACTCAAGCGCAACAGCTGGCTAGTTCCATCCAGAAGGCAGAAATCATGAAGATGGAAGAAGTCGGGCATTATCCTCAAGACCATTGGTCGGACAAGGTCAGCGATGCGATTCAAGGCTTTCTGCGTCGTCAGGCAATTGGGTAATGGGTAATATCATCTCTTTTTCTCTTTCCTTCTCGCGCTTTCCCCATTTTTCTCTAAAATGACAGGGGAAATTTGATTCATGGTTTCAAAAAAAAGGATGATGGCACGTTATCGGTCTATTTTGGGTTTAATTTTGGCAGTGGTAGCGACATTTACGATTAGTTGCGGTAGTGGGACTGCAGCAACAAAATCGGCTCCTAGCTACACGGCGGCTCAGATTGAGGAGATTGGGCGATCGCTTCCGGCAATTCAAGAACAGCGCGATCGCATCAATCAATTGCAAACCATAATCCAACAACGGCAGTGGGTAGATGTGGGTACATTTATGCACGGACCAATGGGAGATTTGCGACGGAATATGAACCGTGTGGTTGACAACTTGGCTCCCCAGGACAAACAAGCAGCGCGTGAAGCAGCAAAAGATTTATTCAACGATCTGGTCAGGATCGATCAGGCTGCTAAAGACGCGGATTATCAGCAAGCGGTGACTAACTTCCGCTCTGTATTGCAAGAGTTCGACGCCTTCTTGAACTTGATTCCGAAGGCATAGCCAATTGGGTAATGGGTAATTGGGAAAAAAGTCATTAGTCCTTGGTCATTTGTCATTAGTTCGTTGCTACTGGCTAAGAATTCAGGACTAATCATAATTACCGATTACCCATTACCGATGACCATTTCTCATGCGCTCTGTGATGAGTCAGGTTGTAATTATTGGATGCGGTGTTGTTGGGGCGGCGATCGCTTATGAACTCAGTCTAATTCCAGGGCTAACGATTACAGTCTTGGACAAGCAACCACCCGCACAAGCCGCCACTGGCGCTGCATTGGGCGTCTTAATGGGCGTCATCAGTCACAAAATCAAGGGCAATGCCTGGAAAATGCGGCAGACTAGCATCCAGCGCTATGAAACCCTAATTCCAGAGCTAGAAGCGCTTTTAGAGCGTCAGATCCCCTTCAACCGGCAGGGAATTCTTATGCTCTGCTTTGCTGGTGAAGATTTATCTCGTTGGGAAAAACTGGTAGAAATTCGCCAATCTCAAGGCTGGCATCTAGAAATTTGGGACGCCGCCCAACTTAAGTCTCGCTGTCCTCAGTTGAGTCATGAGACGATCGGCGCTATCTATTCTCCCCAAGATCGGCAACTCGACCCGGTTGCTCTGACTTTAGCTTTAGTTGATGCTGCCCAACGCAACGGCGTTACCTTCAAATTTGGCGTTACCGTCTTAGAAGATGAAGCAACAAATTCGGGCATTCGCCACATTCAAACAACAGCGGGGCAAATTGATGTTGATTGGTTAATTGTGGCAGCTGGGCTGGGTTCCACCCCACTCACAGCATCTTTAAAACAACCGATTGATATTCGCCCGGTATTGGGACAAGCGTTGCACTTGCGGCTAGCGCAGCCAATGGGGCGTGCAGATTTCCAGCCGACAATTACGGGCAATGATGTCCACATTGTGCCCGTAACTGACACAGAATACTGGGTCGGCGCGACGGTGGAGTTTCCCAGCAATGGGGATGAGATAGTGGCAGATGCCGCCCATCTGGATGCAGTCATGGCGCAAGCGATCGCGTTTTGTCCAAGCCTAGAGGAAGCCACAATCCTTAAAACTTGGTCGGGATTGCGTCCCCGCCCCGAAGGACGCCCCGCCCCCGTTATCGGTCTTCTGCCCGGTTACAGCAATGTTCTCCTCGCCACAGGTCATTATCGCAACGGCGTTTTACTTGCACCCGCCACCGCCCAAGCGATTCGGGAACTGATTGCGCGATCGCTCAATCAAGATAAATAATCGTTAATTTTTTTATTTAAATGCTTATTTTACTTAAAATAATTAAATTATTTTTAGTTAAGGTAGGTTGGGTTGAGGAACGAAACCCAACAAAACATAGCAATTGTTGGGTTTCGTTCCTCAACCCAACCTACAATTATTGTTAACTGAACCGTAACGATCCCACCCTTTAGGATGCAGGCTTTTTACAAACATTGAGATATATCCGTCAAGAGGAAGCTTATAGAGGAATCGAGGGGCGATCGCCTGCTTGAAAGCGTTGCCAAGATGTTTTCAAAGCTGAAGGAGCGGGATAATTAGTGTCATAAACAACAATTACATTCGTCAGGTTCCGTCCTGCGGGAAGCAAAATTCTTCCATTATGGGCTAAAGCTTCTGAAGCACCTCCATCCAAATTCATTGCTTCAATACAGCCAATCGCTTTCATAATGTTGGCTTCTTGTTGCAAAGATAGACTAGCGAGAAAAGAAATTAAAAATAATTGTTTTCGATTCGCTGGAAACCCAATCGCAGTGCGATATCCTACACCGAGAACATGAGGATCTGCGAAGCCTTCTAATTGCGGCGAGATAGAAATTTTTCCTTGTTTAATAAGTCTTGGCCCGCAAGTAATTGAAAACCAGTGTTGATCCCAATTCGGCTGTCCTTCGGTTCGTGCGGTAATCATTTCTAATTGATTACCTGCTTTAATCCCCAAGGTAGTACCATAGTTTTCCCAGCGGCTGTATTTAAGAAATCTGCCAGCAGCCACCATGTTACCCATCACCCACTTCTTGTTACTTTTGTCAAAAAAGGTGCCATTGGCTACCACAGCAGCCTTCTGACGCGCTACCAGCTTAGCAAAAGGTTCATCGCCGTTGCTCACCGTTGGCCCGTTGGCATAAGTCGCATTATTTGCTAATCCCAGAGTGATGAAAGTTTCGGGGTCGGAGAGGTCAATTGTGGTTTGATAAAAAGACACCCCAGCCACTGTTTTTTGGGTAACTTGTACGGGTTTTCCTTTGACAACAGCGGGACTCTTCACTTTGGGTTTAGAAGACGGCTGAGGTGGTTTAGGAGTGGCGCGGGTTTGCGGCGTTGGCGTCGGTAAAGACTCAGGAATGGTGCTGGTTTGTGGTGTTGGCGAAGGCAAAGGCTGAGGAGAGACGCTGCTTATCGGTGTTGGCGTACTACTGGGTAAAGGTTTTTGAGCGACCCTGTTTTGAGACTCCCATAAAGCGATCGCTTTTTCCCATAATTGACGAACAAGATTGGCAAAATTGGAGCGGTTTTGGGGAATTGAGAAGAATTCGGTTAATATTTGAGCAAGTGCTAGACCTACTAGAAATAGAAAAGTACGCCGCAGCATTTTACGGCAGCCATTGGGTTGTTTTCGATCTGGCATACTTCGCTTATTTCTCGTCTAGCTACTGAATATTGAGCGATAAGAGTAGAGCGATCGCGTCCATAAACAAGAGCGACTCTACTAAGTTTTAGCAGAAGCAACGATTGTCAAAAATTCCTGAAAAATACCTCCACTCCTAGCCCCGTAAACCATTCAAGCTATTCGAGAGGCGATTGTAGAGTTAAGAAGGTATCGGGGATGATCAAAATGCGTTTGAGTTCGGCTTCCTCAATGCGCTTAACCGCTTGTTTCACGCTAACCCACTGTCGCTTTCTAACGCTAGCTTCGGGCCAAACTTCCAGCACTGTTTCTACCTGCATCAAAAATACTTCAACCCGGCAGGTGCCCCCCCATTTTTGATACTCGTAAGTCCCCACCGAAGTCGGCAGCACCTGACCGACTATCCCCGCCTCTTCCCAGGCTTCCTTGGCTGCCGAAGCTTGTGGAGTCATAAACGGCTCAATCATTCCTTTAGGAATCACCCAGCGTTTGCCTGTCGAGGAAGTGATCAACAAAACTTCGATTTTTCCGTCTTTGATGCGATAGGGGATGATTGCTGATAACGCTGGGCTGATTTTAGATTCATGGAACTTATATTTTTTGGTGATGTTTGATAGGGGGTTGCTCCTTGGATTTGCTCTTCAAATCGGACAGATAAAGACTGATGATTGGGTGAGATAGCAATCGATTCGAGTAGAGCGATCGCGATCGCTCATCCGCGCCGTTACGCAAACACTTCCCGCACCAGCACCCGCACCAAGAAAGCCCACCGATCCGCAACTTCCTCAATAATTTTAGTCGTTGGCTTCCCAGCCCCATGTCCCGCTTTAGTCTCAATTCTAATTAATACGGGTGCAACACCCGCATGAGCTGCTTGCAAAGCGGCAGCAAACTTGAAACTGTGGGCAGGCACCACCCGATCGTCATGATCCGCTGTTGTAATCATCGTGGCTGGATAAGATGTCCCAGGTTTGAGATTGTGCAGCGGCGAATAGGCATAAAGCGCTTTGAACTCCTCCGGGTTTTCCGGAGAACCATAATCGGAAGTCCAAGCCCAGCCAATCGTGAATTTATGGAAGCGCAGCATATCCATAACTCCCACCGCTGGCAGCGCCGCACCGAATAAATCCGGGCGCTGAGTCATACACGCACCCACCAACAATCCCCCATTACTGCCGCCGCCGATAGCAAGTTTTGCTGGGGTTGTGTAGCCGTTGGCAATCAGCCACTCCGCCGCCGCCATGAAATCATCAAAGACATTTTGCTTATTCAGCTTCGTTCCTGCCTGGTGCCACTCCTCACCGTACTCGCCGCCGCCGCGCAAATTGGGGACGGCATAGACGCCACCCATCTCCATCCACACCAGACTGCCAACCGAGAAACTAGGCGTCAGGGAGACGTTAAAACCACCGTAGCCATAGAGATAAGTGGGGTTAGTTCCATCTAGTTGCAGCCCTTTTTTGTAGGTGATAAACATGGGCAGATGGGTGCCATCTTTGCTGCGATAAAATATCTGCTTTGTCTTATAATCGGCGGGGTTGAAATCAACTTTCGGCTGACGAAAAATTGTACTTTCACCACTGACCATGTCGTAGCGGTAAATAGTGGCAGGTGTCGTGAAACTGGTGAAGCTGTAGAAGGTTTCCGTGTCATAGCGCTTACCACCAAAACCTCCAGCCGAACCAATTCCCGGTAACTCGACTTCCCGCACAAAGGAACCGTTTAGCTCAAAGATTTTAATCTGAGTCCGGGCGTCTTTTAGATATTCAGTCACAAACTGATTATTGAGGATGCCCACGCCTTCGAGGACTTCTTCTGTCTGTGGGATGATTTCTTGCCATCCCTCCTTACTTACTGGAGACGAGGAGAGATTGCAGGTATCAATTGCGATCGCGCGTCCGCGAGGCGCATCTAAGTCAGTGCGAAACCAGAAGATTGAGCCATCATTGTCGATAAAACTATAGCTAGCCTCAAACTCGCTAATTAGTTCAATCACGGACGCCTCAGGATTTGTCAAATCCTGATAAAAGACCAAATTCTTAGGATCGCTTCCTCGCCACACGCTGATAATTAGGTAATGTCCATCCTCGGTGACGCCACCGCTGAAACCCCATTCTTTTTGGTCGGGGCGATGATAGATTAGGACATCCTCAGATTGTGGCTTACCTAGTTGGTGGTAAAAGAGTTTTTGACAGTAATTAATGTCTTCTAATTTGGTTGTTTCGTTCGGTTCATCGTAGCGGCTATAGAAAAAACCTTGGTTGTCTTTAGTCCAAGAGGCGCTAGAGAATTTAATCCACTTGAGATGATCCGAAAGGTCTTCGCCTGTCTCAACATCGCGTACCTTCCATTCTTGCCAGTCTGAACCAGAAGTGGATAAACCATACGCCATCAAATTCCCATCTTCGCTGATAGCAATACCCGACAGAGCAATGGTGCCATCTTCTGAAAGTTTATTGGGATCTAGCAAAACTTTTGGTTCGGCATCCAGGGACGTTAATGTATAGAGAACGCTCTGGTTTTGCAAGCCGTCGTTTTTGAAATAGAAATAGCGAAGTGCGCGATCGCCTTCTTTAAACGGAAGGCTGTATTTTTCATAGTCCCACAGTTGGGTTAAGCGTTGCTTAATTTGTTCCCGAACCGGAATTTCATTTAAATAGCTAAAAGTAACTTGATTTTGAGCCTCAACCCAAGTCTTGGTTTCATCCGAGTCCGGATCTTCTAGCCAACGGTAAGGATCGGATACCTTTGTCCCGTGATAGTCATCAACTCGATCGACTTTTTGGCTAGTTGGATAAGTGAGAGGTTTATCTGGATACTGCATAGGGTTGGACTCTTGGCAACACTGTCCAGTCTAGCGCCAGATTTGGTTGAGAAGAGGGCGATCGCTTCCTTCAAGAGTCCAGTTTGCAGGGGCAATTCTTTGAGACACCCAGTTTCTGGCAAAAAACTAAAGATCGAATTACATAAGTGCCAAATTGTGAGAGATATGTTTCCAGTAGATAATCGCCGCGCCTTCCCCAATCAACCTTGATGCGTCTCCAAAGAATTGGTCTATTTTTTCTCCCCTGGTTCGCCTTCGGTGTCTCAACCCCTTGCCTGTCTATTTTCCCGCAATATTGGCTACACAATCATGCGATCGCGCAAACTCCCAACAACCAGAAATTAGACCAAAATCCCGCCGCTAACCCTACTGCGTCAGGCAACTTTATTGATTACATCGCCCAATCAGCTCAACTGACTGGGCATTCTGGGAGTGTCAACAGCGCCAGTTTTAGCCCCGATGGCAAGCGGATTGTCACCGCCGGAACTGACGGCACCGCGCGGGTGTAGGATACCTCTGGCAATTCTGTACTGAGACAACTTTCTTCACATAACTACCCAGTTCTGCACTCTCGATTGTTCTTTGATATCTGGTTTACCTTTGTCTTAGATAAAAGTTTGACGAGCATGAGAGACCTGTTTTATCGGCTGAATCATGCGGGGATTCCAGTTGACATCTCTACCTTTTCTAAAGCCTGTAAAACTCGACAAGACCAGCATTTTTATCGCAGTTGAATTAATTGAGTGACTTAAGCGACGTAACCCAGCGACAGCGCTTCTGGTTAATGCCAATTGATTCAACGATTATTCCGCTGACAAGCAAGTTGTTTTGGCAGCAGGCATATCACCAAGTTAAGTTGATGAATGGCATCAATCTAACCCAAGGCAATTCAAGTGCATATCTGATTCATTTTGGGCAAGGACACGATGCACGCTTTGCTCTGATTCTATGTAGGGGCGATCGCCTTCACCACATCCACCGCGCGATCGCGCTTTGGCTGTTTTATACTGCTCAAGCAAGAAGCATCCCGTAGGATAAAAGATATCCACCTGCGACGGAATGACTATCTGTGGCTAAGTCTGAAGAATTGCATCCAGAGACAGCGGTAAGCGAAGCCATGCCGAAGGCTATCGCGCTTGCCCGTACTCCCCTGTATCAACTTGCCCTCGAACAAAAAGCCCGATTGACTGCCTTTTCCGGCTGGGAAATGCCCGTACAATACACCAGCATTGGACAAGAACACCAGGCAGTCCGCACCACAGCGGGAATGTTCGACATCTCCCACATGGGGAAATTTACCTTCAAGGGGAAACAGCTGATTTCGCACTTACAGCCTCTAGTTCCCTCAGATTTGAGCTGCCTGAAAGCCGGTGAATCTCAGTATACCGTCCTGCTGAATTCTCAAGGCGGCATTTTGGACGATATTATCTTCTATTATCAAGGCGAAGATGCAGACGGCGAACAGCGGGGAGCGATGATTGTCAACGCCGCCACTCGATCCAGAGACAAAGCATGGCTATTTGCCCAACTGGAATCTACTCAAATTGACTTCGAGGATCTCTCCCAGGCAAAAGTTTTGATTGCCGTTCAGGGGCCGCAAGCACTGGCATATCTTCAGCAATTTGTCAAACAAGACTTGACGCCGATCAAGGCATTTGGACATTTGGAAGCAACCGTCTTGAGTGAACCAGCTTTCATCGCCCGGACTGGATACACCGGAGAGGATGGATTTGAAGTAATGGTAGACCCAGAAGTGGGGGTAGAATTGTGGCGCAGTCTCGCCACTGCTGGTGTCGTACCCTGCGGACTCGGTGCCAGAGACACCCTGCGCCTAGAAGCGGCAATGTGCCTCTACGGGCAAGATATGGACGAAAGCACCACCCCTTTAGAAGCTGGATTGGGTTGGCTGGTTCATCTGGATACCAAAGACGATTTTATCGGGCGTCCAGTCTTGGAAAAACAGAAGGCAAATGGCGTAGAACGACGCTTAGTAGGGTTGCAAATGCAGGGGCGTTATATTGCGCGTCATGGCTACCCAGTGCTAGCTAAAGGTGAAGCCGTGGGCGTCGTTACCAGTGGCACCTTGGCTCCTACTGTAGGGCAACCGATTGCTCTGGCTTATGTTCCTCCGAATCTGGCTCAGATTGGTCAGGAATTGGAGGTAGAAATTCGGGGCAAAGCTTATCCAGCAGTTGTGGTTAAAAAACCTTTTTATCGCTCCCCCAGTCGTCTTCCTAGCAAGTAGCGATCGCTCCTTCAGTCAAGCCTATCTATGCAGGCTTTTGCCTAGCCCCAGGCTTCAGCCTGTGGGCAGATTGCTCTGAAACTGCTCCACCAACTGGGCAAACTCCCGCAGGGCTTTCTCAGACTGCTGTGCCGCAATCCAGCTAAAGTCATTGTGACCTGCCCCATCCACCCACAAAAAGCGCTTCGGTTCGTTGGCAGCAGCAAAAAGTTGCTCCCCATGCCAAAAGGGAATCACTTCATCCGCCCTTCCGTGCATTACCAAGACTGGGCAACGCACCTGTTTAATCTTGTCGAGATTGCGGAACTTATCAAACGGCACAATCGGGATGCGCGTCAGCACTCGAAACGCCGTAATAAACGCACTTTCCACAATTAAACCCGCCAGCGGTTGACGAGAAGCCAAATCCACTGCTGGCCCACTTCCCACCGAACGCCCATAGGCAATAATTTGATTCGGTGGCACACCCAGCTGCTGAGTCAGATAAGTATAGGCAGCGTCAATATCCCGATAAGAATTGCCCTCGGTAGGCGTTCCCTGACTGGTTCCATAACCGCGATAATCGTAGGCGAAGACAGCAAAGCCCAAGTTCCGCAAACCTTGACGCACCGACAGCACATCTAATAAGTCTTCAGCGTTACCGTGACTGTATAAAATTGTGTAAGTGGCATTGGGATTAGGCAGATAAGCTGCCGAGATTTGCACGCCATCCGCTGTGGTTAGCTTAAGAATCTCGCTACTATCCTGATAACTGGACGGCTGGGGCAAAAAAATCATCCTATCGGAAAAGAAATAGGCATAGAAGCAAAGAAAAGCGTAGATGAAGATTGCGGAGCGCATAAGTCTTTTAACAGAAAATTCACCAAAAAGCAGGCGTTTTAGCTTTTTTTTATCCATAATATTTCTGATATTCGGGTTTGAAGCTGTAAACTTAATGGCTGGTAAAAGTTATTTAAGCGCGTATTTGAGGAAGGAAGTGCAATGGCTCTGGAATATCCTGAAGACCTAAAATATCTGGACTCTCACGAGTATGTGCGACTGGAGGGTGAGATTGCCACAATTGGCATCAGCGCCTTTGCCATCGATCAGCTGGGCGATATTGTATTTCTGGATTTGCCAGAAATCGGCGACGCCCTATCAAAGGGAGAGAGTTTTGGGACAATTGAATCGGTGAAAGCCGTTGAAGATATGTATGCCCCGGTCAGCGGGACAGTTATAGAACGCAATACTGCCATCTTGGAAGCTCCGGAAAATGTGGCGGAAGATCCTTACGGCGAAGGATGGTTTTTGAAACTTCGGATTAACGACCCTGATGAGCTGGATGAGGCTTTATCGGCGGATGAGTATCGATCGCAGGTGGAAGGAGAGTAGATTTTGAATTTTGGATTTTAGATTTTGCGGAGGTCGGAGTTTCTCCGCCTCCGACAATGGGGGATTTGCCTTTCTAGGGAAGCGGGCTTTCTTCAATTGGCAATTCCTTCCAAAATCTAAAATCTAAAATTGCGGTAACTTCGAGACGCGGCAAATCGGTGTTTTTACAGCTCCTGACCCCGGAAAATTGTTGCAAAATATGAAATAGTCGCGTCTGGAGAGCAACCTGTGGTAATTTCCATCCCTCATACCGAGTCTAGCCGTCAACATCTGCTAGGAGAAATGGGATCGATTTCTTTTGTACAGAGGCATATCGGCCCTAGCCCGGATGAAGTCCAGCAAATGCTTGAGGTAGTGGGGATACCGACCCTAGATGCCCTCATCGACCAAACGGTTCCGCAGGCAATTCGGCGATCGCGTTTTCCCAATGGGGCAACTCCGAAAACCGATTCGCTTCAGCTTCCCGCAGCTCAGAGTGAGTCCGCAGCGCTGAGTCGATTGAAAGCGATCGCCTCCAAAAATCAGGTGTTTCGCTCATTGATTGGCATGGGTTATTCCGACTGCATTACCCCGCCGGTCATTCAACGTAATATTTTAGAAAACCCCGGCTGGTATACCGCCTACACTCCCTATCAGCCAGAAATTGCCCAAGGGCGACTAGAGGCGCTGCTGAATTTTCAGACAACGATCATTGACTTGACAGGGCTGGAAATTGCTAATGCTTCCTTACTCGATGAAGCAACCGCAGCCGCAGAAGCAATGACAATGAGTTATAGCCTCTGTAAAACCAAAGCCAACGCCTTTTTTGTCTCCAGCGCCTGCCATCCCCAAACTATCGAAGTATTGCAAACACGGGCGAGACCGCTTGGCATTGAGATTATTGTCGGCGTTCATCAGAACTTTGATTTTGAGCAAGCAATCTTTGGGGCAATCCTGCAATACCCCGCCACTGATGGCACGATTTACGATTATCGGGGTTTTGTAGAAAAAGCTCATGCAGCGGGTGCTTTAGTCACGGTGGCAGCAGATCCCTTGAGCCTAACGCTGCTAACACCACCGGGAGAATTTGGGGCAGATATTGCGGTAGGAAGCACTCAGCGCTTTGGAATCCCCCTCGGATACGGGGGACCTCATGCAGCCTACTTTGCCACCAAAGAAGAGTATAAGCGGCAGGTTCCGGGGCGGATTGTCGGAGTCTCTAAAGATGCCCACGGCAAGCCAGCGCTGCGTTTAGCTTTGCAAACCCGCGAACAGCATATCCGCCGCGATAAAGCGACCAGTAATATCTGTACAGCCCAAGTTCTCCTAGCGGTGATGGCGAGTATGTATGCTGTCTACCACGGGTCAGCCGGACTGAAAAAAATTGCCCAGAATATCCATAAGCTGACGGTAATTCTGGCGTCAGGATTGAAGCGGCTGGGATACAGCATCGGTGCAGAACAATTTTTTGATACTTTGCGGGTAGAATTGGGCGATCGCGCTCTTGAAGATATTCTCGCAGCTGCCCAAGCTCGTCAGATTAACTTGCGGATTCTGGATGCAAATGCTGTCGGCATCAGCTTGGACGAAACCACGACCTTACAGGACTTGCAAGACCTATTTGAAATTTTCGCAGGTTTAGGGGCGCAAGACTTTGTACCGTTTACGGTGGAATTGGCGAGTCAGGTGACAACTGATTTTGACGCACCTTTTGCCCGTACTAGCAGCTATTTAACTCATCCCGTCTTTAACCGCTATCACTCGGAAACTGAGTTATTGCGCTACTTGCACCGTCTAGAGGCTAAGGATTTGTCGCTGACAACATCGATGATTCCCTTAGGTTCATGCACGATGAAGTTGAATGCGACGGCGGAAATGATCCCGGTAACATGGGCGGAATTTGGCAAAATTCATCCTTTTGCCCCCCATTCGCAAACGCGGGGGTATCAAATTCTGTTCCAGCAGCTTGAGGCGTGGTTAGCTGAAATCACTGGTTTTACGGGCATTTCTCTGCAACCCAATGCCGGATCTCAAGGCGAATATGCGGGACTACTGGTGATTCGTCAGTATCACGAAAGTCGCGGGGAAGAACATCGGAATGTCTGTCTGATTCCGCAATCTGCCCACGGGACAAATCCTGCCAGTGCGGTAATGTGTGGGATGAAAGTGGTAGCGATCGCTTGCGACGATCGAGGCAATATTGATGTAGACGATCTCAAAGCGAAAGCCGAGAAGCATCGCCACGAACTCGCCGCCTTGATGGTGACATATCCTTCTACTCACGGCGTCTTTGAGGAACCGATAAAAGAAATCTGCAATATCGTCCACGCTAACGGCGGACAAGTTTACATGGACGGGGCGAATATGAACGCCCAAGTGGGTTTATGCCGTCCCGGAGACTTTGGCGCAGATGTTTGTCACTTAAACTTGCACAAAACCTTCTGTATCCCCCACGGCGGCGGTGGGCCAGGAATGGGACCAATTGGGGTAATGCCGCATCTAGTCCCCTTTTTACCGGGGCACTCTGTTGTCCCAACTGGCGGCGAACAAGGCATCGGTGCCGTTGCAGCCGCGCCTTGGGGTAGCGCCAGCATCCTACCCATTTCTTGGATGTACATCGCCATGATGGGGGCGGCAGGCTTAACAGAAGCGACGAAAGTGGCGATTCTCAATGCCAACTATATTGCCCGTCGCTTAGAACCTTTCTATCCTGTTTTGTACAAAGGGAAAAATGGTTTGGTGGCGCATGAGTGTATTTTAGATTTGCGCTTGCTCAAAAAGTCTGCTGGTATCGAAGTGGATGATATCGCCAAGCGCCTGATGGACTACGGCTTCCACGCCCCTACCGTCTCTTGGCCCGTGGCGGGTACGATGATGGTAGAACCCACAGAAAGCGAATCCAAGGAAGAACTAGATCGTTTCTGCGATGCGATGATCTCGATTCGTCAGGAAATTGCGGAAATTGAATCGGGTAAGATGGACGCTCAAGATAATCTCTTGAAGAACGCACCCCACACCGCAGAAGCTTTAATGACTTCTGAGTGGAATCATCCCTATTCCCGCGAACAAGCTGCCTATCCTGCGCCGTGGACGAGAGAACACAAGTTCTGGCCTACTGTCGGACGCATAGATAATGCTTTTGGCGATCGCAATTTAGTTTGCGCTTGTCTCCCGATGGAAGCTTATTCACAAGGCTAGTATCTTTTGAAGGAAAGCGCGATCGCACTTGCTAATTGATGGTGAGTGCGATCGCATCTTTTTTACCGTCATAGGTAGGACAGAGGAAGAAAGACGCGATCGCTTAACTACGTCGCGTTAGCTGTGCGCGTACCACTCGCCACATTATCAGTCCCAGCATTCCAGTCAAGGCAAACGGGAAGACTACCAGACCTAAAACGAAGCACAAAGCCAGTTGCCATTTACCATGTTGAGCAAATTTAATTACCAATTTCAACCACTTTGGATAAGGCATTGCATCCAGAGGGAGCTGAAGTTCTTGTAAAATTTCTTGTGCTTGATATGCTGCTGCAAATCCTTCTTGTACTCGTCCACACTGCTGATATAGGCTGGCTAAGTTTTGCAGAGTTGTAGCTTCCCCCTTGCGATCGCCAATCTCCCGGAATATTGCCAGAGACTGCTGATGGTAATCAATTGCGAGTGGGTATTGTCCTAGAGAATTGTAAGCATTGCCCAAACCTATGAGAGAAGCCGCTTCCCCATTGCGATCGCCAATCTCCCGTTCTATTCCCAGAGACTGCTGATGGTAATCAATTGCCAGTGGGTATTGTCCTAGAGAACGGTAAGCAATGCCCAAATTATTGAGAGAAGCCGCTTCCCCATTGCGATCGCCAATCTCCCGTTCTATTCCCAGAGACTGCTGATGGTAATCAATTGCGAGTGGGTATTGTCCTAGAGAACCGTAAGCATTGCCCAAACCTATGAGAGAAGCCGCTTCCCCATTGCGATCGCCAATCTCCCGTTCTATTCCCAGAGACTGCTGATGGTAATCAATTGCCAGTGGATATTGTCCTAGAGAATCGTAAGCAGCGCCCAAATTACCGAGAGAAGCCGCTTCCCCATTGCGATCGCCAATCTCCCGGAATATTGCCAGAGACTGCTGATGGTAATCAATTGCTTGTGGGTATTGTCCTAGAGAACGGTAAGCATTGCCCAAGTTATTGCCAGAAGCAGCGAATTTCCAACTACCAGAGTTATTTTGCTGCCATGCTTTAACTAACTGCCCGTACAGTTCGGCTCGGACAGTGTTGTAACCTCGTAAAGTTAGAAAATTCTCACACAGGCGAATAGTGTTGAAGGCATTGTCATACTCTCCGAGCTGATAGCAGTGATAAAAAACTTCTAGATATTCTGCTACATCACTTATTGTCTGCCAGGGTTCTGGTTTGGCATTTTCTTTGTAGTATGCAACTGCCTTTTGGTGTGCCTCGGTTAGATCGCCCGCCTTTTGCTTGACATACGCCAAAATCAACGGGTGAAACTGAAACCATCGCCCCCCGTTCTTGTCCCTTTCCTCTTGCAACAGAGAACGCCTAGCCAACTGCCTTAAATCCTGCTCCAATACATTCTCTCCCGGCAACTGGACATCTGCCATCGCCGCATTGAAAGGAAGCCGATAGACACTCAGATTTAGTAGCAGTCGTTGCAACTTGTCACTGATACGGTTAAAGCTGGCATCTAACACCTGACGCATCCAGATATCGATTTTGCCCCGGTGCAGCCCTTTCAGCTTTTCCTCAGTCACTAGCTGGGCTACGTCAGCCAAACCATACCTCTGCAAGTGGCTAATCTGCGGATCTGACTCCTCCTCTGCCCGCAAAAAACCTGCAACCAGCGTCAGCAGCAAGGGATGCCCCTCTGCCTTTTTCGCAAAATCTTGCAATTCTGTCTCAGTTCCCAGAACCCCCGCAGCCCTCAACAAAGTAGCCCCCTCTGCTGGTGACAATCCCGACAAAGGAAGCCATTTCAACTTGATTTCTGGAAAATCCGGGCGTTCTCGCGTCGTCACCAGAATGACACTCTTACCGCCACATCCCAGCCAACCGTGAAAAAACTGCTCGTAGATAGCATCCAACCACTGCCCATCGGGTTGCAGCAGACTTTCCAGGTTGTCAATGATAAGTAAATACTGCCCCTCCCGCAGATGGTTCACCAACGCATCCACCAGCGACAATTCTGGAATTGCCTCCACAGTTGACGGGGAAAGTCCCAACCGCAGCAAGACTCGTCGCGCCAACTCGGTAAAAGTCACGCGGCGGCTGACATCTACCCAGAACTTTTTATCAAACTCAGCGCTATCGTCTTCGTAGATTTTGGCAGCCAGGGTAGATTTACCAAAGCCACCTAAACCCGTAATGCCAATCAGCAGGATATTTCCATCCGCCATCCATTCCCCGATTTTCTGCCTTTCCTGCGTGCGCCCTTGCCAACACTTCAAGTGAGGGCGCATTTCATCGAGGTTAGCTGAGTTTTGAACTGGTTGAGGGCTTGTTCCCTGGTTGTCTCCCAGCAGTCAGTGATGGTTGATGGTGTCACCAAACTGCACGCTTTGAGAATTCACTGTTTCTACTTGATAGCCCTTGGCATTATCCCGGTTAATCTGAGTCCTGCTGTTGTCTTGAGTATTGCTGATTTGAATTTCTCTAGCCATCATCCGAATATCTTTGGCAAATGCTGGCTCTTTATCCATGCAAGCCTGCAAATATTCAGTAACAACCTTCACTAATTCTGACTTCGAGCCTTGCTCAACGGCTTGAATGGCTCTTTCTGCGTCTGGATTAGCCCGTAATTTATTCCAAATTTTCTCGCGTAGCGGATTTACCTTTTCAATGGCAATTTCCATCAACTTACCAGCGCCACCTTCTATCATTCCGCCAAAAGCGATTTCTGCAATCTTTGCTGCTGTAAATTCAAGTACCATCTGTCACAGGTTGGCTATGCTTTCCATTTGGTTGTAACCCATCAACCCTCTATCTGCCAATGTTAAGATTGATGGCTTTACTAACTTTTCTCTAATTATGGCGATTGACTTTAGAGATAAAATATGTAGTAAACATATGCTGTTATTGCCTAGCAATTAACCCTATGACGAGGAATCCATCAAATCAACGACCGATTTTGACAATCGCGCGATCGCCTGTAGATTTAGCCTTGGATGTAGTAGCGATCGCGGGCATTGTTGTACTATTCTTGCTTACTCTCCAATCTTGGACAATGCCTAATACTATTCCCGTACATTTTAATGTTGCAGGTAAGCCAGATGCTATGGGTAGCAAAACAACTATTTTGCTATTTCCTGCTTTGAGTATTGTACTTTATCTAGTATTTACTTTATTAAGGCGTTTTCCTCATACATTTAATTATCCTTGGGCAATTACACAAGAAAATGCCTACCGCCAATATCAAATAGCTATTGGATTAATGAATTGGCTGAAAACAGAAATCGTCTGGCTATTTACTTACATAGAATGGCAGATTATTCAAGTGGCTTTGGGTAAATCAACAGGTTTGGGAATAGCCTTTTTGCCGATATTTCTTATAGTTATTTTTGGTACAGTTGGAATTTATTTTTGGCAAGCATATCAAGCACGTTAGCTACACAAACGTAGGGACGCGGCAGTGCCGTGTCCCTACCGTCTACGCGGAATTCAATGTATAAAGCAATACGGTTCATTTAGAGCTAAAAATCCCAAATCTGCGTAGGTTGGG
>NZ_JBYCCT010000054.1:0-126191 GCF_057473865.1 Coleofasciculus sp. H7-1
ACTGAGGACTGAGGACTGAGGACTGAGGACTGAGGACTGAGGACTGAGGACTGAGGACTGAGGACTGAGGACTGAGGACTGAGGACTGAGGACTGAGGACTGAGGACTGAGGACTGAGGACTGAGGACTGAGTGAGTTAGAAGTCAAAAGTAATAGAAAAGAGAGAGAAAATTCTCTTCTCTATTACTTACTAACGCCACGTGCAACTTTTTCTTAGCCCCTTTTTAAGGGGGGAGAAATACAGAAAGTTGCACACCGCGTTTACTACTTTTTACTTCCTCTTTCTCCTCTCTCCACCCTTCGGGAAGGCGAAGCGCCTACAGTCCTCGGTACTCATTACTCTTTAATCCTCGTCATCCTCAAAGTCGTCGTCATCCTCAACATCCTCAACGAGGTCGTCGTCATCATCGAGAACTGGAGAGATAGCGCTACCACCCATTCCATAAGTAGGCCGCTCTTCAAATCCGAGTCCTGGGCTGTAAGCACGAGCCGTTCGGTCATCCAGCACCACGTCCAGCGCGTCCTCCTCAACATCCAGTCCGGTACCGAAGCCAGATACCGATATATCAACATCTGAGCTGATGCTGTCCTCATAGGCATTGAACCCGGTTCCTGCCGGAATCAGTCGCCCAATGATCACATTCTCCTTCAGACCGCGCAGCCAGTCAGATTTGCCTTCAATTGCCGCTTCTGTGAGAACCCGCGTCGTTTCCTGGAAGGATGCCGCAGAAATAAAGCTATCTGTATTCAGCGATGCCTTGGTAATCCCCAGCAACATCGGCGTATATTGCGCCGGTGCCCCGCCAGTAATTGCCATCGCTTCATTCACTTGCTCAATCTGCCGCAGTTCCACCAACTCTCCAGGCAGCATCGTGGTATCGCCGCCATCATCCACCCGCACTTTCGAGGTCATCTGGCGCACAATCACCTCAATATGCTTATCAGAAATATCAATCCCCTGAGATTGATACACCGATTGCACTTCATTCACCAGGAAAGTCTGAACCTTCTGCAACGCCATAAGCGCCGCTTCGTAGACTCCCATCGTTTCCCGGTAATGCTCAAAGAAAATCTCTAGAATCTCATGGGGGTTGGCAGGACCATCGGTTAGCGCCTCCGCAGTCTCCACAACCATGTCATCTCCGACAATGACGTTCTGTCCGGGGCCAAGGGGATAGTCAGCCACGACGCCGTCTGACTCGATGACTTTAATCTCCTCTGCGTCCTGCTGATCTCCGTAAACGACCTGAGCAGTTCCCGCACGCCGCGTCAAAATACACGCTTCTTTTGGCTTCCGCGCCTCCAGCAGTTCTTCAATACGCGGCAAACCTTGGATGATATCCCCAGTTTTCGCCCGCTCAAAGACTAGCAGCACTAGGTTGTCACCCCGCTGCACCAAGTCTCCATCATCGATATGCAGGACGGCTCCGGAAGACACGCGATAAGGACGCGCCAGACGCAACTGGATCGAATCCTCTAAGATGGCGGAAATTTGACCCGACGCTGGAGCAAGTACGCCGGAGGCGATTTCAGTCCCTGCTACTACGAGCGCTCCCACTTTTACGGTGGGTTTAGCGCCTTTCGTGTCAACACTCATCCGGTCGGTATCCCGAACCAGCAGCACCCGGCGAATCGAGGCTTCTCCAGCGCGAATCCCCCGGACTTCTCCGGCATCCTTGCACTGAATTTCCGTGCGAGCCACAACGGCTCCCGGCTCGATCTGCTGAGAGTCTGTCACCATAATCCGCGTATGCGTACTGCCAGAAAGCGGATCTGCCGCCGTATCGCGACGAATCACCAGAGATTCGGAAACCAAGAGCTGTAACCGCATCTCTGAAGTCCGAGGCGAAAGTTCCGAACTAACGGCTGAAAGCTCGGAGCTTTCTTGTTCGCCCTTGCCTTTTGCCTCAACTTCCTTCCCTTCAATTGGCAGCAACTCAATATCCGCCGCCAGTAGCTCCAAAGCACCGATGCTCTCGGAACTGCTTTCGCCCTCGGTTCCATAGCCAATTTCCAGCACCAATTGCGTCCGCAGCAGTTCCAGCCCTTCGATGGACTTTACCCGCTCCCCATCTTTATAAGGAAGCCGCTGCACTGCCCGCAGCTCAATCTTGTAACGTCCCCTGCCAGAAATAGAAGCTTGAGACGGTACGCTCGGCTCATCCGGAACGTGAAACTCAGTCACCGGACGCAGCAACAATGCAGGACCTTCAGGGGTTTCCACAAATTCGGTATAGCGCAACTCGCTAACCGTTAGCCCTGGCATAACTTCCTGTCCCGGATAGAACAGCGACCCATCTGTTCCCATCACTGCTTCTGGGTCATCGACCAAATGCAGTTCACCGGGCTTAATTACGATTTCCCGCAGGATATCGTTTTTCTGGGTTACTTCCACTATCCCAGCCGTTTGACAGAAGATATCTTTGACGACCTCTGTCATGGCTTCTACGTATTGACCGTCTTCCACTTGCAGGAGGGAGATATCCTTGTTCACTTCATGGGATTCTTCTGGAATCCACAGCAAGGTGCCGCCTTTGATGACTTCGTATCCTTGTTTTGCCTTGGCTTTTTTGGCAACTTCCACACCGGCGTATTTAATAATTCCCCCGGTCTGGGTGCGATAGCGATCGTCAATTAAGTCGGCTACTACCTGGTGGTTTTGCACTTTTGTCCCTGGTGTGGCCTTCAGGGAAAAGCGCTGATTGTCGCCGGTATAAATTACATAGTGGTCGCGACCTTGAGTGGCTTCCATTCGCACCCGTGCCTGGTCTAGCAGCACGCTAGCGGTGATAATTTCGATTTCTCGTCCCCGCGAACCAGCGTCATCAGCTTTTAGCCGGACGACGCCACCATGTTCGCTCACCAACTTGGTTTCTGCGAGTACGTCGTGGCGATTCACCACTTTACCGTTCTGCACGACGGCTTCAGCACCTGGAGGTAGGTTGTAAACTTCTCCAGACAAAATCCACAGTAAGCCACCCCGCGCCGCAATTCGGGTGGTGTTCCCTTGGCGGTCGGTTTTTTCTTCTGGAAGCAGACCTTCAAACTTCACTTCGCCTGCCAGGTCAGTGGGAACGTCTTTAGCGGCTTTTTCTGTATGGGCGCGAGTGGGAGAAACGATCGCGACTTCACCCAATAGCTGTTCTGCCGTTACCGTACCGCCATTGACACAGTACAGGGTGGAATTTTGAGTAAGCGGAATCGAGATTTGCTGCTGAGTGCTGTCTACCGGATCGAGAATCAATTCCGCATTTGTCGATTCCACCAGCAGGGCATCTTCCCCGTGTCGCGTCCGCATCCCCCGCGTCCGCATCCCTCGGCTGAAGCGCACTTTGGCGGTCATCGGCGCACGGACTTGTCGCGCTACTTCGCCAGTGAAGACGCCGCCAGTGTGGAACGTCCGCATGGTGAGCTGGGTGCCCGGTTCCCCAATCGATTGAGCAGCAATAATGCCCACCGCTTCCCCCAGATCCACGAGATGTCCGTGGGCGAGGCTCCAGCCGTAACAATATTGACACACGGAACGGGCGGCTTCGCAGGTCAAGGGCGATCGCACAAAAACTTCTTCTACCCCAGCCTTAACAATTTTCAGCCCCATTTCTTCTGACATCGGCTGATTGCACGGCATTACCACTTCACCCGTGGTAGGATGAACCGCATCTTCTACTAAAACGCGGCCCAGCAGGCGATCTGACAAAGGAATCAGCACGCGATCGTCCGAAGTCATGCTGCGTAAGCGAATCCCTCGCTGGGTGCCGCAGTCCACTTCCCGAACAATCACATCCTGAGACACATCCACCAGGCGGCGGGTAAGATAGCCGGAATCTGCCGTACGTAGAGCAGTATCTACTAATCCCTTCCGCGCCCCATAAGACGAGATGATATATTCCGTGACGGTCAACCCTTCCCGGAAATTCGTCTTAATCGGCAGACCAATAATCTCTCCCTGGGGATTTGCCATCAATCCACGCATCCCCACCAACTGACGCACCTGAGAAATATTTCCCCGCGCCCCAGAAAACGCCATCATATAGACCGAATTCAGGGGATCTTTTTGTCTAAAGTTGCGAACCACCTCATCCTTGAGCGCTTCACTGGTGCTATTCCAAGTGTCGATAACCTTTTGAAAGCGCTCTACCTCGGTGATTTCCCCCCGCGTGTAGCGTGCTTCTGTAGCGCGAATTTCAATTTCTGCGGCTTCCAGCAACTGCCGCTTAGAATCCGGCACCTGCAAGTCATCCACACTAATTGAGACACCTGCTTTAGTGGCGTAGTGGAAGCCCAAATCTTTCAGGCGGTCTGCCATTTGGGAGGTGCGGGCACTACCGTAATGGGTAAATGCCCAGGCAACCAGTTTCTTCAGTTGCCCTTTGTCCACCATCCGATTATGAAAAATATGTTTGATTTCTGGTTGCTCTGCCATAAGTTAAGACTGAGGTATAAGGACTGTTAGCGTAGCGGCGCTCTACTCGCGACTGAGTATTTAAAGAGGACTGAGCGATGAGGAGTGTTAGCGTAGCGGCATTCAACTCGCGGACTGAGCGAACACAGAACACAGGAATGAGGACGTGAGTGAGTAGGAAAGTTAAAACTCTTTGCCCAGTCCTCAATCACTCCGTCCTCAGCACTGATTTATACTGCCAATGCCTCTTGAATCGTCTTATTGTAGATAATTCGACCGGGCGTCGTCCGAATGTATTGAGTCAAGACATTTCCTCCCTTGTCTTCCCGCACTCGGCGGAAGTTGTAGGTTTTCCACACGGTGCCATCAGCTAGGGTTTCCACCTTTTCCGGCTCCGCATCCGGTTTATCATTCTCTACCATCCCCTCAAAGCGCACCCAGATGTAGGCGTGTAAATCTACCGCAGACTGCTCATAGGCTAAGAGCGCATCATCCAAGCTGCCGAAATAACCTCCAGCTCCCTTGGTCGCTGCTGGGTTTTCTGCCGTTAGGTAATAGCAGCCCAATACCATGTCTTGGCTAGGCGTTACAATCGGTCGTCCCGTCGCTGGCGAGAGGATGTTATTAGAAGCCAGCATCAGTAACCGCGCTTCTGCCTGAGCCTCCAAAGAAAGCGGTACGTGAACCGCCATCTGGTCGCCGTCGAAGTCGGCGTTGAAAGCCGGACATACCAGCGGGTGCAGCTGAATGGCTCGACCTTCTACCAGAATTGGCTCAAACGCTTGAATCCCTAAACGGTGCAGCGTTGGTGCCCGGTTCAGCATCACCGGGTGACCGGCAATTACTTCCTCTAGCACGTCCCACACAGAGGCATCCCCTCGCTGAATCAGCTTCTTGGCTGCCTTGATATTATTGACCAGTCCGCCGCGAATCAGCCGGTGAATCACAAACGGTTGGAATAACTCAATTGCCATTTCTCGTGGCAAGCCGCATTGGTGGATTTTTAGCTTCGGTCCCACCACAATTACAGAACGTCCGGAGTAATCTACTCGTTTACCCAACAGGTTTTGCCGGAAACGTCCCTGCTTACCTTCAATAATGTCCGACAGAGATTTCAGCGGTCGATTATTGGCTCCTACTACCGTCCGCCCCCGACGACCATTATCAATTAACGCATCCACCGCTTCTTGCAACATCCGCTTCTCGTTGCGGACGATGATTTCTGGTGCCAAGATTTCTTGGAGCCGTGCTAAGCGGTTATTGCGGTTAATTACCCGACGATACAAGTCATTCAAGTCAGAAGTGGCAAATCTGCCGCCATCCAGCTGCACCATTGGACGCAAATCTGGCGGAATCACCGGAATCACCGTCAGCACCATCCACTCTGGCTTAGAACCAGTCGCGATAAAGTTGTCAATCACCCGCAGGCGCTTAATCAGTTTCGCCCGCTTCTGACCCTTAGCATTGGCAATTTCCTCTCTTTGGGACTCAGCCTCTGCTTCCAAGTTAATGTCCTGTAAGAGACGTTGCAGCGCCTCAGCACCGATTCCCACCTCTACACCTTGCAGGGTAGAATCTTCGCTATAGAGCTGCTCCTCAATTTCCAGCCACTGATCTTCCGTCAGCAACTGTTTGTAACTGAGATTCTCCGCGTTGCCGGGACTGAGTACCACATAGGCATTGAAATAGACAATCTGCTCCACATCCCGCAGGGGCATATCTAGCAGAATCGACATATAGCTGGGAATGCCCTTGAGATACCAGACGTGAGCCACAGGTGCCGCCAGCTTAATGTAGCCCATGCGGTGACGACGCACCCGCGATTCTGTCACTTCTACGCCGCAGCGTTCGCAGACGATACCCCTGTGGCGCACCCGCTTGTACTTGCCGCAGTGGCATTCCCAATCTTTTGCGGGACCAAAAATGCGTTCGCAGAAAAGGCCATCCATTTCTGGTTTGAGCGTCCGGTAATTGATCGTTTCGGGTTTCGTGACCTCACCCACCACTTGACCATTGGGCAGGTTTCTTTGCCCCCACTCCTGAATTCGCTTTGGCGATGCCAGAGCAATCTTGACGTAGTCAAACCGCTGTTCTAGCTGATGTCTCATCTGTCGCTGCGCTCCAATTAAAAATTAAAAATGAAAAATTAAAAATTAAAGAATTCCTAATTTTTAATTTTTAATTTTTCATTTTTCATTGATTAAACTTCGTCTTCTTCCAGTTCCTCGCGGCTGAGAGATTCATACGTGGGTCGCGTCGGTGTCCGGCGATTTGACACATCCGCCATCAAGTCAACCTCTACGTGTCCCGTGGTTCCGTCTTCGGTCGTCTCCACCTTATGGACGGCAATATCTAAACACAGAGATTGCAGTTCTCGCATCAACACCTTGAAGGACTCTGGTGTTCCCGGTCGCGGAATCGCCTTGCCTTTCACGATCGCATTCAGCGCTTCGTTCCGCCCCTGCATATCGTCGGATTTCACCGTCAGCAACTCCTGCAAAATGTAGGCAGCGCCAAAAGCCTCCAGCGCCCACACTTCCATTTCGCCAAATCTCTGCCCACCCTGTTGCGCTTTGCCTCCCAAGGGTTGCTGCGTCACCAAAGAGTAGGGTCCCGTAGAACGGGCGTGGATCTTGTCGTCTACCAGGTGTACCAGCTTCAGCATATACGCCTTGCCCACTGTGATCGGGCGGTCAAAGGCTTCCCCAGTACGCCCATCAAAGACTCGGAGCTTCCCGGCTTCATCAGGGTTAAACAGCCAGTTCTTCCCAGTCTTCTTCTTCGCCTCCTCCAACTTGCCATGCACTGACTCGCGGCTTTTTTCCGCTCCGTGCATTTCGTCGAAGGGAATCACTTTGAAGCGGACGCCTAAGTTCTCGCCAGCCCATCCCAGCAAGCACTCAAACACCTGCCCCACATTCATCCGCGATGGCACCCCCAGGGGGTTCAGCACGATGTCCACAGGCGTCCCATCTGGCAGGTAGGGCATATCTTCGGCGGGTAATATCCGGGAAATAATCCCCTTATTGCCGTGCCGTCCCGCCATCTTGTCGCCCACTTGGATTTTGCGCTTCTGCGCGACATAGACGCGCACCACCATGTTCGCTCCGGGGGGCAGTTCGTCGCCCTGTTCGCGGGTGAAGACGCGCACGTCTACCACTCGCCCCTTCTCTCCGTTCGGCACCCGCAGGGAGTTGTCCCGCACATCCCGCGCCTTTTCACCGAAAATTGCCCGCAGCAGTTTCTCTTCCGGCGGCTGGTCAGATTCCCCCTTCGGCGTCACCTTCCCCACCAAAATGTCCCCCGCCTCTACCCAGGCTCCAATTCGGATAATCCCGGTTTCATCCAGGCTTCGCAAGCTATCTTCCCCAACATTGGGGATTTCCCGCGTAATTTCTTCGGGTCCTAGTTTGGTTTGCCGCGCCTCGATTTCGTACTTCTCAATGTGGATGCTCGTGTAGACATCGTCGTAAACCAGCCGTTCGCTGATTAAGATCGCGTCCTCGTAGTTGTAGCCCTCCCAGGGCATATACGCCACCAGAATATTCTGCCCCAGAGCCAGTTCGCCCCCCTCGGTCGCAGAGCCATCAGCAAGTACCTGTCCGGCAACGATGAAGTCGCCTTCATACACCAAGGGTCGCTGATTCAAGCAGGTATCCTGGTTTGAGCGCTGATACTTCTGCAACTCATACTCGATCTGCGGTCCTAAGGGAACTCCCGCTTCATCGAAACTCCGCACCGCAATCCGCGTCGCATCCACAAAGGTGACTTCCCCATCTTCCCGCGCCACCACCACCATCCCAGAGTCCCGCGCCGCCTGGGCTTCCAATCCAGTCCCCACTAAGGGTCGCTCTGGCTTCAACAACGGCACCGCCTGCCGCTGCATATTCGACCCCATCAACGCCCGGTTGGCATCGTCGTGTTCCAAAAAGGGAATCAACGATGTGGCAACAGAAATAATCTGCACCGGCGATACCGCTACATAGTCCACCATGTCGGGGGTTGTGGTCGTGAAATCTTGGCGATACCTCACCGCCACCGATTCTCCCAAAATCCACCCATCCACATCCATCGGGATATCCCCCGGCGCGACTTGCAAATCGTCTTCCTCATCCGCCGTCATATACACCGGAGCTTGTTCCTTGAGTACCCGCCCCATGTCTACCTTCCAGAACGGCGTCTCTATAAATCCGTAGGCATTCACCCGCGCATGAGTTGCCAAAGAGCCGATCAATCCCGCGTTCGGTCCCTCTGGCGTCTCAATTGGGCAAATCCGTCCGTAGTGACTCGGATGAATATCCCGCACCGCAAACCCGGCCCGTTCCCGCGTTAATCCCCCCGGACCCAACGCCGAGAGTCGCCGCTTGTGGGTCAGCTCCGCTAAGGGATTTGTCTGATCCATAAACTGGGATAGCTGAGAAGAACCGAAAAATTCCTTAATCGCCGCCACTAAAGGCTTCGGGTTCACCAAAGAAGCAGGTGTTAGCGTTTCGGCATCCGAAACGGTCATTCGCTCTCGGATAATCCGCTCCAAACGGTTCAACCCGACGCGCACTTGGTTTTGTAGCAGTTCACCCACCGAGCGCACTCTTCGGTTGCCCAAATGGTCGATATCATCCGTAATCCCGATGTCATATTCCAAGTTGATTAGGTAGTCTACTGCCGCCAGAATATCTGTCGGGGTCAGCACTCGCATTGTATCCGGCACCGAGAGCCGCAGCTTCTTGTTCAGCTTATAGCGACCGACTCGGCCCAGGTCGTATCGCTTCGGGTCAAAGAAGCGCGATTCCAACAACTGAGAACCACCAGAAACGGTTGGCGGTTCCCCCGGACGGAGTTTCCGATATAGCTCCATGAGCGCTTCTTCTTCGGAAAACTGCCCCTCTTTCTCAATGGTCTTCTGGAAATATTCCGGGTGACGCAATGCATCAAAAATCTCCGAGTCGGAAAGCCCCAGAGCTTTGAGTAATACCTGCGCCGACAGCTTGCGCGTCTTATCGATTCGCACCCACACCAAGTCGTTTTTATCGGTTTCAAACTTCAGCCACGCTCCCCGGTTGGGAATCAAGCTTGCTGAGTAGGTGCGACGTCCGTTTTTGTCTGTTTCCGATTTGTAATAAACTCCGGGGCTTCGCACGATCTGGTTGACGATCACCCGCTCAGCACCATTAATAATGAACGTGCCTCGGTCGGTCATCAGGGGCAAATCGCCGATGAAGACTTCTTGCTCTTTAATCGTCCCATCTTCTTTATTAATTAGCCGCGTAGGAACGTACATTTGTACGGCATAGCTTGCGTCCCGACGCTTGGCTTCATCTACATCGTACTTGGGTCGCTTGAGTTTGTAGTCTTTGCCCAAGAAATGCAACTCCAGCTTGCCGGTGTAATCGGTAATTGGCGAAAAGCTGTTAAGTTCCTCAATCAGACCTTCTTCCAGGAACCAGCGGAAGCTGGCTCGCTGAATTTCAACCAGGTCTGGCAACATATAAGCAACTGGAGTGGAGGTCTGATTAGTCATGCTTTTCCTCTTGCAAAAGAATTCAGGAGTTACCTGTCGTAAGGGTGGGTTTAAGAAGAATGCCAGTGGGGAGACCCGACTTCCCGATCAACCCGATCGTCTAGGACTCAAAAGTCATCCGTTAGGGTGATGAATGCCAAATGGATTCATCCTTTATCGTTGATGGTTCCGAATTCGTCCTTCATCTTTACATCCTTCCCATCTAGGGGGATGGAATTCGTGCCAAAGTAAGCGGTAGCGGCGAAGTCTGCCTCACTCATTCCCAAGGACAAGCGATTCGCAAGAATAACCTGAGCCGTTTAGTCCCCACTAGGAAGGAAACGTCTCAGGGTTGTTTTTCGTTGGTTTTATAAGCGAACCAGCAGTTCGCTCCGACTTGTTTGCTCAAAGATAATATTTAGTGCTTCTTTACCAGGTATAAGGACAGTGATTGCAGGGGTATGAAGTCTGTGAAAGGGGGAGCAGGCAGCCATCCCAGTCTGATTGCCAGAATTCTGTTCATAGAGGGTCTTTTAAATATTATGTCGCAAATTGACTTTCTTTGTTGACACCTGCCTCTAGACTGGGGTAATAAAACCCAGAGGGGGAGAAAAGAGATTTGCCACCAAAAGTTCTTGCCTTCTCGGTATGGATGTCTCTGTCGTGGTTCCCCCCTCCCTTCCAGGTGTCTACAGCACTCAGGACGGGTATGGCAGACGGCATGGATAGAAGCCCTTACCATTGGGCACTAAATCGCCGCACTAGGCTGAGGTACGGAAAGTCGAAACAGATTGCAGGCATTCTGGGTGGTTTGCGTTGCTAGAGTCTCTAAAGAGACACCCCTCAGATGGGCAACACACTCGGCGACATATCGGACGTAGGAGGGTTCGTTACGTTTGCCACGCTTGGGAACGGGTGCGAGGAAGGGGCAATCGGTTTCAATTAGGAGGCGATCGCTGGGGATTATCCTTGCCGATTCCTGAATCTGAGTGGCGTTTTTAAACGTCACGATGCCGCTGATACTAATATAGAAACCCAAATCCAAAAACCATTGCATTTCTTCCGGAGTGCCCCCCCAGCAGTGCATGACGCCCCGCACGGAACCTGTGCGCTTCCAGAAATCTTGCAACAGTCCGTGCAGGGTCGCAGCAGCATCCCGACAGTGAATAATTACAGGCAAATCTAGTTGCTGCGCGATCGCTAGCTGTGCTTCAAACACTGCTTTTTGCCGCTCCCAATCTTCCGCTTTATAAAAATCCAGACCCATTTCGCCAATTGCTACCACTCGGTGGTCAGAACTAGCCAGGGAACGAATTTGTTCGGCAGTTTCTGATGTCCACTTCTCGGTATCTAGGGGATGTAACCCCACGGCGAAGTAAAGTTCTGGAAATCGGTTTGCTAGCGCTTGAATGCTTGAAAACTCCGCAGGTTCCACGCACGAATGAACTAGCCGAACGACACCCGCTTCGCACCACCGAGCCTTAATCTCTTCCAGATCGGACTGGAAGAGATCGAAGTTTATATGGACGTGGGTATCGAACAACTGTATCTGTTCAGTCATTGGTCATCAAGCATGGGTAGCAAGTAAGAGGTAGTGGGAATTCTACCTACAGCCTACTACCAATAAACAACTAACTGCTGACGAGCGGCTAGCAACTAGGAAGCAGAAGCATCCGACGAAGCCGGGGTTGAAGCTTCTGGCTGGGGTTGCGTGCGTTTGAGAGCCTTGGCGAGATTGGATTTTTTACGGGCACCGTTGTTGGTATGCAACACCCCCCGCTTTACCGCTTTGTCAATCTTGCTGTAGGCCTCTGACATCCGCCGCTGTACTTCTTGCAGCGATTCCGGAGTGGGATTGGCTGCGTGGGTTTGGACGGCTGCAAGATAATTCTTCATCAGCGTTTTTACGGCTGATTTATAGGTCTTGTTACGCAGCCGGTTGCGTTCGGCTACTTGGACTCGCTTTAGGGCAGACTTAGTATTGGCCACAGTCTTGAGGAAAACTCTGTACAGTTAACAAACAGAACTAGATAGATTAATATACCATCTCTCTATAAAGTATAGCGATCCCTTGAAAAATCCAGGTTAAGCTATAGAAACGAGTACAGGTAGTAGGCTGCCTCATCTCCAGGGATGAGGATGGTTATATACCTGAACTCAGGCGGGTAATTCCTAGATGGTGATTCCGACTCCATGCTGCGAATCATTACTCAGGTAGCTGAGGCAAGAACTGAACTGCGGCGTATCTGCGATCGCATCCATGACGACCAGATTGTTCATAAAGAGGCAACTGTTCGGGAAGTCTTACAGGCTGTGAAGCGCCAGGGCGACAAAGCGCTGCTGCACTACACGGCTGAATTCGATCGACAAACTTTAAGTCTCGAACAGCTGCGCGTTAGTGGCTCAGAACTGGATGCTGCCTATCAACAGGTGTCCAAGGAGTTACTCAACGCGATTCAACTGGCACGTCAACAAATAGAAACATTCCACCGGCAGCGCGTCCCGAAATCTTGGGTTCAATTCGGGGACGATGATATTGTTTTGGGGAAGCGCTATACGCCGGTAGACCGAGCAGGGCTTTACGTTCCTGGCGGTCGAGCGTCCTATCCAAGTACGGTATTAATGAACGCCATCCCTGCAAAGGTGGCGGGTGTGCCTAGAATTGTCATGGTGACGCCACCAGGGCAAGAAAAAACGATGAATGCAGCGGTGCTAGTGGCAGCCCAGGAAGCCGGGGTGCAGGAAATTTATCGGATTGGGGGCGCTCAAGCGATCGCGGCTTTGGCTTATGGCACCGAAACCATTCCTAAGGTAGATGTGATCACCGGTCCCGGTAATATCTACGTCACCCTGGCGAAAAAGCTCGTTTACGGCACTGTGGGGATCGACTCGCTAGCAGGGCCTTCTGAGGTACTGATTATTGCCGATGAAAACGCCAATCCCGTCTATGTGGCGGCAGATATGTTGGCGCAGGCGGAACACGATCCAATGGCAGCGGCAATTCTCCTGACTACAGAAACCGGGTTGGCGAAGAAAGTACAGCTAGAAGTAGAACGTCAGTTGGAAGATCATCCGCGACGGCTACTCACAGAGAAAGCGATCGCTCATTACGGTTTGATTGTGGTGGTAGACTCTCTGTTGGTTGCTGCCGAACTCTCCAACGAGTTTGCCCCCGAACACCTGGAGCTGGAAGTCCAAGAACCCTGGGATCTGCTGGAAAAAATTCGCCACGCGGGTGCTATCTTCCTGGGTTCCTCAACGCCCGAAGCTGTGGGAGACTACTTAGCAGGGCCGAATCACACGCTGCCTACCTCCGGCGCTGCCCGTTACGCTTCAGCACTGGGAGTTGAAACGTTTCTGAAACACTCCAGTCTGATTCAATACTCGCCCACAGCGCTCCAGAAGCTTGGCAACGCTATCCAGATTCTTGCCCAAGCGGAGGGTTTGCCTTCCCACGCTGACTCCGTGCGGCTGCGAACCGAGAAGAGGTCTGACGAATAACGAAAAAGGAGATTTTGGGGTGCTAAAAATTATTCTGGTGGCTCTCGACAGTTCAGAGCTTTCGGAGGGAGTGATTCAGTCCCTGAAAGAACTCCAACTACAGCCAACGACCAAAATCATTCTTTCCCACGTCATTCCTTCGTCGGGGTCTGAGGTAGAAATTGCTGTTGACAAGCCCCACGCCTGTTCGGAGGAGCTGCCCTATCGACAGATTGAAAGGCAGATGGAATCTTATCAGGCTGCTCTACCCTGCCACAGCGAACTAGAAATCGTTACTGGCGATCCCGCTGAAGAAATTATCCGCCTTGCGAATATTTATCAAGCTGACTTGATTGTGATTGGCAGTCGGGGTTTAACGGGTTTGAAGCGAATTATAGAGGGGTCTGTCAGCAGCCAAGTTGTTGCTGATGCCCCTTGTTCCGTGCTAGTGGTGAAGCAGGCATAAAAATTAAAAATTAAAAATGAACCTGCTAGGAGTGGGCAATGTTCGCCCCTATAGCGATCGCGTTTTGCCAGAATAACTGCGGAAGTATTTCGCGTTTGAGTTTGAGTTTTTTCAGCCGATGCTCTGAGCGGATGTAACACTTTCCTAGTGATTAGCATCAGTCGTTAGTTTTCATAAAACTTACCTCAATTTATGTGAATCAGGTATGGTTATGTTGGCTCAAGAATTCGTAGAGACGCGATTAATCGCGTCTCTACAAAATGTGCTAATTACGAGACTAATTAAATCAAAGATAAATTTCTGAAAACTAAGATAAATACAAGTGCGATCGCGCAAAAATTCTGCACCAAAATTCACCATAGTGAGAATGAGTAAGAGAAAGTGCGATCGCGCCCTTTTACCATCACATCCCAGATGCGATCGCGCAGTTTATTTATAACTATAATATAGACAAAATTATTATAATTTGAGGAAAATGATATGCAAACACAAACACAAATACGTTCCTACACCCCAGAGGAATATCTACAACTAGAAGAAACGGCTGAATACAAAAGTGAATATAGAAATGGGGAAATCGTACCGATGACGGGTGGAACAACCGAACATAACGAAATCGCAGGGAATTTTTACGCCTATTTTAAATTGGCAATGAGGAGGCAGAACTCTCGAATATTTATGGGTGATGTGCGGTTGTGGATACCGCGTTATCGAGTTTACACTTATCCAGATATCATGGTGATTCAAGGAGAGCCAGTGTATGAGGGAACTGGCACGACTACTGTAACCAATCCGTTGATGATTAGTGAAGTTTTATCTAAATCTACTAAAAACTACGATCAAGTAGATAAGTTTGATTATTATCGGTCAATTCCTGGGTTTACAGAATATATTCTGATTGACCAGTATAAATTGTATGTAAAGCAGTTTGCTAAAAATGCAGAAGGGAAATGGGTACTTACTGAGTATGAAGGTGCTGATTCTGTATTAGCCCTAGCTTCAATAGAATTCCAAATTTCCTTCAGCAACCTGTATGAAGGGGTTAAGTTTAATGTGACAGAGGAAGATTCAGAAACGAACCCCACAGACGCAGAGAACCCCCCAGAAAGAGAAGAATAAGAGAGGCAGTGGAAAAAGGGGCGATCGCTCTTTGTTCGCAGGCGATCGCTACCCTCTCGTCAACATCCAATCTTTGAGAAGTCAGGAGTCAGCAACAGCAATGTCGTTACGGGTAGCTTGGGCAGTTCCCAAAGACTGGACTACACCACGATTGGCGACAGCGTTAATGTGGCAGCCCGACTGGAAAGCCACGATAAATCTCTGGATGGCGGTATTTGCCGGATTTTAATTAATCAGGACTCGCCGCACATCACCACATCTATGAGGGCAACCACAAGGGGATTGAACCCGAAAAAACGCTATATGTATAAGCTTTGCGTAAGTCCTGTAATGAAGAAACAAACCCAGCATATTCAGGGCAAATTTCCCACAAACAGGCTCGGCAGTGTCATGCTCAAAGGGCGCGAACAGCAGACCGCAGTTTATCAGGTTTTGATAGAGTAATAAAAATTACAACAAATACCCGTATTGCAGTACCGGGATCTGGAAACTGCGATCGCCAAATTGTCGTCTAAAAATTTATTGGCATTAGATCATTTGTAGCTCTATGGTTATTTCCCGTAAATTAGGGACAAAGGTAGCAGGAACTGCATCAGTGATTTTGATACAGTTTCTCGGTTTAATAGAAATTCCCCTCAATTCTCTATTGAGCCGCCTATCAATTGATTTAGGGTTTAGCTCGACCGCTTACGCAGATGTTCTGCCGAAAACGCCAACAAGTTCTGGTTACGAGCCGGGTCATGTGGGTGTTCCCGTAGACACCATCGGAACGGGAACGCGAGTTCATTATCAGCCACCCGATGATGTGAATATTCCCAGAGGCGGCGGTAGTAGAGGCGCTGATGAATCGCCAAAAGGATGCTCTCAGTCTCAGTTTACATCTGTGACTTTGCTGGCTCCTACTACTCACACCGGATTGACTGCATCAGGTCGTCCCATCTTTTACTGGTACTTGTCGGGCACCCCATCAGTACCGATCGCCTTTACACTGGTCGAATCAGGAGTATCTGAGCCAATTATTGAGCAACAAATCCAAAGACCCCAGGCTGGGATTAATCAACTCCAGATGTCCAAAGACCTGCCAGAACTGGTTCCAGGACGGGAATATCGATGGACAGTCACTGTGAAGTGCAATCCGAATCGACCCTCTGAAAATCAGATTGCTCAAGGCTGGATTAAGCACGTACCAGCGACACCTGCTCTAGAGAAACAACTGGCAGCTGCGCGATCGCAGATTGGCAAGGCAGCAATCTACGCTCGGTCAACATACTGGTACGATACTCTAGTGGTAATTTTAGCCGCCCATGCCGCCAACCCCAACGATCCGTTAATCCGCCAGGAGTTTCTATCGCTCTTAGAGCAAATTGGACTGACAGAGGTGAAAGAGCGAGAGCAGCAACGGTTGGTGAAGCACTAGCTAGTTGACACTCAAGATAAATGTAAAATTGTCTCCGCCTGAATAAAAACCCGTTTTCTACTAGAAAACGGGTTTCTTTTGTTCCACAGGCTGAAGGCAAAACTATTTGCAAAAAGCCACTGGAAAGAAGAATCTATTTTCTCTGTCTTTCTTGCTCAGTTCGTGTTCAAGTTAGTCTTTAATAGCGATCGCGCTATCACCAACAATGAAAATTGTTCTTCTACTCAGTCCTCACTCCTCAGCCCTCAGCCCTCACTCCTCACTCCTCAGCCCTCACTCCTCAGCCCTCAGCCCTCACTCCTCACTCCTCACTCCTCACTCCTCACTCCTCACTCCTCACCCCTCGGAGTGGGATGTCAGAAATTCACGCAAGCGCAGCAAACTGAGTGTTTGCCCCAAACTCAGCGGCAGTAGAGATACCCCTTCCAGACGTGACTGTATCCAATGTTCTCCCCAGTACCACTCGTGATAACCGTCAATTCCCTGACTCAATAGCAGGCGCAGACAGTAAGGTTGAGCCACTTCCACTTGGTGTTGTATCGCCACTGGCCCCACCCAACTGGTGTAAGTTAACCCCTCAGACAGATGTTCCGGTAGCCCTGCGGAAAGGCGCTGGGGCCACAGCCACTGGCTTAGCTGGCTGGGACGAAGCAGACTGTCGCCGATGGCTGCTGCTGGGGAATTTACTTCTATTCTGAGATGGCTTTGTTGAAAGTTTCCTAGCATAAACAGTTGTGATTTCTTGGTTATTAGTTGTTACTGGTACAGAGGTTTCTATGGGAGCATCCCAATGAAAGTCAGGACTTACGCAACTTGCGCGACATCTGGGGCAACCACAGGGGGATTGAACCGACAAGAACGCTATATGTATAAGCTTTGCGTAAGTCCTGAAAGTAAAAATGTCCGACTACTAAAGTCCGACGACTCGCATTCGCGGCTAAACAAACAAAGCCTGACGAGAGCAGGCTAATATAAAGCAGTTGCGTTGGCAGGCTTCGTTCTTCTAGCCTGTGGGCGTATATTTGCTGTCATCGGGATGCTCCTGTTTTCTATGTACTGTTCCTAACCCTAATGTAATAGTTTTTCTTGAGAATAGCGGCTAATTAGCCTTTTACGATAAAAATTATAATGCAGAATCCAATTAATCTTTATACCTGAAATAGAGAAATAATTTTAATATAAGATCGGGTTTTAAATTAACTAAAATAACCCAAAAATAATTATCAAAAATAGTTATTTGATTCCGATACTGATTTTTAGCCGGTTTATCCATTTGCGCCTGATAGAAGATTCAGGTTTTTACTCTTTTTGAAGAACTGGCTGCTTTTGGCAGTTCAAATAATTAGGAACGCAGATGCCACCTCACCATCAACTGCCATGCTTACAATAAAAGTATAGTGTGTTAAGAAATGTAAGGTCTTTTCATGGCTGATCAGTTAATCCGTGCCACGGCGGCAGAGGGTGGAATTCGAGCCGTTGGGGTCATCACCACACGCCTCACCCAAGAAGCCAGACAGCGTCACAACCTTTCATACGTGGCAACCGCTGCACTGGGGCGCACCCTATCATCAGGGCTATTACTTGCCTCTAGCATGAAGCGAGAGGGGTCAAGGGTCAACATTCGCATTAAGGGAAATGGGCCACTCGGCGGGCTTCTCGTTGACGCCGGATTAGACGGAACCGCACGAGGGTATGTAGATAACCCAACCGTGGAACTGCCCCCAAAGGCCAAAGGAAAATTGGATGTCGGGGGAGGAATCGGTCGGGAGGGATACCTCTATGTCGTGCGCGATGTGGGATACGGCTACCCGTATTCGAGTACCGTTGAGCTGGTGTCCGGTGAAATTGGGGATGACGTTGCCCACTATCTGGTGACTTCCGAACAAACGCCCTCAGCGCTAGCAGTGGGTGTATTTATAGAAGCGGGTACAGTACGGGCTTCTGGTGGGTTGCTGGTGCAAGTCCTGCCCAAGGCGGCGAGAGACGAGAACCTGGTGGAAATTTTGGAATCTCGAATGGAAACACTGGCGGGATTTACACCCTTATTACAGGCAGGCAAGACGTTGCCGGAGATTTTAGAACAACTGCTGGGAGACATGGGTCTGGTCATCCTACCAGAAGTGCAGATGCTGCGCTTTCACTGTGGTTGCTCGATGAGCCGCGTCTTGGGTGCTTTGAAGATGCTGGGCGAAGCCGAACTGCAAGACATGATTGAAAAAGATGATGGAGCCGAAGCGACTTGCCATTTTTGTGGAGAAGTTTACAAAGCGAACAGTGAAGAATTGGCGGCTTTGATTGAGGATTTACGCGCGGAGTCTGTTTAGGAATCAGAAGTTAGAAGTCACAAGGGAGAAAAAATTCTAGATTCTGTAGCGAACTTAAGAATTTACTTGTGAATGATCAATTATAAATTTTGACTTCTGGATTAGAATATAGCTTTTTGCGGCTGAGGGGAGTAGGATTGCAACTACTGCCTGTGCTAAAAAGCTTTCGTCCCAGGCGAAGCGCGTTGTGGTGTGAGTAAGCTATGACTAGAAATCCCGAAATTCCAGATGGCGGGGGGAGCGGCAAGTCTTCAAATTCGACTGGGTGGACATCCCAAAAACGAGTGCCTGCGTCTGGGCGTCCGAGCGATCGCAAACCACACGCGAGCGAGAACTCTTCACGACCTGTCCCCGGAAAATCACCGCGTCCGGGGAAACAGCCACTTCCTCCACCAACGGATCGTCCTAAGCGTCCGGTGGGTAGTAGTTCTGCACCAGCACAGGGGGGTCAGCAAATTCCGGCTACACAGCCCCCCTCGCCGTCAGAGACACCCAAGCCACCTCGACCTAGGCGTTTTTTACGCTTGCCGACTAGCTGGGCATTCTGGGGCGTATTGGTGGTGCTGATCTCTGGAGGGCTGGGTTTTATGGCGGTGGCGCTATTGTTTAAGCTGCCAGCCCTCCCCAACTGCCCAGCTATTTTTTGGCCTACGGCTTCGGCATCGCTGCGCCTCAGCTGCGCTCAGATAGCGGCTTCTAAGCAGACGGCAAAAGATTTGCTAGAGGCGATCGCATTGGTGAACGGTTTACCAGAAGATCACCCGCTACGCCCAGAAATTGACAAGCATCTGGAAGAGTGGTCGCTGGAGATTTTGAAATTAGGAGAGGAATCCTTCCAAGCGGGTCAATTGTCGGAAGCGATCGCAATGGCTCGCAAAATCCCCACTGGCGTGCCAGCCTACAAGTTGGTGGATGAGCGCGTAAATCGCTGGCAATCGATCTGGTCGAAGGCAGAAAAGCTTTATGAAAAAGCCCAAGACGAGGTGCGCGAATCTAACTGGACTCAGGCTTTTCGAGATGCCGTGCAACTGGTCTATATCGGCAATACCTACTGGGCAACGACCAAGTACGATCAACTGGTGAGTCTGATTCAGTCGGCGCGGGAAGAAAGCGCCAAGTTGGATAAAGCCTTCCAACTTTCTAAGAGCGGAGGATTAGATAATCTGTTGGAGGCGATCAAACTGGCACAGGCAATTCCGCCCAGCAGTTTGGCATACAAGGAAGCCCAAGGCGCGGTGACAGAATTTGGGCGCAAATTAATCGATATGGCTCAAGAGGCGCTCGATAGAAAAGACTGGCAAACGGTCATCCTAATTACCAGTAAAATTCCCGAAAGTCTCAATTTACAAGGCGAAGCGCAAGATTTGAACGACTTGGCAAGTGCCCAGTCTCGCGCTCAGAAGGGAACGGTTTCAGATTTGGAAGACGCGATCGCCCTAGCCCAAAAGTTAAATCCCGGACGCCCTCTATACGATAAAGCCCAGGATTTAATTGTTCGCTGGCAGCGAGAAATTGAAGATGTCGCCCATTTAGATCGGGCGCGGGAACTGGCAAAAGGTGGAACAGTGGGTGACTTAAGCGCAGCGATCGCGGAAGCACAACTGGTTCCCAGCACTAATCCCCGCTCCTCAGAAGCAAAATCCCTCGTCAGTAACTGGACGAGTCAAATAGAGACGGTAGAAGATCGTCCCTATCTGGCTCGCGCCGATCAACTGGCAAGTTTGGGGGATATGAGTTCCCTGCAAGAAGCCATTAACGAAGCCAGTCAAGTGGGTCAAGGACGCGCTCTTTATACAGAGGCGAGGCGCAAAATCCGACAGTGGACTGATAAAATCGAGCGAATGCAAGACCAGCCTTATTTGGAACAAGCGACTGGTTTGGCGAATGCGGGGGATCTTTCCGGCGCGATCGCCGCAGCAGGACAGATTCAACCGGGACGAGCGCTCTACGGTGAAGCTCAAGGCAAGATCAGACGGTGGCAAGACAGAATTCAGCGGGTACAAGACCAGCCTTATTTGGATCAAGCGCAAGCTTTGGCGAGTTCGGGCAATCTTCCGGGCGCAATTACCGCAGCGGGACAGATTAGATCGGGACGAGCGCTATACGGTGAAGCTCAGGAAAAAATTAAAAGTTGGCGGACAGAACTGCGATCGCAAGAGATTTTGCAGTCCGCTTATCAGTTAGCGAATCCAGGAACACCGGATGCGATCGCGCAAGCAATTCAAACGGCTCGTCAGGTACGTAACTCAACGCGAGTCGGTGCTGAAGCCAGAGAGGTAATTAATCGCTGGAGTTATCAACTGTTGGCGATAGCACAGGAGCAGGCTCGGAATGATGTACCAAGAGCGATCGCGATCGCCCAAAACATCCCCGACGGTTCATCTGCCTACACCGACGCTCAACGGGCAATCGAAGGTTGGAAACAAAGTCTACAGCCTCAGTCCCTTGAAAACTCACCATCCTTTTAGTTATTAGTTATTAGTCAATTGTTAGGTGTTTTGCCAAAGTCTAATAACTAATAACTAATTACCGCTTTTTCTGTTTCGCCTTTGTTGCCGTACCGCTCTTTCTTTTTCCTTTTTCTAGTATTGGCGCAACATACTTTAACCACAATTGAGTGTGAGGTCTGCCAGCCTTATTCCACTCATTAACAATCTGCTCAGATTCCCCGGCTTTTTCTAAATACTCCAAACCATTTGGCAAACCGAGAACAGAAGCTTTAGCCAGATAATATTTACGCTGTTGAGTAGAATCACACCGTTCCCAACATTGCGCGGCACGTTCATAGTTCTTGGCGCGGTAGAAGCAAGTTCCAGCACGGTAGAGCATCCCATTCCAGCCTTCTCCTAAAGCTTCCAGAACCTCTCCAAATCGCTGCCATTCATGCCAGTGGAGGTTTGGCCCGGTAATTAAAGCCCCAATTCCCTTCGCATATTCCTCCAAGGCTATTTTCCACTGTCGGCTGTTGCGGTGAATCTCCAACTGGTTGCTTTTGATAAAGTTCTGGAGGAAGCGAGTGAACTCCTTTAAAGAAGCTTGACTCAATTTTTGATCCATGAATAGGGCAATTTGCCGCTCTAATTCCCGACCTGGCGGAGACTTGTCAAACTGCTTCAACAATGCTGACCAGCACATCCCCTGCCAAAAACAATCCCAAGCGTCCTCTGTTTTGTCAAGCATGAGAAAACGTTGACCGGCATCGCCAAATTTCTGCTCAAATTTGAGTGCCCAAGCTTCACAAATTTCGGCTTTTTTAGCGTAGGCGCGATCGCTATAGCACTGTCTGGCACGTCTCATGAAATCTGGATCTTCCGAGTTCATTCCCCTACTTTCAAACTCCTGCGCGATCGAGTGCCAATCATCTTCTTGCAGATCCCGTGCGCTTTCAGGTGTTCCCAAACGGATGGGTTGAACGTTTTCTCGCCAAGCAGGGTTTTGTGAATGCTGTAAAAGCACTTCTAAATAAGTTTCTGTGACCCCCCAAAGCCGCTGGTCTCCGATTTGAGAATCAACGACAAATAGACGTTCTTTGGCTCTGGAAGCAGCCACGTAGAGTTTATTAAAGAAAAATTCAAATTCGTACAAACGATCTGCCAAAAGGTCTTTCGAGTCTTCCCGTCTATTGACCAGATTCCAGACAGCTTTGTTACATTCCTCGCCGAATTTGTAGAGAACGACTCGTTTAAATTCCAATCCTTTAACCGCACTGGCACTCAATACATTTTTGAGCGGTTCTGACTCTGGGATCTCTGCCAAAATTTGAGAAAGAACCGCATCGTTTTGAGCATAAGCAAGCTCTCCCCCTTCTTCACAAGGCACGATAATTATCGTGTCTCTCAGGTAGCGTTTGAGTTGCTCGATTTGAATATTTCGGCCAATAATAAATTTTTGCGGAGCGGGAAAGTGACCTTGTTTCCAGGCGGTTTGCGGCTGAAGTGCCGGAATTTTAAACAGAACCTGACGACACAATTGGATCAGGTTAATTGCTTGCACAACCGGAGCGCAGGAGCGATAGTTAGACTTCAGCTCCGGGAAATTCATCCGCAGATTTAATCGCTGTGTGGGGTCGAGTGCGGCGATCGCTTCATTGTAAAATGCTGCCTGTACGCTCTCCCAACGAAATCCCGTCGGGTTCAAGGTTTGGAAAGGATCTCCAGCAAAGGCAAAAGGCAGGTTACGCATAGGCTGGTATCCCAGATCGCACTGAGAGAACGCAGACAGCCGCATAATCAACTGAAGCTCTAGCCGGGTGAAATCTTGCGCCTCGTCGCAGAAAATGGCAGTGTACTCAGCACGGTAACACTTGAGTTCCAGCACCAATCTAATCAAGTCTTGATCGTCCCAGTACCCTAGCTCGGTTGTTAGCCGCTTATACCAACGTCCCCAGATGGTTTTGTAAATTTCTTGGAACTGAGCAACTGGGACAGTGCGTTCCTGAGTCGGCACTTCATCCTGGTAGTCTTCTGGAGTCATGTATCTGAGACTGTACCCCTTGATGAAGGTTCTGATAACGTGCCAGCAAAGTTCTGGGGAATACACCTGTGCTTGTGGCAGCTTCGAGTCTCGGTAAAGCTGTCGAAAGCGATGGAAAGAAATATATTTCTGGGAATCGAAACGCTCCTGGAGTGTATGCCGGTAGCCCGAAGGGTTTCCCGCAGCGTAAGGTTGCTGGATCATCCTGTTAGCCAACGACGCAGCGTCCGCTTCTAAAGGTAGTAAGTTCAGAAGAAATGTCCCAAACGGCTGAAAGAAAGCACTGACATCGGGGATTTCCGAACCTTCTGTTCGATCTGCCACAAAGCGGTGATGGAACGTATGCAGACAGCGCACGAACTCTTTAGCTACCTCTAATAGCCGCTTATTATAAGTGAGAAAAAGCGGCTTTCCTGGAAGTTCTTTTCCCGGCTCGTAGTAATATTTTCGATAACAATAATCCGCAAACAAATACAGCAGCATGGTAGATTTACCGCTACCCGCTCGCCCATTTAAGAAAAGCGGCAGACAATTATTTCCCGATGTTGATGTTGTTGAAACTGAGTTAAGAATTGCCTCTTCTTCTGCTGAAAGGGCTAAATTTACCTCTGCGCCTCTTTGAATTGCAAGCCAACTTTGTTTATCAGTTACTAAGTAACTCGGATAAGACCGTCGCGCAAAGGGAGTGAGTTCATCCAGCGTTAAAGGCTTAGATAAAACATTTTTATAACTATCAAATAAATTGGTTGCCTGCCCTATTTGGGCTATCTCTTCTGTAGAAGGTCGATGAGCAAAAGACGCTAGGAGAAATAATACTTTTCGAGGTGGCGTATCGGCGGTTTCAAGCTGGCTAAATAGCACATACCCATTATTTTCGCCACACAGATACACACCGGGCCATTGGGCAATTTCTTCAGCGTTCCTAGATTTTTCTTCTATTCCAGAGATAATTTGATAGTAAATTTCCCAGTCTTCTCCGATTTCTGGACTCTTGAACCTGGCAATCCACTCATCGCTTTCGTAGAGGATTGCCCAAGAGTCTTTATCGTTTTCTATCTCCCAGCCTGGAGGTTCTAGCCAAGGAAGCAAATCGTCTGGAAGCGACTCGCGTCTTGAAGACACGTTGCTGGCTGACGGTTGCTGCTGCCCAAGCCAGTTAGTTAGCGCTTCCTCATCCAATTGGCAGTCGAGATTCTTTGTGCCGTACTCTTCTGGGGTTCGCAGGAACTTTTTGTATTCTTTAGAGCCACGGAGAAAAATGTCTAGTAAGCATAGCACCAGGTCGTCCTGTACGGGTCGAATCCTGGCAATGAGGCGTAAATTGTTTTCCCCTCTCCGCTTTAAGTAGGGATAAACTCTCTCAAAACGTGCCTGTGACTCATCAATACTCAAAGGCTCAAGTTCATTGCATAATTTATCTACTTGAGCCTGAACACCATAGCACAGAGCCTTCCGGTTAAACTGAGAGGTGCGATAGACGTACATAAACTTGTCTGTAGCTGTTTCTGAGAAAAACAGGCTGAAGCCACTATTACTTATTGTTATGCAGCGGAGAAATTGCTGTGTAGAATTTTTGTTACATATTACACAGAATCGGAGTTTTTGCCTCAAAGAGTTCTAATTCGCCTGCCCTTCCAGCTGGTGTCATTACCCACTTCTGTTAAAACTTGGGTTTTACTTCAATTCCGCCGGAGAATAAAATTCCCCCCTTCTAATCGCTCAAGTCCGTTTTAACTCACATCTGGCACCAGTCGCATTACCCGCCTGGGGTTTAAACCCCTCTCTTACAGAATCAAGTCTTCTCTTAGAAGACTTAGTAAGAATTTCAGTCCATTTCAATGGAATTAGGACTTACGCAACATCACCACATCTGAGGGCAACCACAGAGGGATTACCCCTACAAAACGCTATATGTATAAGCTTTGCGTAAGTCCTGTGGAATGCAAGCTATGAGCCAAGAAAATTGAGTTCAAGACGGACTTGGGGCAAACTTGAGAATGGTGCAAGATGTCAGTTTTAACGGGTTTAAATTTTAAGCCGGAAATTTATTTCAAGGCACTTTTGCAAGCAGTCTAATCTTGCACCTAAGGAAAACACAATTAGCAAACGGGCTGATTAATGAAAGCGCCCCGATTGATGTAGCGATCGCGCAAGCTGGATTCAGAGTGACTATCACAGTCCGATCAATTCTCGGTATTTTCGATTTGGCGCACCACGGTGAGGGCGGAGTAGCTGACGCCTGCGGTGCCTTCGCCGGGATGGGTGGAGTCTCCCACTAGCCACAAATGATTCACGGGTGTGCGGTTGGCAAAGCCAAAGGGACCAAAGGTGGAAACTCTTTGACCAATCCCGCCGACAATACCGCGATCGCGTGCTGTGAAGCGGGCAAAGGTGCGGGGTGTAGCGGCTTCTTGATGGACAATGGTTTCTGGTGTCAAGTGAAAAAATTGACTAAGGCGGGCGATCGCTTCCTCGGTATATTGTTGCTTTAGCTGTTCATAATCCTCAGATTGCCACCAATTCCGAGTGTCAACGAAGGAAGAGGCGATGATAGTTGCTTTGCCTTCTGGGGCGCGACCATCTCTAGGGTGACTCACTGAGACAAATAGGGAGTTATTTTCCCCAATCGGGCCATCATAATCGTAGAGAAACTGCAAATGAGGCGGACATTCTGAGGGAATAGCACTTCGATCTACACCTAGATACACCACAAATGCTCCCGACGATGGGGGCAGTTTATCGACTCGACGACGATATCGATTTGGGATTTTGGATTGAGAATTGGGAAATCCCTCTGGTTTATGTGTTTCCAACAGCTGCACCAGATTTTGCGCGGTGACATTGGCAACAACATGGTCGGCGGGTTCTGTCCAGACAACGCCGGTTGTTTGATGGCGAATGACGACACCAGTGGCTTTGCCATTTGTGGTGTGGATGCGTTCAACGGTGTGGCGCATCAACAGCTTGCCACCGTCTCGCTCTAAAGAGGAGACTAGGCGATCGCTCAACACCTGCATACTGCCTTTGAGATGAAATAGTCCCTGCGGCTCCTGGGAAACACTCAAAGCAGTGGCTGCATACAGCAGAGCCGTTTCTTCAGCATCTACCTGAGAATAAAGCTTGAGCTGCAAATCCAGAAACGTTCTCAGACGCTGATTATCGCCCAATCCATACCCCCGCAAAGCGTCCCCCACCGTCAAAAAAGTGTAGGGCAAAGTAATCAAAGTATCGGGACGAACCGCCGATACCAGCTGCCATAAGTCCCACAAATTTCGCGGCGGTAGCACCGGATCGCGCGATTGAAACGCCCAACTCGCTCGGAATAAAGTCGCCAACAGCTGCCAAAATGGTTCGCTTCCCGGAAACTGCCGAATTCGCTCCGCCTTCCACTTTTGGGGGTCGCGCCAGACGTTAATCGGTTCGGTTTCTCCCGGTAGATACACCGCACAAGCTGGATCGCAAGGCGTCGCCGCTGGTAGCTCAATTTCTAGTTCCTGAAAAATGCGGTGATGAATCCCTCCCGGTTCCAGTCCAGCCACCTGAGTCGCTCCTACATCAAAGGTAAATCCTTTGCGTTTAAATGTGGAAGCACATCCACCAGGCACCAGAGCCTGATCCAAAATTAATACTTGGTAGCCTCGACGAGCCAGTAATGCCCCAGCAGTAAGACCACCAATTCCAGCACCGATGACGACAACATGACGGCTTGGCATGAATTGAGAACGAGGATTCCCTCTTGGGAGACTTAATATTACGTTACATTAAGTTTCGGCTTCCTGACAGGTTCGCGCTCGACGATGAACAATCGGGATTTCAATGTAAAACTCAGTTCCTTGTCCGGGTTCTGAGAAACACTTCAGAACCCCGCCGTGCTTCTCGACCACAATTTGATGGCTAATAGATAAACCCAAGCCTGTCCCCTTGCCAACAGGTTTAGTGGTGAAGAAAGGGTCAAACAGTCGTGCTTTCACGTCTGGAGGGATGCCAGAGCCATTATCTCGAATCCGAATCACTACATGAGGACTGTCATCAATTGCGACAACCTCAGTGCGAATTTTAATCGAAGCAACTGGCGCTTGGGCATTGAGAATGGGGAGGTTTTGACCTAGAAGAGACTGTGTATGCAAATTCTCTATGGTGGCGATCGCTAAGTGCTGATAGCTGTACTCCTCTAAAACATCAATCGCATTGGTGAGGATATTCATAAACACTTGGTTCATCTGTCCAGCATGACACTCCACAAGAGGGAGATCGCCGTACTCTTTGATCAGCTCAATTCCCCGATTTCCCACTTTTGCTTTCAGTCGATGCTGTAAAATCAGCAGCGTACTATCTAACCCCTCATGAATATCGACTGCCTTCATTTCTGCTTGATCGAGCCGAGAAAAATTCCGCAAACTCAGCACAATCTGGCGAATGCGGTCTGCTCCCAGCTTCATGGAAGATAGTATATTCGGTAGGTCTTCCCAGACAAAGTCAAGATCGATATTTTCCTCATAAGCTTCGATTTCTGGTACTGGATGGGGATAATAACGCTGGTAGAGTTGCAGCAGGTGCAGCAAATTTTGGGTGTATTGATCTGCGTAAGCGAGATTGCCGTAAATAAAGCTGACTGGATTATTAATTTCGTGAGCAACACCCGCAACTAACTGTCCCAAACTGGACATTTTTTCGCTCTGAACCAGTTGGGATTGGCTGTTTTGCAGCGTCTGCATCGCTGTTTTCATCTGGGTTGCTTGTTGTTGTAAAGACGCGATCGCTCTCGTCTGTGCAGCTTCTGATTCTCCTAAAGCCTCCAGCGCCTGTTTTCGCTCGGTGATATCTTCGGAAATGCCCAATAAATATCGGGGAATTCCCGATTCGTCGAGAAGCGGGATTTTTTTAGTGTGCAGCATCCTCAAACCTTGATGCTTAGTCTGGATTGGCTCTTCCGGAATGTCCAGAAGTTTCCCAGATGCCAACACTTCGCGATCGCAATTTGTGAAAAAAGCAGCTTGCTCTGGCGGGAAAAAATCATAGTCGTTCATGCCTAACACTTCTTCGGGAGAATAACCAGTGAGTTCCTCGCTGGCTTTGTTCCAGAAGACAAACCGCAATTCATTCACTTCCTTAATAAAAATTCCCATCGGCAGATTTTCTACGATGGAATTTAATAAATTTTGAGTGGATCGCGTTGCTTCTTGTGTCTGTTTGCGCTCGATGATTTCCCTTTCTAATTGTTGATTTGTCTGCAATAACTTTTTGGTACGTGCTACCAAAACTTCCGAATTGGCGATCGCTCTTTCCAACTCAACATTAGCCTGATCCAGTTGGTGCATGAGTGTTCTTTTGGATTGGGAATTTTCAAACAGGAGCGAGTAATAACGCCTTAGAGCCATGAAAACTCCCACGACTAAAGCCACGAGTGGGACGATACCTCCCTGAATTGTCAGTATCATTGGGGAGCCGTTTTGCCCACCAAAGACTAATTTTAAAAGCTGCACTGAATGTTCTACAGCACAGCTCAAGAAGATTGCTAGAGTTGCGAGTATCAATGGATTGCTGAGTAGATGCTGCCCTCGGAGAAAAGCGCGATCGCTCAAAAATGCAGTCGTATAATAACAAGCTGCAATGAATGTATTTTTACTTACTGAAAGTCCACTCAGCATGAGTAAAACTCACTCCAGTTAAATTAAGCTTTAGTCTGGTCTAACTGACTAAAGCATAGTATCTGTCTATAGACTGATAAAGCTTTTGAAATTATTAAATTTCTCTAAAGATACTGATTTATTTCAAACTTTTTAAAATTTAAAATAAATATTTCATAAAAAAGGTATTTCAAAATACATAAATAAGTAAAATTTAATAAATAAGCCAGATTTTAAAGAAATGATTGACTCTCTCAATCAACTTTAAAAAATGGCAGTGAAAGGTGATACGCGCTAGACCCGACATGAGCGAGAAACTTTTTTTAAACATCTGGAGAGCGATCGGGCAATGCTGGGTAGCTGGCTGAGGAGACGGGTGCGGACTGAGTAAGATAAAAGGAGAAATAGCCGAGCGACGAACAACACATGACCTCAACTCTGCTCAAATCTACGCCACTCAACGCCCCTACTCTCCACCGCCTGCCTAACGGTTTAACGATTGTGGCGGAGCAGATGCCCGTCGAAGCCGTTAACCTGAACGTGTGGATAAATGTCGGCTCATCCGATGAGCCAGACCCCATTAACGGCATGGCTCACTTTCTAGAACACATGGTGTTTAAGGGGACGCCAAGACTCAAAAGTGGGGAATTCGAGCTACTGATTGAAGAGCGGGGTGCCGTAACAAACGCAGCAACCAGTCAGGACTATACCCACTACTACATCACAACAGCTCCCAAAGATTTTGCCCATTTAGCACCATTGCAACTAGATGTGGTGCTAAATCCCAGCATTCCAGAGGATGCCTTTCAAAGAGAGCGATTAGTCGTTTTAGAAGAAATTCGCCGATCGGAAGATAATCCTCGCCGTCGCACTTACCAGCGGGCGATGGAGGTGGCATTTGACACCCTGCCCTACCGGCGTCAGGTACTAGGGCCAGCAGCGGTGATTGAGCAACTGACGGCGCAGCAGATGCGCGATTTCCATGCTAGTCGGTATCAACCGCAATCGATAACAGCGGCAGTTGTGGGCAATTTGCCTGTCGAGGAATTAATTGAAATTGTGGCAGAGGGATTGACGAAGATAGGAGTCAGCACTCAGGAGTCAGAAGTCAAAAGTCAGGAAGCTATCACCCCAACCTTGACTCCCGAACCCGCTTTCCGGGAAATTGTCCGCCGCGAGTATGTTGATGAAAGCTTGCAGCAGGCGCGGTTAGTGATGGTGTGGCGAGTGCCTGGATTGACGCACTTATCCGATACCTACGCGCTGGATGTGCTGGGGGTGATTTTGGGACAAGGTCGGATGTCGCGGCTGTTCCGAGATTTGCGGGAAGATAGGCACCTAGTCACTAATATTGGGGTGAGCAATATGAGCCATCGGCATCAAGGTGTCTTCTATATTGGGGCGCAGTTGCCGGTAGAGAATTTGGCAGAGGTGGAAGCGGCGATTCTTGCTCATATTCGCACCCTCCAGACAGAACCCGTGAGTGAGGCAGAGATTTCCCGCTTCCGGACGCAAGTAGCGAATCGGTTTGTCTTTGGGAATGAAACGCCGAGCGATCGCGCCAACTTATACGGCTACTATCAAACAATGATGGGTGATTTGGCTCCAGCATTGAATTATCCGGCTCGGATTCAAGCGTTGGAGGCGGCGGATCTTCAGTCAGCTGCTCAACAGTATCTCTCTTGTGATGCTTATGGTGTGGTTGCGATTAAGCCTGCTAGCTAAAAGTTTTTTAACGCTCTCGGTACGCAAAGAAATCAATCTGGTTTCGCGCACCTTTGCGTTAAAATTTCTCCCATGTGGACAGAAATAGACGCTCAAATTACTCGCCTAACGGGTGAAAGGTTTCAAAGTCAGCAGCGGCAATCGGTTAGTGGTGGCTGCATCAATCAAGGCTATGCCGTCAGCGATGGACAACGCACCTACTTCATCAAAATCAACCAAGCGTCTTTGGTTGATATGTTTGAGGCAGAGGCGCTGGGACTCCAGCAAATGCTGGAAACTCACACTATCCGGGTTCCGAAACCGATTGGCTGGGGTACTGGAGGCAATTCTGCCTATATCGTGTTGGAGTGGCTGGAAATAGGGCGCGGCGACACCCATTCTTGGGAAGAAATGGGACGGATGTTAGCGGCGATGCACAAATGTGCTGGAAAAGACGCCTTTGGCTGGGACAGAAATAACACGATTGGTTCCACGCCGCAAATCAATAATTGGACAGCAGATTGGGCGGAATTCTATGCCAAGCATCGTCTCGGTTATCAATTTCAGTTGGCACGTCGCGGCGCTCATTTTCCCCAACAGGAGCAATTGCTGGCGGCAATTCCCGAATTGCTAGCGGATTATCACCCTCAACCATCGCTGGTTCACGGCGATTTGTGGGGGGGAAATGCAGGCTTTACGGCATCGGGAGAACCCGTCATTTTTGATCCGGCGGCGTATTATAGCGATCGCGAGGTTGATATCGCTATGACAGAACTTTTCGGTGGTTTCCCCCCAGCCTTTTATCGCGGCTATAACGAAGTATTTCCTCTAGATCCAGGCTACGAGCGCCGGAAAAGGCTCTACAATCTCTATCACATCCTCAATCACTTTAATTTGTTTGGCGGCGGCTATAGTTCGCAAGCCAACGGGATGATTGAGCGTATTTTGAGATAGAGGAATGAGCGATCGCGCCTTTAAATATCAGTGAAAGTAGAGCAAATTATTCGTCCTTTTGAAATTTGTCTTTAGACGTTGCTTTGCTTAAGCCTTCGTTTCAGTCCACCAGAGACTTAAGTCTTTGCCTAATAGCGCAAGTCGGTTAAGACCAACTAATAATATTAACAATTTAGTCTGTTTTAACGGAATGCCAGCTATTAGCCAGCGATTTAAATTGCTGGCGGACTATAGAGATTTTCACAAAAAGTATATTGCAATTATGGACCTCGATTCTGATTCTTAACAGCTTCAACCAGAACCTCTACAGCTTTCGCTTTTTGAGGGTCGTTTCCCCCAGCATATTCTAACTGGAACGGCACTTCAATATCTGGTTTCACTCCCTTGCCTTCTAAGCGTTCTCCATTCACATAAATATCAACTACAGCTAGATAAAGAAGGTTGCCATCTTTTAGCAAGAAAGGACGAGCCGCAACAACTGCTCCTGCTGTTTGGCTACCAACAACTTTTCCAATTCCATACTGCTCAAAACCGTAAGCTAAAATCTCTTTTCCGCTTCTGGTTCCCTTATTCACCAGCATCACAACGGGTTTTCTCCACTGATAATCTAAGGTGCTTTTTATCCCGTCTCTGGGAATTTGGGTTAATACTGGAACTTTTTTGGAAAAAATACTCAGATAATTCGGAGTAGCTCCACCCCAGCCATCTCTTAAGTCTAAAATCAACCCATCCGCATCTTTAAGCCTTCCATAAGCAATTTCTTCTTCCAGTAATTCCTGATATTGATCGCCAGCATAAGACCAGATATGGACATAGCCTAGTTTTCTTCCATTGCTTTCAATTATTTCGATACTCGACCGCATAGCGTCTAAGAAAACTGTAGTAGGTTTTATTCTTTTTGGAACTACAATTACATTTTTATTGCTGTTTGAATCGGGAGTCTGTTGAATCGATATACTGACTTCTTTCCCTGCTTTGTTAACAAAAGATTCAATTGGCTGATACTGATTGCCATCAACTGCTAATATTTGATCGCCTACTTTGAGTCCCGCTTGAGCAGCAGAACTGCCATCGAGAATAGCAGTGATAAAGGTCTTCCCATTTATCTCTTTAGTGAAAGCTCCGATGCCGGTGTACTCTAAGCCGTTGGGAAATAACTTTTGTATCTTTTCTAAGAAAGAACCTTGATTAAATATACCCAAAAGTTGATAGTAAGCGGGTTCTGTCTTCGGATAAAAGCCTATATGAGAAGTATGCAACTCAGATAGCATTTGATTGATGACAATTGATGCTTCATCAATAGATTTTGCCTGCTTGACTGAAGGTTTATACTTCTCTCGCATGGCTTTCCAGTCAATACCGTTAAATTTGGGATCGTAAAAGTTGTCATTGACTGTTTGCCAAACTTCTTCAAAAACAGCTAATGTCGGTGATTCTTGAAGTTTTGAACTGACGGGTAAAAGTGAAAATGTTAAAGTAAGAATAACTAAAATGCTAAGACTTAAAGTAGCCAAAAAACGGTTAAGCTTTATCATTTTTTTATTATTTAAATTTATCTTCAGTCAGTATAGCTTATCATCTACTTAAATCAGGGTAGGAAGTATCTCATTTTTACAAATATATGCTGCGGTTAGAAACCACACCTACACAGACAAACCCGCGTAGGAGGGTTTCAAATTCATTACTAGATGTTGTATGCTAGGCACTGTTAACCAATAGTTCTACAGATAGGTTGGTTTAGGTACAGTTACCTAAATTAGGGGATGCGAATGAAGCGATCGCCTATCCTACATCGCCATACCAAACTCTATTATAATTGCGCGATCCTAATGTGCCGAGGCTGAGCTTTAACTCGTTCTATCCAAGCTTGGATTGCTGGAAATCTTGTTAAATCAAATCCACCTTCATCCGCCACATGAGTGTAAGCAAACAACCCAATATCAGCAATCGTATAGCGTTCTCCCACCAAAAAATTACAATTTGTTAAATGCTTTTCCATAATCGTTAGCGCTGCATAACCTGGTTCGCGCTTTTGATTAAGTGCCTCCTTATATTCCTCCGCCTTGCCAAGGATAGAAATCCAAAATCGGGAAGTAGCAATATAAGGCTCATGGCTATACTGCTCGAAAAATAACCATTGCAACACTTTTGCGCGTTCAAAACGGTCGTTAGGCAAAAAATCAGTTCCTTCACTCAGATAAAAAAGAATTGCGTTGGATTCTGCCAGAAATTGACCTGATTCTATTTCCAAAACAGGAATCCGACCATTGGGATTTTTGCTTAAAAATTCTGGAGTCCGAGTTTCACCTTTGAGGATGTTAACTTCTATCCTATCGAAGGGAATTTCCAGTTGAGTTAACAAAAGACGAACTTTGTAACAATTACCAGAGGAGAAAAATTGATACAGTTTGAGCATATTTATACCTAAACTACTTCAATAGTGAATTTTTGGAGCGCGATCGCCAGTGCGTGAGCGTTAACAATAAGTATTGTCACACGCGAAGCTTGCCCGAAGCATAAGCTAACACATATCGCTTTTATCAGTATGGTCCCAAGAAGCGATCACCGTTGAAGTGGATGATGTGAGTCGGTGCCTCAGCTACCCAGACTTCCGTTTCCCAAGATATTTCATTCAAACATCTCGCCATATCGCTGCGGCGCTGAAAGGCGGTGACAAACACCAGTCCAGCTATTGATTGCAACTCCTCGATGGTTTAATTTTTAGTTTTTTCGGGCTGTTTTTTTACAATATCTATTCCAAGTTCCAGTGATAGCTGGCTATATTGAGTTGGTTGATGAATTTCTTTTGGGGAGATTTGTTGATTACTTTCTAAACAAGCTTTAACAGAATCCGCTAAAGCCTTTGCTAAGAGTGGAGGTACTGCATTACCAATCTGATTAAATTGACTGTTCTCAGAACCCTGAAATTGGAACCAATCTGGAAAACTTTGAAGACGCGCACCTTCAGGAACTGTTAGCCTTCTCCTACGTCCATCAGGTAAGCGTATCCGCAACATATCCCCCGTTGCACCGCAGAGATTTCGACAGGTTACTGTCCGAGAAGGGGTATCCAGATGAAGGTCTCTGGGTTTGATACATTGAGATGCTATCTCGTACTTTTTGACATACTCATCCATACTAGGCGTGAGAAATTTTGAGTTAGGTAGCGCGGAAAATGCTAGTTTTCCCAAAGCTTCACCGGCAGTGTAGGGTAAATGAAGATGAGTTTTTTCAGGCCATTTCCATCCTCCTTTGTGTGCCACACAAAGGAGGCGTTCTCTTTTTTGAGGAACACCATAATGTGCAGCGTTTAAAATTTCCCATTCAACAATGTATCCGAGTTCCTGTAAAGCTATAACAATTTCTTCAAAGTATGCCTTGTTGCGAAAAAGCATTCCCCGCACATTTTCAAATAAGGCAACTTGTGGACGATAACGCTCAACAGCAGAAATAAAAGTTGGGAAGCCATCCCGACCATCTTTTAGTCCTAGTTGATGTCCACCCACACTGAAAGGTTGACACGGAGGCCCACCAATAATTACTACTGCCTCCTCAATTAAATTCGATGATGGTGTTAAAGTTTCCTGGTGGCATGAACGATGCAGATTGTGTCGATAAGTCGCGCAGGCATCCTCTAAAATTTCATAACCAACGGTTTGAAAACCTGCGGCTTCAAAACCGAGAGCTAGTCCTCCACACCCAGCAAATAAATCGATAACTAAGAGTTCAGTTGCTGCCTGGGGAGAGAGTCGAAGCTCTTTTTCGACAAAATCAAGGCAAGGAAGACGGTTGCTGAAGATTGTTGTCTTCATCAAATCAACACTAAGGTAAGGAAACACTTAGGGAATAAATCGGGTGCGCGGAACTGCTAGGAGGGGCAGAGACGCAAGCGATCGCACTCTTCATCACCAAGTGCGATCGCTTCCTATCTTCCTAACACCTATTTAGTGATATTTTTCCTCGCCCGTTCAGAACGCGCCTCAGCTGATTCCATTACCTCAGCCATATTTTCCAGCACTTCTCCTGGATGATTTTCTAAGACTCTGGTAGACAAAGAAACCCGACCTTTACCTTCATCAATGTCAACAATTAGCGCTTTGATTATTTGACCCACCTGAAACAATGATGGTAGAGATTCGATGTAGGTTTGGCTTACTTGCTTAATATGCAGCAAACCAGTAATCCCATCCAGATCGACAAACACACCGAAGGGCTTCACGCCAGTAATTTTCCCCTCGACTAACTGCCCGATTTCTAACTGAGTGATGGCAACAGAACGAGTCGCTTCCCGTTGCGAAAGCACCAGTTTGTTGGTGTCAGCAGAAACTTCTAGAAAGCTAGCAGTTAGCTTTTCACCAACCAGCGACTCCAGGTTATCGCGTTCCACCAAGTGCGATCGCGGAATAAACCCCCGCAACCCTTGCACTTCCACCGTAACGCCCCCCTTATTGACACCAGTGACACGGGCTTGCACTGTTTGACTCGCTTCCTGCATATCAGACAGGTTATCCCACGCCTGCTTGATCTCCATCTGCCGCACTGAAAGCGTCACCTGACCATCTGCATCTTGCTCTCGGATAATCAGGAAATCCCGTTCTTCCTGCAACGGCAGCACAATGGATAAATCTGTTACCCGTCTCAACGACGCCTCATCAACGGGTAAAAAAGCCAAAGACTTGCCGCCAATGTCTACATAGGCACCATCGCTTTCGTGGGTTTCCACTTTACCGCGCACGACTTGTCCCTTTTGAAACTGGTAGTCGTGTTGTTCGAGAGCTTTGGCAAAATCGTCCATAGAAAATGACGATTTTGCATCTTGAGAAGAGGTCGATTTGGAATTCATGACAACTTATTGATTGAAAAAAAAGTAATTCCCAACTCGCTTACTGCTTGTATGGGAAAAAATTTATGCCGCTTGAAGTTCTTGTTCAAACAGCTGTTTTACCTGCTTCCAGGCATCGGCGGCTGTGGTGTCATTGTAACTGGCGCGATGGTCGCAGAAAAATCCGTGTTCAGCTCCATCGTAGCGAAAGACACGATGGGGAATGTGGTGTTTCTGTAGCTCCGCTTCAATTTGATCTACCTGTTCGGCGGGGATGCTGGCGTCCTCCATGCCGAAAAAGGCGTAAAGCGTGCCTTTGATGTCTTTTGTCCGCGCAATTGTTGGTTCGCCGCCGCCGGGAGTGTCAGTGGCAACGCCAGCACCGTAGAATGACGCAGTGGCTTTAATATCGGGTAAAGTAGCGGCGAGGTAAGCAACATGACCCCCAAAGCAGAAGCCGATGCAGCCAAAGACAGGTTTTACTTCGGGCAGGGCTTTGAGGTAATTGATTGCCGCCTGGATATCGCCTAGTAGTTCTGAGGCTTGAGTTTGCGCCTTGTACTGTCTGCCAATTTGAATGTCTTCTGGAGTGTAGCCGGTTTCAAAACCCGGAGCTTGGCGTTGAAAGATTGCAGGCGCGATCGCTACATAGCCTTCCTTGGCAATTCGTTCTGTTACTTCCCGGATGTGGGCATTCACCCCAAAAATTTCCTGCAACACCACAATCCCTGGAAAAGGCTCCTTCCTTTCCGGCATTGCCAGGTAAGCCGCAATTTCTAGATCGCCATTGGCAATTTTGAGGTTTTTTGTCCGAATCTTGCTGTCTGTCATGATAATTTTTCTCTGTCCTCTGCCATTTTTTTAGCAGATAGTGCTACTATTTTGTCTACCAGCAAATTGCCCTACTTTTTACTGTAATAAAGTATTTAAAAGTTTATGGAAGTGCTGCACCAATTATCGCATTTTTTTATCAAGGAAATTTATATAAAACGAACCATAGCTTTTTTGTTTAAGAAATCCCAATTTTTAAATAATTTGTAATCTTTGCTGGCTTTATTGTATAGTTTTGTGCGGTTATTGAAGAATTGCTGGCTGTCGAGAAAAGGGATTTTTGATGAAATGAGTCAAGAACTATAGCTGGCTTTTGTAATCATTAAAAACTCAAAAATTATCAAGGTGTAAGGGAAGGAGTTCGACCTTGGCAGACTGGAGAGAAAAAGAAAAACCGACCGGATTATTAACTCGGCAACTTACCTTCATCGCTATCGTTACCTTAACGGCGCTCATCGTCAATAAAATCATCAAGTCGTCACCTCAACCTTCCCCTCAGCATCTGTCCGCCATAGAGGTTCCTCAGGACAAGCCGGTTCATCAACAACTCCCCAGTGTCGAACCCGAAAATTTGCCGCCGAGGGAAATAATACCGCCAGGGAGTAGCGCGATCGCCGAAAGGGCACACGCCTCGCTAGAGCGCATACACTTGGCGATCGCACCTATCGCACCATCAAACCCGGTTCATCAGCAACTCCCCATTGTCGAACCCGAAAATTCGCCAAGTGAAACAACGCTTTGGGCGATCGCTCCATCACCCGCAGCCGAAAAAACCTTCCCAGTGCCTACTGAGTATCAGGGAAAAACCATTTATCAGGTGAAGCCGAAGCATCAGGAAAAAGTCATCGCCCTCACCTTTGATGATGGCCCTTGGGGTAAAACGACATTGCAAGTGCTGGACATCCTCAAGAAAAACGACATCAAAGCCACATTTTTCTGGGTAGGAGAGCAACTGCAAAGTTATCCAGCAGTAGCCCGACGAGTGGTTGCTGAAGGTCACGCCATTGGCAACCACACCTGGCATCATTCGTATCGTCAGATGGACGAGGCTAGGGCAGCAAAGGAAATTGACGACACAGCCGCACTCATCTACAAGACAACCGGAGTCACAACCTCTTACTTCCGTCCTCCCGGCGGCATCTTGCAAAATGGATTAGCGGCTTATGCCCAAAAGAACAACTACGCCGTGATGATGTGGTCGATTAACTCGGTGGACAGTAGTCGCCACCGCCTCGCCGCGCCCAAATTGGTCAAAAATATTCTCAAGAGTGCCTTCCCCGGCTCTATTGTGCTATTGCATGATGGTGGTGGCAACCATTCGACAACGGTTCAGGCTTTACCCCAGATCGTTGAGAAACTCAAAAAGCAGGGATATAAGTTTGTCACCCTGCCGGAACTGCTACAGAACCAAGAGACGACAGACGCCACTGATTCCGTCTCTACTGGGGAAGTAGAAACACAGATTCCCACTCTATTGGAGGAAATTCCGCACCCATCCGCAGAACAACCCGAAAATCATTTCCCTGGGTGAGATCGTTTTGGAGTTTAGATGTTGGATTGTAGAAGACTTGCAGCGAGTAGCGTCACGACAAATAGATAGGTCAATTGATCGGGAGGCAGAATATGGAAAAACCAGCGCGATAACTCAGCTTCTGTAGCGCATTATGCTATTAAAGAATTGCCCCTCTCACGGCTTCATGAGAATCAGAGTCCTTGGAGGCTCGCAAATGGTTCAATTTCATATTCAGCCAGACAGTGAAATTCCAGCGTCAAAACAGCTATTTGACCAAATGCAGTTTGCGATCGCCTCGCGGCAGTTTCCCCCTGGTCATCGATTGCCTAGCACTCGGCAGCTGGCAATGCAGACAGGTTTGCACCGAAATACCATTAGCAAGGTGTACCGGCAGCTAGAAGAAACTGGATTAGTGGAATCCCAAGCCGGATCGGGAATTTATGTCAGATCCCAAGGAAACGAGGGCGGCACTGGACACAGCGGCCCCATACACGAACAATATCCTCAAGCCTACAAGCTGGTACAGCACAGCCTGGATGACCTGCTCAACCAAGGCTGCACCCTCAACCAAGCCAGGGAACTATTCCTAGCAGAAATTGACTGGCGCTTACGCTGTAGTGCGCGGGTGCTGGTCACGGTTCCGTCACGAGACATAGGTGCTGGGGAGTTGATGGTTCAGGAACTGGAAAAATCTTTGGGGATACCCGTGCAGTTGGTGCCGATGGAGGAACTCACTAAAGTACTGGATCAAACCCACTCTGGTACTGTGGTGACTAGCCGCTATTTTATTGGGGATGCGGAAGCGATCGCTGCCCCACGAGCAGTGCGCGTCATCCCCGTCGATATTTACGACTACGCGCAAGAACTCAATCTAGTTCAACGCCTCCCTAAAGACAGCTGTATGGGTCTGGTGAGTCTCAGTTCAGGCATTCTCGGAGTTGCAGAAATTCTGATCCACAGCCTGCGCGGGGATGATTTGCTGGTGATGACAGCCCAGGTAAAAGACACCTACAAACTCAACGCGATCGTTCGCAGTGCCCAAACGATTGTTAGCGATCGCGCCAGTTTTGCCACCGTCAAAGCGGCAGTCACCGCCGCCCGTGAAGACATTATTCGTCCTCCGGAGCTATTATGTAGCGAAAACTATATTGGCACCAAGTCAATTAACTTGCTCAAGCGCGAACTCGGTTTAGGTTGACAATTTTGGATTTCGATGATTGAGACATAACTTATACCATTTGGCAGCATAAATTGCTCATTCAGGTGGGCAATCCCCACCTGCACCCTTCGGTTTAGGCTGAACTTTTGGATGAACAGATGCTGTAAGGTAGTCCTCAGGGATTCAAGTTTCTCACCCAGAAGCCCCTTTCTAAAATTGGCAATTCTTTTAGGAGCAAAGATGACAATTGACATGAAACCTTCTATGGGTTTATAAAGATGCCATTGAGAAACGCCCTGCTACTAGAGCTTTCCGACCCGATCCCATTCCAGAGTTGCCTAATCGAAGATTTTGTAACAACTCAAGTCAAAGAAGCTTTTAAAACCCCTCCACAGGTAGATGTTTGCTTTCTGCTCCTCTTAGGCTATGCCGCCGATGAACCAGTAAAACATGATCAGGACTTACGCAACATCACCACATCTGGGGGGCAACCACAAGGGGATTGCCCCTACAAAACGCTATATGTATAAGCTTTGCGTAAGTCCTGATGATGAGGGGCGCTTTGGTCTAGATCGGGTTTACTATGGCGATTATGGTGATTTCCGTCTATAGACTTATGAATAAGTTTTCAAGCGTGCCCCTCCGGATGATTGGCAGAAACCCGAATTAAGGGTATCATTTACACCTCAAGAACAGCCAAGTCGGCTCATGAAGGCTGAACGGTGGCGTCCAGACGGCTAGCTGCAACCGGCAACAGTTGCGATAGTAATCGGGAATAATTTTCCTCTAACGCCTGCTCATTGTTTTTTAAATAAAAGGCGCTCTCCCCCAACCGTTGCCAAAAGTGGCAATCCTTAAGCCAGAATCTGTGAAGATATCCTGACAGCTAAAACCTTTGTGCGGAACTCTGACTCCTGATGCTATGACTGCTGTGCCCCTACCTCGCCAGCCATCTCCATTGCCTGACGGCGGTACCACCGCCGAAACGACGCCTGTTTTTGCGCTCAAAGAACTGGTGGCGCGTTTGCATCGAGAACAGCGCAAGATTCAAGACTTACTCTCGTCGTTAGGGTTTGCCCTGCGTAGCTTCAATAACTTGAATCAGTTTTTGGAGTTAATTCCGCTGATGGCAACGCGGGTGACAGATGCCGATGGCGGCATTCTCATCCGGTTTTTGCCGAATGGTCAGGTGCGGCTAGAGCGGTTGCACTGTCAGGAAGGTCAGTCTTGTCAGGATATTCGCAAGGCGCTTAACACAGCAACCCGTCAGGCGAGTAATCCCTCGACAACGGCAGAAGGGATCGCCGCACCGCCATCATTGGATGCTCAACTGACCCGGTTTTTGGGACCAGACATTCAGGTATTTGGCACTCCGATTCTGGTGAAAAATACAGAGCGAGGGCGTCTTTATGTATTCAGCCGCGATCCCAACTATATTTGGACAGACACCCGGCAGAAGTTGGTGCGGTTAGTTGCAGATCAAACAGCAGTTGCGATCGCTAACGATGAACTCACCGTCGAACTCCGCCAAAAAGAACGCCTGGACAAAGAATTAGAAATTGGTGCCGATATCCAGCTACGCCTACTGCCGCGACAATGTCCTAATATTTATGGAGTCGAACTGGCGGCAAAGTGCCAAACGGCTAGTCGCGTCGGCGGAGATTACTATGATTTCATTCCCGCCAATTATGACCAGCTGCGATCCAAAACGAACAGCGATTCGGAAGTAGAAACCGCTCAAAGAGGATCGGTTCCCTGGAGCCTGGTGATTGGGGATGTCATGGGCAAAGGCGTCCCAGCCGGTCTAATTATGACGATGACGCGGGGGATGTTGCGAGCCGAAGTGCTAAACAGGCACTCACCCGCGAAGATTCTACAACATTTAAACCGGGTGATGTACGCCGATTTGGAAAACTCCCATCGGTTTGTCACCCTGTTTTATTCCGAATACGATCCGCAAACCCGCATCCTGTCTTACAGTAATGCCGCGCACCATCCTCCCTTGTTGTGGCAAGCGTCAACCCGTTCCATCAAGCGCCTGGATACCTGGGGAATGCTGATTGGTCTGGATGCCGATTCCCAGTATGAAGATGCCCAAGTACAGCTGTATCCTGGGGACACGATTATTTATTACACCGATGGTTTTACCGATGCGGCAAATCAAAATGGCGATCGCTTTGACGAAGAAAAGCTCAGCCGCACCTTCCAGTGGGCTTGCCAGCATTGCAATGGCCCCCAAGCGCTTTTAGATTACCTATTTGAGCAGGTACAGCAGTTTATCGGCCCAGCCAACCGGAACGGAGATGATATGACGCTAGTGGTGATGCAGGTCAAAAGTTAGTAGTCAGTAAGTAGGCGGATGCAATCAAATTGAAGATTTTCGTAGAGCGGGGAAAACGCCCTTGAAACCCAACACCTGCATGGGTTACGCTATCGCTAACCCGTCCTACAAATAATTAATCCCGCCTACTTAGTCATTAATCATTAGCATATGACAAATAACTAATCAGGTATAGCTAAGGCCTTCCCACTAGCCAAGGTGTCAGCTTTAGTGTTAATACAATCTGAACGGATGCGCGAGCAACTGCCAACATCTCTATTTGTTGTGAGGAAATCAGACTCATGGTGCTTAACGAAATGCACGAAATAATCGGTTTGTTGCCCAATTTGACCCACGGTTACGATACTGTATCGGTGTGGCTTTCGCACTCGCCGGTCAATTGGCCCGTCTTGGCGCAGCAAATCAGAGACCCAAAGGTGTTGGATCAGATGCAAAATGCCTTTAACTACTTCATTAAATCAGGACAAGTCTGGGCACTCCTAATTGGGCTGTTTTTTGGATACCTGATTCGAGGAATTACGGCTTAGTTAAGGGCATTTGAAGGTTTAAGAGTTGGAAGGTTGAAAGGTTGAATGTTTTGATACAACTTACTCGTGCTGAAATTTGCTATTGAGTAATATGCTTGCTTTGGCAAGCTTCAACCTGTTCGCCAAAGCAACTTTCAACCGGCACGCCTTTCAATCTGTCAACTTTCCAACGTTAACAACAAGCTCGTGACTGAACAAAAAACTTGGAGCCAACGGTTTGAATCGGCATTGCATCCTGCGATCGCTCGTTTCAACGCTAGTATCGGCTTCGACATCGAACTCATCGAATATGACCTCACCGGCTCTATTGCCCATGCCAAAATGCTCGCCCATACCGGCATTATTTCAGAGTCGGAGGCACAACAGCTAGTCGCAGGCTTAGAACAAATCCGCCAGGAATACCGGGAAGGAAACTTCAACCCAGGGATAGATGCCGAAGATGTTCATTTTGCGGTAGAGCGCAGACTGACAGAAATTACCGGAGATGTCGGCAAAAAACTGCACACGGCGCGATCGCGCAACGATCAAGTAGGCACCGACACCCGCCTCTACTTGCGAGATCAAATTTCCCAAATTCGCAGCCAGTTGCGCGAATTTCAGGGAGTTCTCATCGACCTTGCCCAGAATCACGTCGAAACCCTGATTCCCGGCTACACGCACCTACAACGCGCCCAGCCAGTCTCTTTAGCTCACCACCTCCTCGCCTATTTTCAAATGCTAGAGCGGGACTGGGAGCGGCTAGGAGAAGTCTATCAGCGCGTCAATGTCTCGCCCTTGGGGAGTGGTGCGCTTGCCGGAACCACTTTCCCCATCGATCGACACTACACCGCCAAACTGCTGAACTTTGATGGGGTCTATGCTAACAGTATGGATGGCGTGAGCGATCGCGACTTTGCGATTGAATTTCTCTGTAGCGCCAGCCTGATCATGGTTCACCTCAGCCGTCTATCAGAAGAAGTCATCCTCTGGTCATCCCACGAATTCGGCTTTGTCACCCTCAAAGATAGCTGCGCCACCGGCTCCAGCATCATGCCCCAAAAGAAAAACCCCGACGTGCCTGAACTCGTGCGGGGCAAAACAGGTCGCGTTTTTGGGCATCTGCAAGGAATGCTAGTGCTGATGAAAGGGCTACCCTTGGCTTACAACAAAGACTTACAAGACGACAAAGAAAGCCTATTTGACAGCGTAAAGACCGTTAAAGGCTGCCTGGAAGCAATGACCATTTTGTTGCGCGAGGGGATAGAATTTCGTACCTCTCGCCTTGCAGAAGCCGTCGCGGAAGATTTCTCCAACGCGACAGATGTCGCTGATTACCTAGCAGCGCGGGGTGTCCCCTTCCGGGAAGCTTACAATCTCGTTGGCAAGGTCGTAAAAACTTCCCTCGCTGCCGGTAAACTTCTCAAGGATTTGAGCTTGGAAGAATGGAAGGAATTGCACCCAGCTTTTGAGGCAGACATCTATGAAGCCATCTCTCCAAGACAAGTAGTTGCCGCTCGTAACAGTTACGGCGGTACCGGATTCGAGCAGGTGAGACAAGCGATTCAAGCTGCCCAGTCTCGGCTGAGTGCTGACAATAGGGCTGAGGACTGAGTAATGAGGACTGAGGACTGAGGACTGAGGACTGAGTAATGAGGACTCAATAGGGGATTTCTCAATTTCGCAAGAGAGTTTAGTAGCAGAGGAAGCATTTTCTTCTTCCTCAGCCCTCAGCCCTCAGCCCTCAGCCCTCAGCCCTCAGCCCTCAGCCCTCAGCCCTCAGCCCTCAGCCCTCAGCCCTCAGCCCTCAGCCCTCAGCCCTCAGCCCTCAGCCCTCACTCCTCAGCACTTAATCAATGGCTAACCCATCGCGCCGCCCATTGCTCCCATGCCTCCTCCCATTTTGTCTTCATCCTCCTCATTAGTTCTCTCTCCAGGCGATCTTTGACGCCGGAATTTAGAGAACCGACCCGTAGTTTGACGTTTACGAAACTTGCGGGCGTATGCTTGGTTACGCTGCGCCTTTTCTTTCTTAGGGTTACGGCGCTTCGCCATGTTCACCTCTTTGATATACAACTAAAAATGGTGCCTTTGGGTTTTCCCCCGCACCTGATGCTTGTTGGTGTTGCCAGTCACGCCCAAGGCTTGTAAAAGCAGGTGCTAGAATCTGCCAATCTGCCGCGATCGCCCTCTTTTGGGGGGTTCTCCTGCGGTCTGGCAAGGTTTGAGCTGCATCTGACGCCCCATTCATTTTGCACCATCCAGTGCCGAAATAGCCGTCTCTTTTTGCGAAATTAAAGCGTCTCTAGCAACTTCTCAGAACGTACTCTTGACCAAGCGAATCCAGAAAGAGAGTTGCTCCCCCAGAGCATTTTTTGGGCGCTGGAAGCCTCTGCCTTCAAACCTGTGGAAGAAACACCGAAACAGGCTAGCCTAAAAACGGCAGGTCGCTGACTGACGTGACCGAACTTGCATCCGTAACGTATATCATAACAGCCTGTCAGCAGCCTATTAAAAAGCCCTGACTTGCTGCGGTTGAAAACATCCCCATGTCCCTAAAACTCAGCGATACTGCTCCTTTGGTGGGTAAAATTGCCAGCCGCAACGACAGCAAAGAGCTGAAAAATTCCGCAGCAAGCCATTGATATGCATTCAGCGCCGCAGATGAGCGATCAGCTCGGATGGTAACATTGAGAAGATTTATCTTAAGGTAAGACCTGAATCTCAAAAAGCGGAAATTCTTGCAGATTTAAAAATTTGAATTTGTAGAGGTGGATGAATAAGCAATTCTGGCATCCCCAGAACCATGCGGAGTCAGCCATTGGGGAAACCCTACTTTTGCAAAGGTTTAAATTTTATCTGTCATCGGAGAACTTCCCGCTCAAAAATTGACTCTAAAAGTAAAAGTTCCTTCCTGCGTTGAAGTAAAGCTTCTTTTGTCTATGCGTCAGTCATGGCGATTTATACAAACAGTGCTAGGGATTATTTTCCGCCATCCCATCATTGGCACAACTATCATCCCGATTTTGCCGGATGGTCGAATTGTGTTCATTCGACGCACAGATACGGGTGAATGGGGTTTTCCTGGCGGCATTGTCGATTGGGGTGAAGACATTCCGACATCAGCGCGGCGGGAGTTGGCGGAAGAAACCGGACTGGAGTTAGTAAAAATTCGCCGGTTAGTGGGAGTTTACTCTTCCCCAGACCGCGATCCCAGAATTCATTCGATTTGTGTAGCGTTAGAAGCAGAAGTGCAGGGAGAAATGCAGGTTCGGGATACGCTGGAAATTATGGAAGTAAAAGCTTTCTCTGTGACATCATTGCCTCAAGGGAAACTCTGCCATGACCACGACCAGCAGTTGCAGGACTACTTGAACGGCTTGACAACCCTCGCATGAGCAGGATTTTCGATTTTGGATGCGTGAATCCATCGTCAATCTAAAATCTAAAATCTAAAATCTAAAATCTAGGATGACTCTACCGTTACGCAATTCTCGAATTAAGCTGTCCCAAGGACAAATCTTCTGGCGAGAAGTCGGTCAAGGGCCAGTTTTGGTTTTTTTACATGGATCGGCTCACGATAGCAGTCAATGGCTACCTGTCATCGATTGTTTGAGTCAAGATTACCACTGCTTTGCCCCAGATTTACTTGGCTTTGGGGACTCAGAACGCCCAGATGTCCACTACTCGATTGAGTTAGAGGTGGAATGTCTCGCTGAGTTGTTAGAAGCGTTAAACCAGCGGGAAGTTTATTTAATTGGTCACTCGCTGGGAGGATGGATTGCGGCAAGCTTCGCGCTGAAATATTTGGAACAGGTGCGCGGATTAGTGCTGTCAGCTCCAATTGGAGTAGAAGCTGAGGGATTAAGAACAGAGCGATCGCGCCCATCTCTATTTAAACGCTTGTCTAAGATGGTATCCTCCTGGTGGCGATCGCTCATAGATGCGCTCAATCGTGTCTCTAACAATCGCCTGTTTCCTCGCCAGCGCACTGGGCAAAAGACGCGGCGACAAGAACAGTCGGTGCAGTTTCCCACCACCGACAAGCTATTATTTCAACGCCGTCGCGCCGAAATTCAAGCAGAATTATTGAAGGAAAGACTGGAGTGGCTGAAAGTCCCCGTTTTAATTTTGCAAGGCGAGCGAGACAGTCGTTCTAGAATTGCCGAAAGTCAAGCCTACGCCGACTTAACTCCATCAGCTCAGTTGGAAATTATTAGCTATGGGGGAAACGATTTACCCGAAGCGCTGCCAGATGTCGTGGCTCAGTATATTCGAGGTTTCGTTAGTAAGCAGTAGGGGCGCATAGGCTGTGCGCTTTTACTGGAGTTAATAAAAGAACCTCACCCCCAACCCCTCTCCGCTTGCGGAGAGGGGAGCCGGAGCTGGAGCTGAAGACGGGGTGAGGTTTCTCTTGATTGTGAATAATTAAGCGGATTTGAGCTTAGTAGCTTTACGAATGGCTAAGAACTAATGACGACTGACCGCATTCCCATAAAAATCAGATTGGGGTCGCTAATTATCTGAGTTGCTATTTCAGGAAACTGGGTTTGCAGGTAGGAAAGTAAAATAGTGCGATCGCCTCCCGTCAAAATCACCCGACTGCCTGGAAATTCTTGCCACCAAGCCTGGATAAAGTCTCTAATTCCAGCCACGACAGTGTAGATAACGCCACTCTGAATCGCCTCCGCTGTATTTACAGCAAAACGCGGCGGCATTTCTTGGGGTAATTCTATGGGTGGCAGGGCAGCAGTTCTTTGAGTTAGAGATTGTAGCTGTAACCTTAACCCAGGCAAAATCGCCCCACCCACCAGCCTTTTATTGACATCTGCACCCGTAAATGTTAATGCGGTTCCGGCGTCAATTACCAAAGAAGGCAAACCCCAGACTTCGCCAGCACCTAACACCGTTAAAGCCCGGTCAATTCCCAGCGTCGGATAAAGTTTCTCCAGCGGCAATTGGTCTAAAGTAATGTTGCGAACATTAGGATAACTTTGCCAAAGTGCCGTTTGCTCCGGAACCACCGAAGCCAGATAAATAGGTAGCTGACTGGGTGGTGACATTATTTCCGCTGGTAAGTCACCAGCCGTCAAACCCTGCGCCAGCTCCTTGACAGATGCTTCCGTAAGATATTGAGTATCCCAGGCTTTGTGAAGCGTCTCTCCTTCAAAGTACGCCCAGTGCAGCCGCGAATTTCCAATCATCAAACCTAGCCAATTCATCGTCCTCAGTGCCTCTGCGGGTTCGACACTTTTAGAACTCTTAACTCACTCATAGGTTTTTTAATAAATCTTTACAAGGTACTCGTGGCAGAATGAAAGAAGAAAAAATACCTAAATGGGTTGCAACAGAAGGAGACCAGAGATGGTAGCGCTCACCGACCGAACCCAAAAACGCCTCACAATGCAGACAGGCGAAATCGCCCCTGACACCACAGCGATTCGCTCGCTTGACTGGGATCGCGATCGCTTCGACATTGAATTTGGACTGCAAAACGGCACCACCTATAATTCCTTCATCATTCGGGGTGAGCAGACGGCTTTAGTGGATACCTCCCACGAAAAGTTTCGCCAGCTATATCTGGATGCATTACATGGACTCATTGACCCAAAAGAAATTAATTACCTGATTATCAGCCACACCGAGCCAGACCACAGCGGATTAGTCAAAGACATCTTGAAACTGGCTCCTCAGGTAACGGTAGTCGGGTCAAAAGTCGCAATCCAGTTTATCGAAGATTTTGTGCATCAGCCGTTTGAGCGGCGAATTATCAAAAATGGCGACAAGTTGGATTTAGGCAACGGACACGAATTGGAATTCGTGATTGCCCCCAACTTGCACTGGCCCGACACCATTTTCACATTCGACCACAAAACCCAAATCCTGTATACCTGCGATGCCTTTGGCTTGCACTATTGCTCAGATAGCACCTTTGACGAAGATTTAGCCGCCATCGAAGCCGATTATCGCTTTTACTACGAATGCCTGATGGCTCCCAATGCCCGTTCCGTGCTATCTGCACTGAAGCGGATGGGAGAACTGCCGGAAGTACACACCATCGCCACCGGACACGGCCCTCTGCTGCGCCACAACGTCGTGGAACTGACGGGACGTTATCGGCAGTGGAGTCAAGCTCAAACCAAGGGAGAGACGACAGTAGCGGTATTTTACGTCTCCGATTATGGATATAGCGATCGCCTTTCCCAATCCCTCGCCAAAGGTATCACCAAAACTGGCGTCGCCGTCGAGACACTCGACCTGAAATCCGCCGATCCCCAGGAAGTGCAAGAATTAGTGGGGCGTTCATCTGGCTTAGTCATTGCCACACCCCCAGCCGCCTCTGCCACCGCCCAAACTGCGATTGGCACCGTTTTAGCCGCTGCCAAGGAAAAACAAGCGGTTGGCATTCTGGAGTCCTACGGAGGAGATGATGAACCCGTCGATCCGCTGGTGAGTAAATTTAGAGAGTTAGGGCTGACAGTAGCATTTCCAGCGATTCGGATTAAAGACACGCCAGGAGAAGCCATCTATCAGCTGTGTGAAGAAGCCGGAACTGACTTGGGACAATTGCTCACCCGCGATCGCAACATCAAACAGATTAAGTCCCTTGATGCCGACTTAGAAAAAGCACTGGGACGGATCAGCGGTGGACTATACATCATTACCGCCAAAAAAGGCGAAGTCAAAGGTGCCATGTTAGCCTCCTGGGTGGCACAAGCCAGCTTCCAACCCCTAGGATTCACAATAGCCGTAGCGAAAGACCGGGCAATTGAGTCCATGATGCAAGTAGGCGATCGCTTCATCCTCAACGTCTTAGAAGAGGGAAATTATCAACATTTGATGCGGCACTTTTTAAAACGATTCCCCCCTGGCGCGGATCGATTTGCCGGAGTCAAAATTCAGCCAGCGGAGAACGGTTTCCCCATTCTGACGGAAGCTGTCGCTTATATGGAATGCGAAGTTGCAAGTCGCATGGAATGCAGCGATCATTGGATAGTTTACAGCACTGTTCAAGCGGGTCGTGTCTCCAAACCCGACGCGCTCACAGCTGTTCACCATCGTAAGATCGGAAATTATTATTAGGATTTGGTTCGCGCCAAGACGCCAAGGCGCAAAGAAAATAAAGGTTAATTACTTCTTGGCGTCTTGGCGGGAAGAAACAAAATTGCTCTTAGTCCCAATCCGTGACCTATGAAAGTCTTTAAACCCCGCGATGTTCAGGTTCTCCCGATTGGTGCAGATACAACTGTGTTGCGATCGCGCACTTGGGACAGGCTTAAGTTTGAAATCGAATATGCTCTACAAAGGGGCACAACCGCTAATTCTTATGTGATTCAAGCGGATAAAACAGCGCTCATCGATCCGCCAGGAGAATCATTTACAGACATTTTTATCTCCGCTTTACAGCAGCGGTTTGACCTAGAAAAACTGGATTATGTAATTTTAGGGCACGTCAATCCTAACCGAGTTTTTACGCTGAATGCTTTACTAAAACTGGCTCCTCAAATTACTTTTGTTTGCTCAAATCCAGGGTCAATCCTGCTGCGAAATCTTTTTGAAAGTACTTTCCCAGACACTTTACAAGAACACAATCTGCAAATTGCTGTGATGCGGGGGGAAGAAACTTTCGATTTAGGCAAAGGTCATTACTTACAATTTATCCCCACTCCCAGTCCCCGTTGGCCTGACGCCCTTTGTACCCACGACTCCCTAACCGAAATTTTGTATACCGATAAGCTTTTCGGGGCGCACGTCTGCGGCGATCAGGTGTTAGATGAAGGGTGGACGGTGTTTAGCGAAGATCGGCGCTACTATTACGATTGTCTGATGGCTCCTCACGCTCGGCAAGTAGAAACAGCGCTGGATAAACTGACACAGGAGTTGCCAGCTAGGCTCTATGCTACGGGTCATGGGCCGTTGGTGCGCTACAGTCTGATCCCGCTGACTCAAGCTTATCGGCAATGGAACCAGCAGCAAAGGGCAACTGAAACGAGCGTGGCGCTGCTCTATGCTTCAGCTTATGGGAATACGGCGACCTTGGCGCAAGCGATCGCTAGTGGCATTACCAAAGCGGGGGTTGCTGTCGAATCGATTAACTGCGAATTTGCCGAACCCTCTGAAATTCAAGAAGCTGTAGAAAAATCAGATGGGTTTATCATGGGTTCTCCTACCCTCGGTGGTCATGCTCCCACGCCGATTCAAACTGCACTGGGTATTGTCCTATCCAACGCTAGCAAAGGCAAGCTGGCGGGTGTTTTTGGTTCTTATGGCTGGAGTGGGGAAGCGATTGATTTACTAGAAGGCAAGTTAAAAGATGCTGGATATCGCTTTGGCTTCGACCCGATTCGGGTCAAATTTAAACCCACCGAGGTGACGCTGAAATATTGCGAAGAAGCCGGGACAGACTTCGCCCAAACATTGAAAAAAGCTAAGAAAGCCAAAGTTGCCCGACAACAGTTAGGAGTGCAACCCATTTCGCCCTCGCAATCTGCCAAGATCGAACAAGCGGTAGGGCATCTGGTTGGCTCTCTTTCCGTCGTAACAACGAAACAAGGCGAACTCAGCGGGGCGATGTTGGCTTCTTGGGTGTCTCAGGCAACTTTTAATCCCCCCGGTTTAACTATTGCTGTCGCCAAAGATCGAGCGATTGAATCGCTGATGCATTCTGGCGAAAAATTTGTTTTAAATATTCTGGGAGAAGGTAAGCACATCGGCTTGATGAAGCATTTTCTTAAACCTTTTGGCCCCGCTGAAGACCGATTTGCCGATGTCGCTACGCAAGACGCCCAAAATGGTTGTCCGATTCTCACCGACGCCCTAGCTTATCTGGAATGCATTGTCCGCAACCGGATGGAATGTGGCGATCACTGGTTGGTCTACGCTGTGGTGGAAAATGGCAAGGTGTTACAGCAAGAAGGCGTCACCGCTGTGCATCACCGAAAATCGGGTAGCCATTATTAAATAACGCCATCTGCAACTTTTAACTAACCTGCAACCCACTAACTCTCAAGCCAATAACCCGCAACCTTCAACTTTCTTTGCCCAAATCCAAATTAGCGACACAGGCATTGGCATTAGCCCCGACTTTCTGCCCTATGCATTTGACCGCTTTCGTCCTAGTTAAGGCGCTTTTCCAGATATTGACCGATCATTTGCTGTTCTCCGGCGCGGGAGATGATCGTTTGCCGGGTGCGGTAGCTTCGACCAATCAGTTTTAATTCTTCTTCAAATGAAGAGTCTCTGTACTCTGTCCGCAAGCACAAAGTTTTGGGATTGGAGAAATAATACTCGGCTGTGACTGGTTTGGGAGTGGCAAAGCCGCGATCGCGATATAGTATGGTTCCTAATGCGCCAAACAGTGTCGAACCCTTGGACTCTTTGCGCCCCGTTACTGAATTTGTGCTGTTCCACTCTACATAAGAACCACAAATTAGCGCTGCTGGATCTTCCAATTTGTGTAACTCTGCCAAATGCACCAATTCGGAGCTTCCCTGTTCCAGAAACCGGACGGTAATCAGACTAACCATCTCCTTGGTTTCTCCATCCGGCAGCGTATAGTAGCGTCTTTCAGAGCGCCATTTGCCCTCTGATTCCTGAAAAAACGCTGCAATTAAGGATTCCTCATCTGTTTGGGCAAGTTGTCTTAGTGATGTCACCAGTACCAGTCCTCATACGAAGTGAAATAGAGTTCTTGCAAGCGTCAATTTTTGCTAGGTAGCTATGGGACTTATCACCCTTTTATTTGACATTTATGCAAGCAATCTGATAAACGGTTATGCAAGTCGCTTTTTCTCGTGACACCCGATCTGGGTACAGTTGAGCGTCACTCGATCTGGTCAGCTATCTCGTACTTGGCTGGCGTACCACCCCAGGCAGAGTAGTAAGGCTGCCAAAACGCAAGACACTGTTAACAATCTTAATAATAGATAATAGCTAAAAATACTTACTATCGGCTCTGTCATCCGGAAGAATCTCAAAACCCTCTATACCCTAAGGGCACGAGGAAAGGAGGAAAATTTCTTTTCTCCCCCAGATTTTCTAGAGCGTCGGTACAGCCATCCTGAAAGAACCCCTCCCCAGCCCTCCCCGTTGCGGGGAGGGCTGGGGAGGGAGCCGGAAAACTCAGGACTTACGCAAAGTTTATACATATAGCGCTTTGTAGGGGCAATCCCCCTGTGGTTGCGGTGGCAGATGTGGTGATATTTGCGTAAGTCCTGATCCTGAAAGAACCCCTCCCCAGCCCTCCCCGCAACGGAGAGGGAGCCGGAAAGGTTTTATTTTCCCCTTTCACAGAGAGGCTTTTGGGGGATTCTACAGATTTGCGGGCAAGCAAATTGATGAGTGTACCGATGTTCTAGACATCAGCGATTGTTGACATTTCCCTCAGATGTCGCCCACTGGACAATCGCTTGCGTTAAGCCGTCTAAAGTGTATTCTGGGGCTTCTACATCCACTCGCCCCAGCAGAGAAAGACAGGTTTTAGAAGTTTGGGGGCCAATTGAGGCGATACAGACACCTTGTAGGGGCAATTTATCGATTTCGCCGACTAATTGACCAAAAAATTGCACGGTTTTAGAACTTGCAAAAGTAATAACATCCACTGCCTGTCGCTGGAGGGCGTCTAAAGCTGCGGGTGCGATCGCTTCCGCACACCGAGATTGATAAGCCGCCACTTCTGCCACTTCTGCACCCTGGGCGGTTAATTCCTTCACCAAGACTTCTCTTCCACCCGTTTCTACTCTGGGAAACAGAATTTTTTTGCCTGTCAACGGTTCTGGAAAGTATTCAACCAAAGAATCTGCAACAAACTCTGGGGGAATAAAATCGGGTTGTAAGCCTTGCTGCTTGAGACTTTGGGCGGTTTTCTTGCCGACAACAGCAATTTTGACACCAGATAAGGCACGGGCATCTTGATTTTGCGCTTCCAGCCGTTGAAAAAAGTAATCAACACCGTTGGTGGAAGTGAGAACTAACCAGTCGAAATCGGATAAGTGCGCGATCGCATTATCCAATTCTTCCCAACTGGAAGCAGGGCCAATTTCCAGCGTCGGCATCTCAATCACCGTTGCGCCTTCTTCTTGGAGGCGCAAGCAAAACTCACCCGATTGTCCAGATGCGCGTGTCACCAGGATAGTTTTCCCAGCTAGCGGTTGGGAAGAGTTTTGAGTAGTTAGGGACGAGGTTTTCTGAGAACTGTGGCTTCCCATAGGTATGTCTGATAAACTCACCCGTGCTGAGTTTTGGGTTGAAGATTCTGATGATTGTACGGGCAGATTTAGGCGTCGATCTGATTTTTCTGGCGACATTTTAGCTAAACCAGCCTCGACGACTGGTGCATCTGGCGATCGCAAGTATTCTCTCAAACCGACGACTTCCCCGATGGCAATGACGGTGGGAGAGAGAGATTCGCCCCTAGTTTGCTCAACGATAGTGCCCAGCGTAGCTGTCCAGACTTGTTGTTGAGGCGTTCCCGCCCAACGAATCGCGGCGACGGGAGTAGAAAGCGATCGCCCATATCGATGCAACTGATAGACAATTTCATCGAGATTGCGCCCACCCATCAAGATTACCAGCGTTTCCATCCGCGCCAGCGCCTCCCAGTCCAAAACATCCGGTTCATGGGCAGTAATCACCGTGAAACCTCGGCTCATCACCGGATCTGTCAGCGGAATCCCCGCTAGCAAAGGTGCTGCCAACGCTGAAGAAATCCCCGGTACGACTTCAAAAGCACACCCAGCGGCAATTAATGCCTGAATTTCGGAAGTAGAACGCCCAAAAATAAACGGATCGCCACTTTTTAGCCGCACGACTCGCTTTCTCTGCTGACAGTGTTCTACCAGCAGTTGGTTAATTTCAGCTTGCGGTGTGCTGGGTTGTCCACCGCGTTTGCCCACATCCAACTTCAAGCAACTGTCTGGCACCAACTCCAACAACTGGGCATCCACGAGGGCGTCGTAGACTAACACCTGTGCCTCAACGAGCAGATGTTGTGCCCTGACGGTGAGGTAAGCAACATTTCCGGGTCCCGCCCCCACCAGATATACTTTTCCGGTACGCTCAGTCATTATTTGGCTGTAATCAAAGGAATTTGCAGCTTATTTCGGGCTATCCATTTCCTGGATGAGTTGATCGAGTTGTTGTTGCTCGGTTGTGCCCGCTTTATATAAGTTTCTAGCTTTTTGAAGGACTGCGATCGCTTCCTCGATTTTGTCTTGTTTCATCAGAGTGTCTCCCAACCTCAAATAAGCATCGACATTTTTGGGCGATCGCTCAATCAATTCCCGGAATATGGGCGTAGCTTCGTCAATCTTATCTTGCGCCATCAGAGCATTTCCCAACAGCAATCGAGCCATGTCATTGGTGCGGTGTCGCACAATCACTTGGCGAAAAGCTGCCTCTGCACCTGCATAGTCTTTTTGTTTATAAAGTGTCACCCCTTTCTTAAAAAAGTTTGAAGCGATGAATGTCTTCCCCAGGAAAAAACCTAGGAGTGTTAGACTAATCCCGACTACAGCCGCAGCCAGAAAATAAGCTTGTTGAGATGTTTCCGTTTCCACCATTGGTAGCCCTCCGGCACTTCTAGCAGCCCTATTTTGCTTAAGCTTACCTTGACGAGGGTTTTAACATTTCTTAGGCTAAAAGACAGGCAGCGGGGAAAATCAGATATTCTAAGAAAAACAGTTTCCAAATGAATTGGTAAAAAGATGCGATCGCGCTCTGATCCTGCAAATCTACACTCCGGCTGCGCCACCACAGCAACAAGAGTGCGAATACATGAGTAACGATCGCAAATGTGGAATTAACCGCACTTAGCGATAACACCCCAGCCACAATCATGCCCAGGTAACAGACCATAATCACCCAAAGAGAGAGATTAAAGACGGCTGGCTTGCCGAGTTGAATCGTAAACGTGTTGATGTTGTACTGCTTATCGCCCTCCATGTCGGGGATGTCTTTAAAAATAGCGATCGCAAACGTAAACACCAACACAAAAATAGTCAGCGCCCAGACTGATGTCGGAATCACTTGACTTTTTTGCAATACCCAATTGAAGTGCAAAAACAGTCCTAAATTGACAATAACTCCGCGCACGGTGAAAATGCACAGCGCCGCCCAAAATGGAAATCGCTTTAACCGAATCGGCGGCAGAGAATAGGCAGTGCCAATTGCTAAACTAATACCCACCGTGAACAGTAAAAATCGTCCCAGGAGAAGTGCCAACAGCAGCGCCACACTTCCACTAATGGCGACAATAATTTGAGCTTGCGCCCTAGAAAATTCACCGGCAGCAATAGGCAAATGGGGCTTGTTAATTTTGTCAATTTCCACATCTTCGAGCTGATTTAGCCCGACAATGTAGACATTTCCGCCCAGACAGGCAATCCAAGCACCCAAAAACTGCCCGACACTCGCGCTGGTAACGCCCGTGGAGGCTGTCGCCAGCGCGATCGCGTACAACGCCATCACACTCAGGCTGGTGCCAATAATCGTATGGGGGCGGGAGAACTTCCATAAGGAGTAAAGCCAGGAACCATTGCGAGGCGCTGGGTGGGACTCAGAAGGACTGGTTTTGGGAAGGGAAGACTTTTCAGGAGAAATCTGGCTCATGCGTGCCTGAATGAATACTCAGGCTTGATTTTAAGCAATTTTTGTTCCCAAACGTTATTTCTTAGTCGCACAGAGCAATCCGAATCGAATCAATCCTTGCTCATAGCCCCGGCTCATTAATCCGAGTGAAAGCGCCGCTTGAATCGTTGTCCAGCCAGAGAAAAGCAAACCCAGAACGGCTTTGGGATCGAGAGTCGAATCAATCACGATATCCCAAAATGGTGCGACAGCTGTTGACCAATCTGCCGTGCGAATATTCTCAAAGGATTTGCCAGCCAGCGTTTCATATTCTGGCAACGAAATCACATAAGGTAAAGCATATACACGGTAAATTTCCGCCAGATGTTTCCGCTCATCATCACTCAGCTGCCCATCTGCTCCCCCGACAGGACGATGACACCACGTTGCCATGAGAAAAGTTCCCCCCGGCTTCAGCACCCGGTAGCACTCCTGCAAGAACTTCTGTTTATTTGGCATATGTTCGCCACTTTCGAGCGACCATACAAAGTCAAAGGAATCGTCAGCAAAGGGCATATTCAGGGCGTCTGCCACCTGAAACGAAGTGCGATCGCTCAATCCGGCCACTGCTGCCCGTTCTTTGGCTCTAGCCGCCTGGACGGGACTCAGTGTGATTCCCGTTGCCGATGCGTTAAATTTTTGCGCCAAGTAAAGAGAACTGCCGCCAATCCCGCAGCCGACATCGAGGATATTTGCGGGGGCGGTCAAACCTTCCCCTACCGGCACCTCAGCCCACTTGAGCAATTCTTCAATTAAGTCAATCTGCGCTTGCCGCCGGTCTTTTTTCAGAGTGCCATCAGCGCCATAGTATCCGTGGTGCATATGTTCGCCCCAAATCTGTTCCCACAGACCAGAGGAAGCGTCGTAGAACTGCTGAATTTGTTGATAAAGAGTTGAAGTCATGAAATTTTCAGGCGGTGTTGCTGAAAATTAGCCTACCAGAACTCGGAAAGCAGTAAGCTCTAAAAAGACTTTTTCAGATAGACCGCTAGACCATGACTGTTGCCAGAACCATTTGCCTGGGATTTCTTGCCGTCATCACGTTGGGAGCGATTTTATTGATGCTGCCGTTTTCAATCGGTGACGGCAGTTGGAGCAATCCGGTAATCGCGCTATTTACTTCCACGTCTGCCGTCTGCGTGACTGGTTTATCCGTGGTCGATGTGGGGAAATTTTATTCATTTTGGGGGCAATTGTTCATTGTCTTGCTGGTTCAGGTAGGCGGATTGGGCTACATGACAGCGACGACGTGCCTGTTGCTGTTGCTAGGGCGCAAGTTTGGACTGCGAGAGAAAATCGCCATTCAACAATCGCTCGACAAGCCAGGATTAGCCGGTGTGGTGGAATTGGTGCGCTCAATCATTGCCACTACGCTGATTATTGAAATAACTGGGATCTTTTTACTGATGCTGGTGTTTGTACCCGACTATGGATTCGATCGCGGTCTTTGGCTATCGATTTTTCATAGTGTGAATTCTTTTAACAATGCAGGTTTTGGCTTGTTTTCAGATAATTTAATGCAATATGTGCGATCGCCTTTGCTCAACCTGATTGTCACCGCCTTGATTATTTTGGGTGGGATTGGCTATGAAGTGATTATGGAAATGTATTTATGGACGCGCGATCGCTTCTTTAAAAGTCAAGCTCGTGTCGTCTTTTCTCTCAATTTTAAGATTGCTACCACTACTACTCTCTTTTTACTCATCCTGGGAACAATTCTCTTTTTGTTTACAGAATTCAACAATCCACAAACCTTTGGCACACTTAATTTCCCCCAGAAGCTCATGGCGGCTTGGTTTCAATCGGTAACACCTCGAACGGCTGGTTTTAATACCATTGACATTGGGAAAATGACCGAAGCTTCTCTTTTTATTACCATTGCATTAATGTTTATTGGGACTAATCCTGGCAGTACTGGCGGCGGAATTAAAACCACGACGACAAGGGTTTTACTCAGTTCTACTTTCTCGGCATTACAAGGTAAGGAAGAAGTTATTGCTTATCAACGCCAAATCCCGAAGGCGCTAATTGTGAAAGCAACTGGGGTGGCGGTTGGTTCGCTTCTGGTGGTCATTAGTTCCACCACTTTAATTGCGCTGAGCGATCCACAGTTGGAGTTTATCCAAATCTTGTTTGAGGTTGTTTCAGCATTCGCCACTGTGGGACTTTCTACTGGCATTACAGCGAGTATTTCCACGTTTGCCAAACTGGTATTGATTGCCACCATGTACATGGGTCGGGTGGGAGTGTTGCTACTGATGTCAGCGATTCTCGGAAATCCCAGTCCCAGCGTTATCCGCTATCCGGAGGAGAATTTGTTGGTAGGATAGCGATCGCGTCCCCGATGCTTGATAAGCTATAACCTGAGTAACCTTTAGCTTTTTGTCAGTTGTTCGTGACAGAATGGCAGCTTGTCGATTAAAAGGTTAAAAGTTAAAAAGTTGGTTTATACTTGCAACTGTTTTTGACTAATGTTCCCTAACTCAATGAGTCAGTTCGGAGTTTATCCGTGAACTTATCATCTTTAAACTTTTTTCGCAGTCTCAGCACTAATAACAAGAATCAATTTGCAGTCGTTGGGTTAGGTCGCTTTGGTCGTGGCGTCTGCTCGACTCTACACTATCTAGGCTACGAAGTGCTGGGCATTGACGCCGACGAAAAGAGAGTCGCCCAAGTCTTGACCGATCAAATTGCCGCTCATGCCTTGCAGTTGGATTCAACAGAACCCGCTGCTCTTAAAGAGGGAGGAATTTTTGATTTTGATACGGTGATTGTAGCGATTGGGAATTATCTGGAAGCTAGCGTGGTGACAACCCTAAATCTGAAGGAAGGCGGGGTGGCTCATGTGGTGGCAAAGGCATCCTCAGAAATTCATATGAAACTTCTGACAAAAGTCGGGGCAGATCATGTGGTATTTCCAGAGCATGAAATGGGCTGTACTTTAGCGCGATCGCTGACTAAACCAGCTATTTTAGATCGGTTCGATCTGGACGTTGATAACAGTATTGTAGAAATTATTATTCCAGACGACTTTCACGGCAAAACTATCTCAGAACTGCAACTTCGCAGCCGCTATGGTTTGAATCTGCTAGCGGTCAGTCACGATGGCAAGTTTGAAATTAATCCCAATCCCAACCATCGACTCTATAAGGGGGCAGCAATGGTTGTGATTGGCTCCAACAAAGACATTAATCGCCTACCCATTTAGAAAATTAAAAATTAAAAATTAAAAAATTATCTCTTTAATTTTTAATTTTTAATTTTTAATTCAAGAAGCGCCTAGCTGCTGTAGAAACTGGTTAATCTGGTCAATTTTGTCTACATTCCCCTGCTGATTGAATAGCGTTTTAGCTTGAACAAGAAAGGGGAGCGCTTCCTCGCGTCGTCCAGTTTGTTGCAGCGTTACTCCTAAGTTAAAAAATGCATCTGCCAGACTGGAATTGATGACAATCGCTTCCTGGTAATTAGCGATCGCTTCCGCCAACAGACCTTGCCGTTGCAGAGCCACGCCCAGATTATATAGAGTCACGGCATCATTTGGGTTGAGGCGCTTGGCTTCCCTCAATGCCGCAGCTGCATCTTTTGCCTGGTTCTCCTTTAACAGCATTGCCCCCAATTGTTGATAAGCTTCGCCATCATTGGGATTGAGACGCACCGCCTGCTTGAATCGATTGGCTGCCGCTTTGTAGTTGCCTTGCTGGACAAAAATCAGACCCATCTGGTATTGAGCGGCTGCCAAGTTAGGATTCTCAGAAGCCGCTGCATTCAGGGCGTTAATCGCTTGTTTCGGCTGATTTTGTTGAGCGTAAAGTAACCCCAGTTGATATTGAGCATCGGCAAGAGCCGGATCAACTTCAACTGCTTTTTGAAACTGAGCTATCGCAGCTTCATTTTGATTTTGGTTGACTAACAGCAGTCCCAGATTATAGTAAGCTGCTGCATATTTGGGGTCATTCACAATCGCTTGCTGATAGGCAGCGATCGCTTCCTGTGTCTGACCTTTTGCCTCCAACGCCAAGCCCACATTATAGTGAGCATCTGCCAACTTGGGATTAAAACTTAGCGCCCGTTCATACGCAGTCAGTGCGGCATCTGGTTGCCCTTGCTTATATAAAGCAACTCCCAAATTGTAGTAAGCCTCTCCCAAATTGGGATCGAGACGAAGCGCTTGCAGGTACTCATTCGTTGCCTTATCAAGCTGTCCTTGCTCGGCTAGAGAATTCCCCAACAGATAATAAGCCATCGCAATGCTGGAATCAAACTCAAGCGCTTTGCGAAGAGCTAGCTCTGCCCCCCGATAGTCTCCGCGATTATACCGCGTCACCCCTTGTTGGAAGTAAGTAGCTGCCTCAAAATCTTGAGTGTATAGACCTTCGACCATCTGCTTAGTTTGTACGGGCGACTCAAAAGAGGTTGTCTTTTGTCGCCCATACCGCGATTCACCAGCAAAGGCAGTACCGGCAGTCGTCACAAGACCGATCAAAGCAGCCGCAAGGAGATAAATTCGTTTGTGGTTTTTAACCATATCTAGAACCCCGCACCACTCGCTATTTAGGAAAAAGGTAATTGGGAAAAAGGTAATGAGTTGTCAGTTGCAATTTACCACTGACCAGTGATGATTGACCATTCCTCATTACCTTAACTTGTCCCATCGTCATCCGATTGTGGCTTCCGGCAAAATTAGCATCGCATCCCCAAAAGAATAGAAGCGATACCGATGCTTTGTCGCCACTTGGTACAGTTCCAGCAACCGCTGACGCCCGACTAAAGCACCCACCAACATCAGCAAACTCGAACGGGGTAAGTGGAAATTTGTAATTAGCCCGTTCACCACCCGCCACTGATAGCCGGGATAAATAAATAACTCTGTCTTGCCCCTAAAGACGTGTAATTCCCCACTAGCAGCGGCTGACTCTAGCGATCGCACAACCGTTGTTCCCACGGCAATAATCCGACCCCCCCGCGCCTGGGTTTCCCGAATTTGTTCCACCGTAGACATGGGGACTTCTACCCACTCCCCGTGCATTTTGTGGGTGGTAATATCCTCCACTTCCACGGGGCGAAATGTCCCGACACCGACGTGCAGCGTCACCGAAGCCTGCTGAATGCCTCGTTCTTGCAAGCGCTGGAGTAACTCTGGGGTAAAGTGTAGCCCAGCGGTGGGAGCAGCGATCGCTCCTTGAGCCTGGGCATACACAGTTTGATACTGTTCCGCCTGAGATTGGGAATCTGTAATGTAAGGAGGTAGCGGCACTTGACCGTATTCCTCCAACAAATCTTCAAACCGATCCCCCGCTGGAACATCAAACTGCAACACCCGCCCCCCAGTCGCCTCATCCCTAGACAAAATCGTGGCACTGAATTGATTGGGAATTGGGGATGGGTGCAATTTTTCCTCAGTCCCTTTCTGTGGTTCAAACAATATCTGCGCCCCCGGTTGCAGACGCCGCCCCGGTTTCACCAAAGCCAGCCAGCAGTTGTTCTGCTGTTCCTCCAACAGCAACACCTCCACAGGGGCACCCGTAGATTTACGACCCCGGAGACGGGCTGGGATGACGCGAGTATTATTTAAAACCAGTAAATCTCCGGATTGGAGGAAGTCGGGTAAATCTCGAAAAATAGCGTGCGCCGCCTGGTGATTTGGGGAATCCACCACCAGCAAACGCGCACTATCCCTTGGCACAGATGGGTTTTGAGCAATCAGTTCTGCCGGGAGTTCATAGTCATAACTGGCTAATAACCGATCGATATCTATATCATCCCCGCTGGCTGCTTCAGCTTGAAACCGTGAAGGTTCTGGGCTGTCTACCTTTAATCTTCTTGCCCCACTAACGGCTTTTGAATCTCCAGACAGGGGATCGCTGATGTGACTGTCTTGATTAAATTCTGTCATCCCGTTAGTTCACTGATAAGGAATCGATCAATTTAACTTTGCAGATTGGGTAAAAACCCCCAGATAAGAACGGGGGCTTCTCCCCTATCGCAGACTATCTTACTCATGGAGAATTAGAGTTATAGAACCAGCACGACCTAGACACTAATAATTTCTCATGGAATACGTCTACTTTCTGGCGAATGCCAGCCTGACACTACGGGTGGTTGAGTATCTACACACAATGCCCCAGTTGCCCGTTCGTTTAATGACGGTGATTCATCAGATTGATGGCTGGGTGATCAAGGTCAAAATGAATAACCCTCTAAACCCGCAGCAAGATGGTGACTTCCGGGCGTTCATGAACGAACTGGGAATTCCCTACGAACCTGCCATTCGCCTCCAGATGGCGCTTTGGAGCCTGGAAACCGGACAGTCCCCCATTGATGTGATGCGTCGCTACCAAGTCGCTGTGGTTTCTCATGGTAGTCCCGATCGGAGCGATATTGAAGCATTCCGCCAACAGTTCACAAAAGGGCTGGGATATTGCCCGGAAACTCTAGCTTAATTAACTTAACGGCTCATCGAAAGCCGACTGAATGTAGTCTTGTAGACTCAACTGATATTCTCCTACGGCTAAATTTCTAGGTTCCGGTGAAGAAACCAAGGGAGCTGGTTCGGGTAGCAAAACAGTATTGGTTTTAGGACGCTGGCATCTGACCAAAGCGACATCAAATCGGCAAGGAAGATTTACTAAATCTGGACGCTCTGCTAAAAAAATCTCTGCTGTGCGCCAGAGTTTAGCTTGCTTTTGCGGTGTAATCGCCAGCATTCCATCCGCATCCCAATTTCCCCGACTGCGAGTTTTGACCTCGACAAATATTAAACAAGAGGACAGGGTAATGGGGCAATGGGTAACGGGTAATGGGTAATGCTGTCTTCCTGTCTCCCTGTCTCCCCCTCCCTTGACTTCATCTGGGCGTTTTCGCGCAATTATATCAATTTCTCCCCAGCGGCAACGCCACCGGCGCTCAAGAATTTCCCAGGCTTGGGAAAGCAACCATTCAGCAACTAGGTCTTCTCCTAAAACACCGATATTGGGATAATGAGATAGACGACGGTTTTCCATTAAATGGAACCAGCATGAAGTGTAGGCTAGATAATCGAATTTCGACAATTTTACTTGGTTTATTGCTTGTGGCGATCGCAATTGCATCTTTTGGCGCGATCGCATCTCCTGCCTGGGCGAACGACTACAACAAAGAATTTTTAATTGGTGCAGACTTCTCAGGCAAAGTGCTAACCGACTCCAGTTTTACTAAAGCCAATCTCCGCAATAGTAACCTGAGTCATACGAATTTGCGGGGTGTCAGTTTCTTTGGGGCTAATTTGGAAAGCGTTAATTTAGAAGGAGCCGATCTCAGAAACGCAACTCTGGACACAGCTCGCTTGACCAAAGCTAACTTAACGAACGCGATTTTGTCAGGGGCGTTTGCCTTTAACACTAAGTTTGAAGGTGCGATTATTGATGGAGCCGATTTTACAGATGTGCTGCTTCGTCAGGATGTGCAACAACAGTTGTGTAAAATAGCGTCTGGTACCAATCCCACGACTGGACGAGAAACCCGCGAAACTTTGTTTTGTCCATAATCCTTTTCGATCGTTCTGGGGAGAAAACATCAACTGGGTTTTTGAAAACACGAACCCCGTCTATGTTTGCAGTTGTATTTTTTCACTGAGCATTTTTCACTTAGCGTTCAAGACCAATCCTCTCCGGGATACGGCATTGCCGTGTCCCGGAGAGGATTATCTATGTAACAAAAGTGATAAAAAAGGCTAATTAACCGTACTGTTCAGAGTGGGTGCATCAGCGATTGGATTAGCGATCGCAGATTGGCGCAGGCGATCGCCGTAAAGAGCCAGTGCATTGCCGCTAAGCAACAGTTCTAGATGCTCCCGGTCATAATCGGCAACAGTCGCCGCATCCTTGACACAGTCATGCAGTACGCCATCCCAGTGACCATAGTCCCCAGAGAAACAAGCCAGACGTTTGCCAATTTCCCCCATCGCAATGTGAAGATAAGAAGGACCTGGATCGTCTGATTCAAAAGAGGTAAAGATTTGACCCCGCTCGAAGTATTCCAAGGGATCTCGATGGCGGAGATCGTAATGTTCATAAAGGCTTTCATCCTCAATCTGAGCCGGGTCATGCTGAGCATTCCACAGCAGATCGAAGAGGTTTTTTGCCTGACTAATCAGGTTGATATTGTTGTGGGTGCCTCTTTCCTGAATCATCAGCTTGGTGAATTCCATCAGGGAAGGACGATAGGGATGTTTGGGGTCAAAGTCACGGATGCGTTTTTCCCAATGCTCGTGGAAAGCATGGGCAAGATCCGGCACCCAACCACAACCGCCTTCTAAAAAGCCAACCCGCAGGGAGGGGAATTGCTCAAACGCGCCATCAAAAACCATCCTCGCTAAAGCCAATTGTTGCTGGTTTCGCTGCACAAAAATGTGCGTCAGGACAAAGGTTTCCACATGATCGGCAAGACCCCCTACCATGTAAGATCCCGGACCCCCGTGAATGCCGAGACCAATGTCCAAATCGGCTGCTGCTTGCAGGATAGGACGGAAGTCTGGATGGCTAATCGCTTTACAGGTGCGGATATCAGGGAAAGCTTGAGGCGCTTTGGGATGGGGGATGGGTAGGTTTGGGGCAACGGCGACGCTAATCATGCCCAGTTCGTTGATGCAGCGGTGCATTTCAGCAACAGCGGCACCTACATCCTGTAGAGGCAATACACCAATGGGTTTGAGCCGGTTATCGTAACCCCGGCAGTCATCGGCAATGTAGTTGTTGTAGGCACGGCACAGAGCGATCGCAAAGTCCTTATCTAATAAGCTAGAAAAGACTAAGTTGAGCGTGCCGTAAATTACCTGGACATCAATGCCTTCTCGATCCATGTGTTCAATCCGCACTCGATTGAACATTGCCCCCAAAGTTGTATCTGGATGCAGGTTGCGAAAGCCGCCTTTCCCCAGTCCCTGAGGCTGCGGGAACATCCGCATAAAGTCGTTTTTACCCGTAGCCGGATTAAAGTCTACGATTCTCGCCCGTTGGTCGCCAAGACTATCAATCGCTAAACCGATGCGATCGCGATACTCTGGCTCTAGATAATCCCGCATCACCAAAGGATTTTCTATCTTATGGGCATCTGCATCAATTACCAGTAGACCTTGATACATGAACACTCCTTAATAATTTGCACAATCGTCACCTGCGAATAAATTCCAGGTTTTAAGGGCGTCGGAGAGAAGCCTGCCCCGATGAAGACGCAATGTTTTTAATGGAAGACCCGCCTTTAGGCTGAAATTTAATTCAACGCTTTCTGCTTGCGATTCAAGTACGTCCAAACTTGGCGCAGACCAAACCAGTTTTCAAAAGACCACATGAGGGAAACTAGGATGGTAATTCCGGGGTACTTGACAAAAGCGGGGTCATTCTTCTCGAAGACAGCATGACCGCCCAAGGCGAAAACTTGGGTTAGGACTAAGCACACGAGCGTCAACCGCCAATCATAAAACAGCAAGACCACAGCAGCGATCGCCAGCACGTTAGTCAAGTGGTGCAGAAACTGGTTGATGGGATGCTGATGACTCGCCACAAAGTGGGCTTTAGCCTCCTGAAAGTAGCTCAAAGTAATTCTCCTGCGGTGAAACCCGAATTCGTCAAACTCAAAGCGTTGTAGGAACGATATCACTAAGTCCCTTGCCAAAGCCAGAGAAATTGCAAATTTTTTTAGGTTGCTTCCACCCAGTTTGGACAATTTACCCCTAGGATAGCAGCTAGGACGAATGTCGCTGACTTCAGCCCTAAACTAAAGTTTCGGCTAAAAGCTCGCAACCCGTTTAAACGGGTTCAACGGCTTACAGTAAGCTTTAGCTTACTTTAGCTTCTCGCTGTGAAATTTATTTCCCGGCTCCTTGTCTCAGTTCCATTCCAGCTAGGACACTCCTACCGCCACCGGAGTTGCAAATAACCCCGTGATTGACTCAGTTCCTCTTCGCCCAGCCATTCTACAGGCTTGTAAGTGCCAAAAACCCGATCCCACCAATCCACCGCCAAACCAAAGTTGTGATGCCACATTCCATATTTGTGATGCACATAGTGAACCGGCATCTTCATCCAGAAGCACTTGGTTGGGTTTTCGTGCTGTAGCTGATGGGCATAGGCTGAAAATGCGGCATAGAATAAGCCACCGAGGAACCAACCGATTCCCGCCTCCCACGAGTAGAAAAACATCAGGCACATTACCACCAAACTGCCCCTAACATAGTCTCGAAACTCCCACAACACCCCCTGTCCTTCGTTGCGACGGTGATGATCTCGGTGACGTTCGCCAATCCGAGGCGAAACGTGCATCAAGCGATGTAGCCAATATTCCACTAAACTTGCCAAGACAAACGCCAGACTAAAACAAGCGATTCCTACAGAAAGCTTTGCTAATAAGGTCATAAACTCGCATTCCTCACACTTTTTCTGTATAGCAACGCACACCTGAAGCTTTTTTATCCGATTTGATTGACTAGGACGCTTACATCCTATGGGAAATCTTGCTAATTTTTTGTTTTCTGTTGCTGCTGCCTAGAGCGATCGCTAAGTTTAAAAAAGTATAGGGTAATGCAAATATAATTCCACAAACTGCACGCCATCGACTCCAAGAGAACACGGCTCGTGATGTAGGATATATCCTCCAGAAACGATTGACTGCACACACCATTTCATCGCCCAACCCGATTACGTCATGCCACCAACCGGCAGGAATATAAAGCGTTTCACCTTGCTCAAGAATTACTTCGCGTTTATGCTGGAGTGCCTGCTTGAATTTTGGCAATGATTTAAAGTCTGGGTTTTCCAGATCCACCTGACTAAACCAAGAACGCAATTTTAAGCCGTGGCGCAAATGAATATACACCGGAAATGGATAGAGATTGTATGTCTCTGAGGGTGGAAAAAACACTATTTTTTTGGCACCATGCAGTTGCATCAGCGTGCCGTCCACTGAGTCATAATGTAAACCTGAGCTATGACCTCCCGGAGCCACATAAATGTTCATTTCGCTGGCAGGCTTCGTTAAACCCAGCCGAGATCCAATTGTTTTTAAAGAGGGTGTATCAGCAAGCGGGGTATTTTTGAGGGGACATTTTCCTAAGTTAATGTCATTTTCATGAGCCTTATGGTTACGCAACATCTCTGCATATTCTGTAAATGGCATACTTTGCAGATTCACGCCACTGCCGATGCTTTTCCATTTGCGTTTTTCCTGCTTGTCCCTTTCCCGCCCCGGATTCCGGAAGATTAACTCTTGATTGCCAAATTTCTCACATAAATAGTCTAAATTCCAGTCACATTCACTTTCTAATAAGCCCGTAATGATAACTGGGGTTCCGTTTTTTTGATATTTTTCAAAAAATGTTTCTGGCGTTATCGATGATATGTCCACTCGTTCGATTGGATTGACCCGATTTTCCCATCCTAATTTTAGGTTACTTTCTGATTTAGTTTCCATTCCTATTTTCCCAACTATTCTGAGTCAATGATACTTAGATAATTGTACGCAAAAGGCTTGGGTTGTCAGCGCTCATTAGTCATCAACAAAAGACCAATGAGTCATGACAACTACCAAAGTTTAGCATTTAGTTTGAAAAAAAATAAAAAATCTGCTTTAATCGACATCTAGTTATTCTTGCTAACGGATGTAATGCACTGATGGCAAATATATTGCTGCCACTTTTGACGACGATTGCTGAACGTGCTAGGGCGAATTTTGTGAAGAAAACTCGCCAGACCTCTGCGGTGCAGGAGCAGTTATTAAGGGAGCTGTTGCAGGCTCATAAAGATACCGAATTAGGTCGCAAATATGGGCTGAGAGATATCAAAACAATCGAGCAATTTCAACAGCAGATTCCGATTCTGCCTTACAGCAGCTATGAACCCTACACTGAACGCATTGCCCAAGGTGAAAAAAATATTTTAACGCCAGATCCGGTCGTTTATCTCAATACGACCAGTGGCTCGACGGGAAATCAGAAATTAATCCCGGTGACTCAGCGATTTCAGAACTCGTTGGGATGGGCTAATCTGACTTGCATCGGCTTTTTGAGTGAGGCGCTGCGATCGCAAGATCGAAAATTTGGCAAACTGTTAGTAACCAACACCGCCCAAATAACGGGACGCACCAGTGGCGGGATTGATTATGGACCGGGAGGTACAGGCGTTCTCCGCATGGGCAAGTTTCTCTACGAACAACTTTTTGCCCATCCTTACGAAACCCTACAAACTGCGGATAGTCTAACACGCCACTATCTTTGCTTCCTATTTGCCCTGCGCGATCGCTCTATGCGCGGAATCGGAGCCAATTTTCCCATGCTCATCCTGCGGATTTGCAACTATTTAGAGCGCTACGCGGAAGATTTGATTCGGGACATCGAAACTGGGACAATTACCAGTTGGTTAACACTTGAACCAGAGATTCGAGCCAAATTGGAACGGCAATGGTCAGCAAATCCAACTCGCGCCGCTCAATTGCGTGAAATCTTGAAGTCAGAAGGACGGCTTACCCCAAAATTAGCATGGCCTGAGCTATCTTTTATCGCCACCGCACGGGGAGGAACCTCAGATTTTTACTTTGAGCGATTTCCCACCTACTTTGACGACATCCCTAGCTTTGGTGCCGTCTTCGCCACCGCTGAAGGCACCTTTAGTATTTACCACGACCTCAACAATGATGGCAGCATCTTAGCTATTGAAACTGGCTTTTTTGAATTTATCCCAGAAGACCAGTGGGACGTAGAGCATCCCAAAACATTACTTGCTACGGAAGTGAAAGCAGGAGAACTTTACCGCATTCTGATGACCAACTATAGCGGCTTCTACCGTTACGATATTGGTGATGTTGTAGAGGTTCTGGGCTTTTACGAGCAGGCTCCTCTGATTGTCTTCCGTCACCGTCGAGGCGGGATTTTGTCTTCCACGACTGAGAAGACGACTGAATTTCATGCCACTCAAGTGATGCAAAGCCTGCAACAAGAATTTGGCTTGCCATTGGAGGATTTTTGTATCACTTTGTCCGAAAATGAGTTCCCCGCCCATTATCTAGTGAACATTGAACTCGTTGGCGGTCATATACTGAGCGATCGCCTTGCTTTTTTAGCCAGCTTTGACCGTAAACTCAAGGAAATTAACGTTTACTATCAATCCAAGCGCAAAGATCAGGTGCCTCCTCCCCGACTGCGGATTCTAGCTGCTGGCAGCTTTGCCAAAGTTCGCCAACGTCAGGTGGAAAGGGGAATTCCCGATTCTCAACTGAAATTTCCCCATATTAGCGAAGATCGGAGTTTTCTGGCTGGACTGGAAGTGGAGCAGGAGGTTAGGCTTCCAGAGGATCGCGATTAAATTTGTCGTTGCTGCCAAATAAAAGCAGCAATCCTGCCACCATTGAGACACTCGCTGCCCCATAAAAGATCCCTGGCAACCCGCCATAATTGATCGCTGGTCCCAGGAGAATCGGGGAGAGGAACTGTCCGAGGAAACCGGCACCCGTTCCGATTGCCAGCACGCTAGACCGAAGTTGAGAGGGGGCGAGATCGGCTAAAGCGCTATAGAGGTTGGGTAGCACAATCCCAAATCCCACGCCGAAGAGTACCGCTGTCAACAAAATCCAGCTGAGTTGGGACAGCAGTGGGATGGTTGCCAAGGTTAAGGTCATCAGTGCAAATCCGGTTGCTGTGGCTCGATTTAAACCAAGTCGCTTCGCTAGCCCCTTAGCGGCAAAAGCTGAGACAGCGGCTGCCCCAACTGCCCGCGATGCCAGGACAATCCCATTGAGAGCCGCCCCTGCCCCAATGGTTGCCTTGAGGTAAAGGGGTGCGTAAATAACTACGGCATACATCGCCACTGACGCTAAGCAAAGGGTTAGTAACAACTGTAAGGCGTGGGGATGTCCGAGGATTTTGCTCAGCTTTTGGTTGGAATCGGTGGCGCGTTCTTTAACCCGAAACTTCGGTGGCTTTTCTTTCAAAAATAAAGCAGCCAAAAACGCCAGCGGCAGTCCCAGTCCATACAGATAAAAAGCAAATTGCCAGTGAGTTGCACCAACCCAACCCCCTAAGAGGGGGAAGGCAATGCCAGTCAGGGTTAGGGTACTGGTGGCGTAGCCTAAAGCTTGCGATCGCGCTTCGCCTTCATACATATTCCCCAGCAAGCCTAGACTAGCCGCCGCAATCCCCCCACTGGCGACACCCAGCAACCCCCGCATCACTAACAGCGGCGTCAGAGTTTGCATGAAAGCTCCTGCCGTGCCTAACAGTGCGTAGAGAATCAGGGAAGGGATTAGCACCCGTAGCCGACCGACTCGGTCTGCCAAAATGCCTAACAGTGGGCTGAATAGGGCAATTGTCAGGCAATGTAGACTCACCAAGTTACCGGCAAACGCTGGATTGAGGTGAAGTTGTTGCACCATTTCTGGCAAAATTGGCGCAATGACTCCCCCCGTCATTGTGGTCAGGGAGCCTGCTGCCAGCAGCACTAACAGTCTGCGATCGCCCAACATAAGCCAGAAACCTACAATTTTTGGTCATCATAACGTAGATAGGTGGAAATCAACTTATTTTGGGCTGTCCTTGGTCATTGGTTATTGGTGATTCATGATGGAAAAATCACCAAGGATAAAACAAGTTGATTGACTTATAGGCGGCTAGGAAGCTAAATATTGTCACAGAAACAGGCAAGAGAGGCACAATTGATGGAACTGGCTACGACTCTAACCAGCCAGACAGTTCAGAATGCTGTCCGAGAGGTGGGCATCAACGCGAATCACTGGTATCCGGTGGGTTGGGCAAGCCAACTGAAGCCCGGTGATACTATGGCTGTAGTCATCTGGCAGCAAGCGATCGCACTTTTTCGAGATACTCAAGGGAATCTCCATGCCTTAGAGGATGCTTGCCCTCACAAGGGCATCGCCCTGCACAAGGGCACAGTACAAGGGTGTAACCTGGCGTGTGCTTATCATGGCTGGGAATTTAACGGTGAAGGTGATTGCGTCAGCATTCCCTATCTTCCCGACAACCAAAAACTTCCCCGCGCCCAAGCCCGCAGTTATCCAGTTCAGGAAAAATATAATCTGATCTGGATCTTCCCTGGCGATCGCGCGATCGCTACCACCTGTCAGCCGCCGGACATCCCTGAATTTGACCAGCCAGATTGGTTAATGGTGCCAGTAAATGCCCACTTCCAAGCACATTTTTCCATCTGCAATGAGAACACGATGGACGTTTTTCATGGTTTTCTGCACCAAAAATTGCAGGGTTGGTTCGATCCGGTGCTAACGAGTCTGCGGGAGACAGAAGCGGCAGTCTGCGCCGAATATAACGTTTCCTACAAAGGTCGCATGGCTCAGTTTCTCGGATTGAGCGATCGCGCTGACCAAGTAACCACCTTACCGATCTCGATCCAGTATCGCTACCCCCACTTTTATACCGTTCTTCAGGGAGTTTCCGCTCTATACTTGATGCGGCTGCCAGTCGGCTTAACCGAGAGTCGATCTTTTGCCTTCTTCTTTTTCAAAGTTCGCCTGCCCAAATGGATACTCAACCCGCTCAAGCCTTTGTTACAAATTCTGCTCCCGCGCTTTGTACTGTTGAGATTTCTCGCCCAAGACATCGAGATGATCGAAAGCGAACAGCGAACCTATTTAGCCAATCCCCAGCGACGTTATGTAGAAATCAACCCAGCGATTATTGCTATCCAGCGGCTAATTGTCCGGCAATATGAGAAATTTGTGCAAAAATCTAGTCAATCGCAAAACAATCATCAGGGGAATTCTCAAAAGTCTATTTCTCTCTTCTGAGGCGATCGCAAGAGAGCCAGATGAACTAACCCAAGAAAATTCAATCGGATGAAGGCAACTCTCTTAGCAGCGGCGTATTCTCTAGCCCTTTCTCAGGGTTGCGGCTCCCAAGTGAGCTGGAGCAATGTATTAATAAACACTATTAGGTCTTCTTCCTTCGGGCGTTTCGTGAGACCTGGATAGCAGAAACCGAGTCTGGCAAATATACTGTTGAGCCAGAGGCGATCGCTTATCTGGTAAAAGCTGAGAGGAGTCAAAGAATGCAAATTGTCAAAGAATATGTCCAGCACTGGTACGAGAGCGGACTTGACCCTGAGGAGTATATCTGTCATCAGAAGCAGGGGAATATAGTCGAAATTGAAGACACGAGGACGGGTGAGCGTCAAACCGTTCTCAGCTTCTGCACCAATGATGTCTTAGGGTTAGTTCACGAAGAAGCCGTTAAGCAAGCTGCGATTGACGCCATCCTGAAATACGGAACGTCGAACAGCTCCTGCTCAGTCTTGAGCGGTCGAATCGATCTGCACCGACAGCTAGAGGACGAGATTTCAGCCTTTAAGCATCTCCCCCACACCCAGCTATTTCTGAACGCTTGGATGGCGATGCAAGCCTTAATGGATGCCTTCTGTCACTTGGCAATTCCCGTGCCAGGATTTCAGAACACCCGCGAAACTTTGATTCTCACCGATGTCCTCAATCATGGCTGCATTGTCTCAGCCGTCGTCAATGCCGGGACTCGTTCCGGAAAAGTTTTTGGCAATAGCCCCCGCACCCGTGTAAAAGCTTACCGCCATTGTGATATAGAGGATTTGGCGCGGAAACTGCATCGGTATGCCCGCCCCGGCGATCGCATTCTGGTTGTATCCGATGCCGTATTCTCAATGGATGGGGATATCGCGCCGCTGCCCGACATGATAAATGTCCTGCAAAAATACGAGGGTAGCGTGCTAGTGATGGATGAGGCTCATGCCAGTGGTGCCATTGGAGCAACTGGAAGAGGGATCTACGAGCATTTTGGCATTTTGCCCAGTTATGCGATTGAGCGGGGCGTCGTGCCGCTGATTATGACGACTTTCTCTAAGTTTGCCGCCTCAGCCGGAGCCGCCATTAGCAGCCATGTCGCCGAGCTAAAACCGCTTCTGAATGTTTCTCCCACCTCAATTGGAACCATATCTTTACCGCCACCAACCACAGCTGCTGCCTTAGAAAGCATCCGTTTGGTTCGCCAACAGCCAGAACGAGTCCAAAAGCTTCAGGAAAATACGCGGTATATGCGATCGCGCTTAGCTGAAAATGATTTTGTCGCGATTGGCGAGACAAATGTTGTCCCAGTCATTTTACCGTCGGAGATTAATCCCAAAGCCTTTGGCAGACAACTTTTGCAAGATCGCGGTTTTTGGGTATCTCCGATTTGGTTTATTGCCAAACCCCGCCTACGCATTACCGTCAACGCCCTCCACACTCACGAGGAAATGGATCGTCTGGTGGCAGCGATGGTAGCCATTCGGGACTTGTTGTATCAACCAACCATTAGTGCATAGCAATATCAGGCTTAACCTGACACTTTTGCAGTAAGACTAGCTGTTTGCTTAACCCCCTTTTTGGAGTGCGTGATGCGTGTACTGCTCCTCTATCCACAATTTCCCAAATCGTTCTGGTCTTTTGACAAAGCGCTGGAACTAATCGGACGCAAGGTGTCGCTTCCCCCGCTGGGGATGATTACAGTCGCAGCGATTTTGCCCCAAACTTGGGAGTTCCGCTTAGTAGACCGCAATGTTCAATTTGAGACTGAAGCAGACTGGGCTTGGGCAGACCTAGTCATCATCTCAGGGATGATTGTCCAGAAACCAGATATGCTGCACCTGATCCGCGAAGCGAAGCAGCGCGGCAAATTGGTGGCGGTAGGTGGTCCCTACGTTACCTCAGTTCCGAAGGCGGCACAGGAAGCCGGAGTGGATTTTCTGGTGTTAGATGAAGGCGAGATTACCCTGCCGCTTTTAGTCGAGGCTCTAGAGCGGGGTGAAACAGAGGGGATATTTCGTGCCAATGACGAAAAGCCCGATGTCACTAACACACCCATTCCCAGATTCGACCTGCTGGATCTCACAGCCTACAACGATATGTCGGTGCAGTTTTCGCGGGGTTGCCCGTTTCAGTGCGAGTTCTGCGACATCATTGTCCTCTATGGGCGCAAGCCACGCACTAAAACACCCGCACAACTGCTCGCTGAGTTGCAAGCTCTCTATGACTTGGGCTGGCGGCGCTCCATTTTTGTGGTTGATGACAACTTCATCGGCAACAAGCGCAACGTCAAGCTCTTACTGCGCGAACTCGGTCCCTGGATGGCAGCTCGCGGCTACCCCTTCCGTCTCTCGACTGAAGCCTCGGTGGACTTAGCACAGGATGAGGAACTGCTGGATTTGATGGTCGCTGCCAACTTCAGTGCAGTGTTTTTGGGCATCGAAACACCAGACACAGATAGTCTGAAACTCACTCAGAAATTCCAAAATACGCGCAGTTCGCTGATGGAATCGGTTCAGAAAATCAATCGGGTGGGTTTGCGCGTGATGGCTGGTTTCATCATTGGCTTCGATGGTGAAAAGGCAGGGGCAGGTCGTCGCATCATTGATTTTGTGGAAGCGACTGCAATTCCTCAAGCACTGTTCAGTATGCTTCAGGCTTTGCCGAATACGGCACTGTGGTATCGACTCCAGAAAGAGGGTCGTCTGCTGGAGGGGACTGAAGAGGCGAATATCCACCAGACAACACTTACCAATTTTATCCCCAGTCGTCCTTTAGAAGAATTGGCTCGTGAATACGTCAGTTGCTTCTGGGAACTGTATGAACCAACTCGCTATCTGGCACGAGTCTATCGGCACTTCCTAGAGATGAAGCCGACGCCTCACAAAAAGAAGTTCCGAATGCCGGGATTAAGCGATATCCGGGCATTGTTGATCATTTGTTGGCGACAGGGGCTGAAGCGCAATACACGCTTCCAGTTCTGGCGTCAGATGTTCTCAATCATCAAGCACAATCCGGGTGTATTTGAGTCTTATTTGATTAATTGCGCCCATATTGAGCATTTCATCGAGTACCGTCAAATTGTGCGCGACGAAATCGAAGCCCAACTTACCCAATACCTAGCTAATAAGGCAACAGAAACGACTCAGGAAAAGGTTCTGGCAAGTTGAGCCATTCAATTTTGGATTGACTTTATGAATGAATTCGGAGGACTAAGATAAAGTTGTTTCATTAGACACTTTTACAACTAGAGTAATGGTGATAGATCAAACAGCAAAGGTTCAAATCCGGGCGGTAACAACTCCAGCAGAAACCAAAATGTTTCTGGATGTTCCGGAGCGGGTTTATGCGAACGATCCTCACTGGGTAGCGCCGATTCGGAGCAGTATTGCCAAGCAGTTCACTGCCAGTAATCCGTTCTTTCAATATGGGAAGTTACAACAGTTTATTGCCATATCTGAAGGAGCAAACAATTCTCAGGCGTTAGGGCGCATTGTTGCCGCAGTGAATCATCGGTTAATTGAGCGAGAAGGGCAAAATGTTGGTTTGTTCGGTTTTTTTGAGTGCGTGCAAGATTTTGCGATCGCTCAATCCTTATTAGATACTGCCTGCAACTGGTTGCGGGAGCAAGGCATGACGGTTGCTAGGGGTCCTATCGATCTCTCAACTCACAATAATTGTTTGTTTTTAGTAGACGGATTTGACTCGCCACCGATGGTGATGATGCCCTACAATCTGTCCTACTATCCAGAGTTTATAGAGAAAGATGGCTGGCATAAAGCCAAGGATGCTTACGCCTATAATTTTTCTTTAGATAAACCCTTACCAACAGAATTTGAGAAAGCTTATCGGATTGCTTGTAAATCTGGTGTTACCTTTCGTCCGTTAAGAACTAAGGGAAAAGAATTTGAGCAAGATTGCATCAGCCTCTATCACCTTTTTAACCGCGCTTTCGCCAATAACTGGAGTTCAACACCGCGCAGCGAGGAAGAATTTTTAGAAGAAGCGAAGGAACTACAGAGTTTAGTAGATCCGGATGTCTTCCCAATTGCCGAATATAACGGTGAAATGATTGGCTTTTGGATGGGATTACCAGACTATAATATTCCCCTAAAACACGTCAACGGTAAGCTAGACTGGCTAGGAATTCTTAAGTTTCTTTGGTATCGCCGTCAAATTGATCGAGGACGAGTAATTGCCATTTGTTCCCTGCCGGAGTATCGCCGAAAAATGGTACCTCTCGCCTTAATTTATTTGGGAATGCAAGGTGGAATTCAAAAGGGCAAACCCTATAAACGAGCTGAACTTTCCTGGGTCTATGAAGATAATTTTCCCTCCCGCAAGCTAATTGAAGCATCGGGGGGCAAGATTTATAAAACTTACCGCATTTACGAAAAAGCATTATGAAGGCGCTAGTTACTGGAGCGGGCGGATTTACAGGTTCTCACTTAGTGCGGGCTTTAGAGCAGCAGGGCGACTTTGTGGTGGGTCTAGTCCGAAAGTCAAGCAATCTAGCGCGTCTTTCTAATTGCAACGTCCAGTTGGTTTACGGAGATATCACCGATAGAGATGCCTTGCGAACGGCAATGACTGGGGTAGATACAGTTTTTCACACTGCTGCCTATGTAGAACTGGGCATCGTCAATGAGGCAGAAATGGAGCGGGTGAATGTGGAAGGAACCCGCTCGGTGTTAGAAATTGCCCAAGCCGCTGGTGTCTCCAAAGTGGTCTATTGCAGCACTATTGGCGTGTTTGGCGATACCGGGGGCAAACTTGTAGATGAAACTTTTAAACGGACACAAACTAACTTTTCCTCAGCCTACGATCGCACTAAATACCAAGCGCAAGAATGGGTGGATCGATTTGCGGCGCAAGGGCTTCCGGTGGTTAGTCTTCTGCCTTCCGGGATTTTTGGGGCTGACGATCCCCATTTTGGCCCCGCGATGCAGCAATTTCTCAAAGGACGGCTAAAGCTGTGGGCAGGAGGCGATCGCATTACCGGCATTGTCCATGTGGACGACTTAGCTGCGGCGATGATTCTGGCAGCAAAAAAAAGCAAATCTGGAGAACACTACATTATTTCTGCCGGTGAGCTGACTACCCGCGAAATGTTTGAGATTTTCAGCCAGGAAACCAACATTCCCGTCCCTGCCGAAGCTCCTAAGCCAGTCGTGAGACTTTTGGGAAACTTACTCGATCCAGTCGGACGCCTTCTCAAATGGCAGCCACCCCTCAGCCGGGAGCGCGTTCATTATATTTACGACCGCTGCGTCCGGGTGGATGCCACCAAAGCCTTTCAGGAACTCGGTTGGCATCCCCGCTCAGTATCAGAAACATTGCGTGAGATTGTCCGAATCATGCAAGCAGCATCGTGAACGTGGCACTATTCTTTCTGGAGAACCCCATCTTCAAGATAAGCGACTCGGTCGGCTACATCTACAATCCGAGGATCGTGCGTCACCATCAGCACCGTGCAGCCGCCTTCTTTTGCTAACTGACGCAGTAACTCAATCACGGTATGCCCACTATGGGAGTCTAAGGCAGCGGTTGGCTCATCTGCCATAATCAATTGAGGATGACCTGCTAAAGCCCGAGCGATCGCTACCCGCTGTTTTTGTCCCCCGGACAAATCACCCGGCTTCTGATTCGCTTTATCCCCTAATCCCACCTGTTCCAACAAAACTTTTGCTTGCTGTCGCGCTAGCCTATCCCGAATGCCTTTAACATTCAGCACGATTTCAATATTTTCAGATGCTGTCAGTGCCCCAAACAAGTTGAAACCCTGAAAAATAAAGCCGATATTTTCGAGTCGGAACCGTGCTAGCTTTGCCCTAGACATTCCTGTAATCTCGTCTCCGAGTAAGTACACGTTTCCAGCAGATGGTGTCAGCAGTCCAGCTAAGATTGACAGCAGAGTGGTTTTTCCCGATCCAGAAGGCCCCATCAATAGTTGGATATCGCCCCTAGGGATTTCTAAGTCAATCCCTTTAAGAACTTGATAGAACTGTCGTCCTGATGGGAATGCCATCTCTACCCCTTTGGCAATAATGGCTCCCATTTGACGATTATTAAAATCTCTTGAGGTAGAATCATCCTGGCTCCGGCTCTTTTTAAACACAGTAGAGTTAATTTCAAAAGCACTCATCCGTTTAAGTTTTTAGCCTAACTTTTTGTCAAGTTTGCACGTAATCATAAATTTTTTCCTATGGTTTCACTGGCTCGGAAGCACTTGCTCGAAGACATTCCTCGCTTACTTGTGGCTCAGGCAGGGATTATGTTTGCTGTTAGCCTGGTAACAATTCAAACTGGTATCTTCAATGGCTTTAGTCGCTCCGCTGCTAAATTAATTGACAATTCCCAAGCCGATCTTTGGGTGGCATCAAAGAGTATGGTGTATGTTGATCTGACGCTGCCAATCCCCCAGGCGCACGTAGTTCTGGCTCAAGAGGTGGCAGGCGTAGAGCGAGCCGAAGCACTAATTGCTAGGGGTTCCGTATGGCGTCACCCCTCAGGTGAGATTGCTCCAGTGAGAGTCATCGGATTTAACCCAAATGGACAATTGTTTGTACCAACCAATATCACACAAGGAAGTGTGAGTGCCCTAAAAGAACCTTACACCGTAATGGTGGATGTAACTAACCTGGATTCCTTAAAGGTACGAAAGATAGGTGATGTCGCTGAAGTTGGTACTTTACCGGCGCGGTTAGTTGGGTTCACACAAAGAAATCGCTCAATTGCATCGAATGCTTATATGTTTACCTCTTTGGAGAGTGCCAACGCTTACTTAAATTCCGGTCAGACTTCTAGTTTGTCCTGCCGATTGCAATCGGGATCGACGGGAATCCAGTGTACCAACACTTATGAGAAGCCCGATCCAACTTCTACTTCTTCTGTACCCAAACAGTTAGCTGCATCAGATCCCATCACTTATGTGTTGATTCAAGCCAAGCCGGGTCAGGATTTAGAGGCACTTAAGCAAAAGCTAGAAGCCACCTTACCAGATACCCGTGCGTACACTCGCGCCGAAATGATTGAGATGACTCAGACTTACTGGCAAAAGCGAACTGGAATTGGGTTCCTTCTGGGTCTTGGTGCAGCGGTGGGTATAATTGTTGGGGCGATCGTTGTCGGTCAGATCCTCTACTCCTCAGTATCAGATCACATCAAGGAATTTGGCACCCTCAAAGCGATGGGCGCGTCCGATTGGGTTATCTACTGTGCAATCGTCGAGCAGGCGCTGTGGATGGCGATTCTAGGCTATATTCCCAGTATGGTTCTTTGCTTAGGAGTGGTAGCCTGGACATTTGCCAGTCAGGGAATCATGATTTTAATTACTCCGGCAACTGCGATCGCTGCCTTTGGGATCACGGTTGTCATGTGCGTCGGTTCTGCCATCTTTGCCATTCAAAAGGTGACTCGTGTCGATCCAGCGATCGTCTTCAAGGCGTAATTCCGAGAATCGTTAAGCTGACAATAGCCGCTACGCCATCCAATACGATTCGGTTAGAGCGAAAAACACCAAAGTTCCCGTAGTTGGGTAACGTTGCCTCAACCCAACCTACAATTATTTTTAACCGAACTGCGGTTTCAACTGCCCGGTGCAAGATGTGAGCAAAACCTAAATTACTTAACGATAAAAATACGAAAATTGCAGTTGCCCATCTAGCTCTTTGATCCGCTGTTTTGCCTTATAAAATTCCTGGCAATAGTACTCCTGTTTTTCAGGAGCGATAGAGGTATCGGGGTTTTTCCATAGTTCCAAAAAGCGGCGGGCGATGTTTTCACACATTACCCTTTCCATACAAGCGGCAGCTGCTTTAATCAATTCCGGAGAGAGAATATCTTGCTGTGTATTCTCGTCAAGATGAAACAGTGGAGATACCTGAGCCAAATCGCCAGGAAACTCAATTAACAAGTTTTGTAGGAAAGATATCAGTTCTGGCGCTTCTACTCTAGACGCTTCTGGACGCCTTTGTATATCTAAAATTTTTAGCCATAAAAATCGGTAATGGGGAAGGCTAAAGAACAAATCTCGTTCTTCTAGCACATCAATAACCGCCTGCCGATATTCGGGGCAATGCAGGTAAAAGCGCAGGAGTAAAGCTTCTGATCGTTCTAAAAGAGTGCGTTCCGAAGAACCAGGTACAACTGGCTGTTGGCGTTTATTATTGCTACCAGTACGGCGCGGCTGGGAACGTTTATTCTGATTGGGCTTAGTTTGCTTGAGGAGATTATTAACTAGCAGCGGCACCTGTAGGGAATTATCTTGATTGAGGAGTTCTTCCCAGTGACGGACAACTTTATTGAGAAGATTATCTGATAGCAACCCCACCCGTCGAGAATCGCCCTGACTAAGGATTTCCGCACAGTGATTGATGTAATAAGTAATTTGATCGTCGTTGGTGAGGTTGTTGAGTAACTTCACCAATTCTCCCGTAACTTGCCCAAATTGATCTGCCTGTTTGAGGTTTTTTTCGACTAAGATTTGCTGAATCTGCCAATCAAGCCACAGAGGGGCGTTGAGCAGCAGTTCCCGATAGGTTTGAGTGCCGCCTTTGCGGATAAATTCGTCGGCATCTTTCCCATCTGGAAGGTTGAGAATTCGGAGATTTACTTGTCCTTGGTAGGCGAGATTGGCAATTTCTCCAATCGCTCGTTGAGCTGCTTTTGTCCCAGCGGCGTCAGCGTCGAAGTTGAATATAATCTGCTTGGATTCGGTGTATCGCAGCAACAGCCGCACCTGTTCTAAGCTGAGAGCGGTGCCAAGAGAAGCGACGACGTTGGAAATGCCTGCTGCATGGAGAGCGATCGCATCAAAATATCCCTCTACCACGACGGCTTGATCTTGCTTGCCAATCGCGTCACGGGCTTTATCCAAAGCAAATAAAGTTTTGCCTTTATGAAATAACTCAGTTTCGGGGGAGTTGAGATACTTGGGTTGCTCATCCCCCAATGTTCTACCGCCAAAGGCAATGACGCGCCCTTGGCTGTCGTGGATCGGGATCGTCAAGCGATCGCGGAATCTGTCATAATAACCGCCGCCTGACTTCCGAGGGACAATCAATCCCGCTTGTTCCACCAACTGCACCGGGTAGTGTTTCTGTTCCACCAAGTAGCGGTAGAGGGTTTCCCAACCCGCCGGTGCATAGCCTAGATGAAATTGTTGGATGGTTTCTTCAGAGAGTTGCCGCTTTGAGCGTAAATACTCTAGAGCCACCTGTCCTTGAGCTTGCCGCAGCGCGTGCTGATAAAAGCTTGCAGTCACTGCCAAAATCTCATACAGCTGCTCTCGCAGCGTAATTTGGCGCTGCAATTCCTGTCGCTGTTCTGGCTCCAGCATCTGCACCGGCACTTGGTAGCGCCGCGCCAAATCCAGCACGACTTCGCCCAAGGAGCGCTTAGAGTGTTCCTTCAGGAATGTAATTACATTTCCCCCAGCTTGACAGCCAAAGCAATAATACATCTGCTTGCTGGGACTGACGCTAAAACTAGGGGTTTTTTCTTCATGAAAAGGGCACAAACCCACAAAATCTTTGCCCTGCTTCCGCAATAAGACGTATTCCGAGATGACATCGTAGATGTCAGCCCGTTGCTTTACTTCCTCAATAGTGTCTGGATGCAGCCGGGGAATTTGCACGACTTGGTGTTTGTATTGAGACCCATTATTATTGTTTTTTTGCGAACAAAGACAAATGGGTATTTTTACTAATGTTCTAAGCTGGTACTAAGATAACTCTTTGCACCCATTCATCTTGCTAAAACTGAATCGCTAATAATCATTGTATTGGGATTACACTCAGGGTCGCACGCTACCAAAATTCTCAATCAATCTAGCGATATAGAGGATAAACCGGGCAGTGCTTAACTTTTTTCCTAGACGCCAAAGTGCGATCGCCAAAGCTGTCGCTGCATTGGAAACCTATGGGGTTAAACCAGCAGTGCGGCAGCATCTGACGGCATTTTTGCAGGAAAGCGACAGCCGCGAACTATACCATGCTAACCCCCGCCGAATTGCCGAAAGATTGCACTTAAGCGAACGGGAGGCGCTGCGAGTTTTAGTCATCGCCTTGAAAGAAGGCATCCTGTCTCTCAACTGGGACATTCAATGTCCCATCTGTCGGGGCATCGACTTCAATCCGAAAAGTCTGTACGATCTGCGGACAAACCATACCTGCCCACTGTGTCACACCGTCCACGCCACTGATGCTGATGAGCAGGTGCGGATTACATTTAGTATTGATGAACGATTGCGCCACCTGGAAAAGAAAGCGGACGATCCGAATTTCCGCGCCCAAGTCGATGCTCAATATGGGGTGGTTTCCGGACACCAGATGCTGACGCTGCAAACTTTTCGGGACTTTTTTCCCCGCGAGACGATTCCGCCTAATGAGAGTTTAACGATCCGGCGGGTGGCGATTCTATTTACGGATCTGGCTGGTTCGACGGCACTCTATGCAAGGCGAGGAGATTCGCGGGCTTATCATCTGGTACGCCGACACTTCGATCTACTGTTTCAGGTAGTAGATGCCCACAATGGTGTGGTTGTCAAGACGATTGGGGATGCGGTGATGGCAGCATTCACTGCGCCTGTTGATGCGATCGCCAGCGCGATCGCCATGCATCAGCAGATGGAAGCCTTAAATCAACAGTTGCAACTAACAGCAGAAGATCGGCTCATCCTCAAAATTGGCATTGATGTCGGCCCCTGTATTAGTGTCACCCTAAACGAGCGGCTTGACTACTTCGGCACGACGGTCAATACAGCAGCACGGGTGCAGGCTACAAGCCAAGGCAACGACATTGCTTGTACTGAAACTGTACTCATGGACGCTGACGCTGCCAGTGCTGTCAAGGATTGCCCCCGACTGTGTAATGCCATGAGTTTTAAAGGATTGGATGCACCGATTCTGGTTCATCGGATTGAGTTAATCAAGGCAATTTGCTAAAAACAAGTGATGTCTGAACTTTTCTCTCTCCGAACTTAAAGGGATAAGGGGCGAAACCCTTACATTTACATCGTTAACCTAATTTTTATATAAATTTTATCTTTCTGTTGAATAGCTTTCAGTAAATATTGTTAGTTCTTCTAGCCTAGCGTCCTTTTAGTTTTGAATAATATACTAACGATAGGTCTCCTTTAAAAAAACGGCTAACATTTGTTACCTAAAAACCAAAACTACTGATTTTCAGCAGTTCCTCACTCTCTCGACGCTAAATTTTTGGACAATGAACATAAACGATTGCCATGCTTACAAAATTTTATCCTTTTAGTTGCAAATTGTGATTTTTTAACACTGATAGACCCAGTTGATGTAAGATGTGGAGCTTGCTAACAAAATATCTGAAGAATCAGCGGCTTTAAACTCAAGATAATTACCGCGTACCGACAATAACTGAGTAGGAGTCCTCTTGGTTTTCCGTGAAGCCAACGGGTGAATCGGGAAGACTTCCCCCCTTTACTGAGTCTTCCAAACCTTGATAAATGCGTAATTATCCGGTGGGCAGATAGGTCACTCAGTATGTTATTCAGTTAAGTTTGAAGTGAAAAATTCATAACTCACGACGAAAACCATGAAAGCAGCTAATAGCCGTCAACCTTCCTCCGTTACTTCCAAAATTCTCAAGCTAGTCGGGGTAATCCTGATTGTCTCCTCGCTGCTTGACTATGCGGTTTTTCTAATTCCGCCGAGTAGACCCGGTGGCGTGGACGATCCACAGTGGCGGCTGAACTTCCTACAGTGGCAACAGGGCGTTACAGGGCAGTTAATTGACAGAGGTGTGATTCCGATGGTAGGTCTGGCGCTGCTGTTCGCTGGATATTGGATTGACACCAACTCTGGAGTGGCTCGAAAAGGTTGGGAAGACCTAGTGAGAGTCGGAGCGTTGATACTCTCTGCTATTTTAGGTTTGAGCTTCCTGCTGCCAGTTCCCTTACTGAACATCAATAGCCTGCGTCTGCTGAACCAGGAAGCGATCGCCCGAATTAACCAAAGAGCCACTCAAGTTGAAACTCAGATCGCCAGCCAGTCAGCACAAGTTACCGCCCTGCTTGAAGATAGCAAGAAGCTATCGGAACTAGATCAGGCGCTCAAGAGCGGTCAAGTCCAAGGGGAGCAACAGGCGAGATTGCAAGCACTCAAAGATCAATTAGAAAAGTTAAAGCAAGACCCAAAAGCTTTGAATGCACAAGTCGATGCAGCTAAAACCCAAGTTCGAGGCGGCAAACTAGAAGCCCAAAAACAAGCTCAAGGCGAGTTATGGAAAACGAGTATTCGGAATGGTCTGAGCAGTTTACTCTTAGCGATTGGCTACCTGAGCATTGCGGCGCTGGGGTTGACAGGTTTGGGAGGAAGTCGTCGGAAAGCTCAGGCGCGGTAAGGACTCGCGAGTTGTGAGTGGTTAGGGGTCAGTCGCCAAAAAAAGCTGTAGGGCTTTCCCCTCGGTGAAGTGGTGGGCGAAGCTGCTGCCCGTTGAGTAGGCTAGGATGAAGGCTGCAATTTTTCATCCTTCATCCGGCGAAGAAAGCATCCTACTAACACACTTCTACTCTTGGAAGTCATAACGCCCCTAGGAACCCCACGCGATCGGGATTTTCCTGGCTGGAGTGCATCTCAAAGCAGCGATTGGTTATTTCCTCTCACGAGCGGCATCGCATGTTTTCAATTTACATACTGACCCATAACGAAGAAATTGATATTGCCGCTTGTATTGAGTCGGCAATGCTATCGGATGATGTGATTGTGGTGGATTCGTACAGTAGCGATCGCACTCTCGAAATCGCCAGTCGCTACAATGTGCGAGTGGTGAAGCATCGGTTTGAAAGTCACGGACGACAAAGAACCTGGATGCTCCAAGAAGTACCCGCCAAACACGAATGGATTTACATCCTAGAAGCTGATGAGCGGATGACAAAAGAGCTGTTTCAGGAATGCCTGGAAGCGATTAAAACTCAGGAATATGTCGGCTACTACGTGGCAGAGCGCGTCATGTTCATGGGCAGTTGGATTCGCCGCAGCACCCAGTATCCCCGCTACCAGATGCGTCTGTTGAAACCGGGCAAAGTCTGGTTTAGCGACTACGGTCATACCGAACGGGAAGTTTGCCAAGGAGCTACCAGCTTCTTGAAAGAAACCTATCCCCACTACACCTGTAGTAAGGGATTGAGTCGCTGGATTGACAAGCACAACCGTTATTCTACAGACGAAGCCGTTGAAACCCTACGCCAGCTAGAGAAAGGAAGTGTGAACTGGCGAGATTTACTCTTGGGTCGTTCGGAAGTAGAAAAACGCCGCGCCCTCAAAGATTTGTCTCTGCGGTTGCCCTTCCGTCCGCTCGTGCGCTTCGTATATATGTATTTCTTCCTGGGTGGCTTTCTGGACGGGCGAGGAGGATTTGCCTGGTGTACTTTGCAGGCATTCTACGAATATCTCATCTTACTCAAGGTGTGGGAGCTAAAGCATATGCCCCTGCCCCCGCTGGATGACCCAAATCAACCAATTCCTCCAGACGACACGAATGTGGATGCGGCGACAGTCAGTTCCTTTCCTCGACAAAGGTAGCGGGCTTGTAAATGCTAAAGTGTAAAGTGTGATACTAGATACCAGGGGAGTTGCAACAATTCTTCACAAGTCTTACAAATAAAGATAGAAATGAAACAATTCCAGAATCAACCCTGCACTTTGGCGGCAGGTAAGCCATGCATGAAGGAGCAGCAATCTTTAGAGAATGCCCAGTTCTAGTTTTGCAGGCGCGTCTTCTGGGGTTGATTGACGAACTTTTTTCATTTTCAGCCAAGGCTCACCGAGTGAGATTGGTATTCCGTATAAAGAAAGCACCGCCAGTTGTAAGGAGATTGGGCAATCTGTGATCCAACGCTTCAAGCAGGACTTAAAGAATGACCTAATTGCAGGTCTTCTGGTTGTCATTCCTTTGGCCACCACAATCTGGCTGACAATTACAATTGCCAGCTGGGTGATCAACTTTTTGACCCGCATTCCAAAGCAGGTAAATCCCTTCGATGGTCTGCATCCCATCCTAGTGAATGTACTAAATCTGTTGGTGGGACTGGCAGTGCCATTGCTGTGTATTATGCTGATTGGCTTGATGGCCCGCAATATTGCAGGACGGTGGCTGCTAGATTTTGGGGAGCGGCTGTTGCAGGCGATTCCATTAGCGGGAGCGGTTTATAAAACGCTCAAACAGTTACTAGAAACGATTTTAAGGGATACAAACGGCAAGTTTCGTCGCGTCATTTTGGTAGAGTATCCCCGTCGAGGAGTATGGGCGATCGCTTTCGTTACGGGTGTGATGAGCAGCGAAATCCAATGTCAGATGACTCGTCCCATGCTCAGCGTTTTTATTCCAACTACGCCTAACCCAACCACCGGCTGGTATGCGGTTGTCCCGGAGGAAGAAGTGCTGAACCTCTCAATGTCGATTGAAGATGCCTTCAAGGTAGTGGTTTCGGGAGGAATTGTCAGTCCCAACCCCTTACCCTCGGTGCCGGTTCCCACTGATAGCGATCGCCAACTGGAACCCGTGGTTTCTGAAGGGAGATGGCAGGTTTTACCCACAGAGGAAGATTAAAAAGTTAGTAGGTAATTGGTAATGGTCAGTAGTCCTTAGTCTGTTGCTACCTCAGCCCTCAGTCCTCAGTCCTCAGCCCTCAGATAGTCCTTAATCCTTGGTTTGCTGCTACTGACTAATGACGACTGACTTTACCAATTACCTCCCCAATTACCAATTTGTCATGCAAACCCGCAAACCCCAAAGTATTGCCCGTGAATTAGCTCTCCTCAGCCTCAGCCAGCTGAGTGGGAATGCTATTTTGAACCTGAGCCAGCTGAGTGTAAATCCCAAACAACTGAATCCAGAACAAGTCACTCGTCAGCAACTCTCCAGTCTAATAACGGCTGCCATCCGCGCCCTCACCGCTGAAGTGCAAGAGACTTTAGAGGTTGCCGCAGCAGAAGTCCAACGCTCAAGCGAACGCTTGCTCAGTAGCGAAACCCGCGCCTCGGATGTTCAGAGTGCAAAGGCGATGATAAACGAAGCCATTGAGCTAACTCAGGCAGCCATCAACCGCGTGGGAACGGCTCTAGAACTGCCAGAATTTATTCAACTGTCAAACCAGCAGGAGGTTCGCGCCTACGCTCTAGAAATTATCACCAAAGTCAACGCCAAGCGGGCAGAGATCGATCAACTGCTGGACGAAGCAATGGTGAATTGGCAGTTAAACCGCCTGCCTCGGATTGACCGGGATATCTTGCGGGTGGCAGTGGTAGAAATTATGTATATGGGCGTGCCAGACAGAGTTGCCGTCAATGAAGCGATAGAGTTAGCTAAACGGTACAGTGATGAGGAAGGGCATCGATTTATTCAAGGCGTCCTGCGCCGAGTCACTGACCAGCTTAAGGCTCAATCGCCCACGACCTAGAAAAGTTTTCTATAGTTAGTAGCAGTAATAGCTCCTTAATTGCTGCTGAGTTTTATAGGTGCAATGGTTTTTAATTGGTTCCGTCGTCAGTTTAGCGATAAAACAAGTGACTCCCAGGTTGAACCGGAAAAAACCGATGTAGAGACGCCAGATATTGCGTCTCTACAACCGGAAGCCGAAACCGAAACGTCAGAATCAACAACAGAGGCTCAGTCACAGCAGGTTGCTGAAGACCTGCTCAGTTACGCTAAGGCAGCCTACAAAAATATTCAGCAAAAACAGCAACAATCCCAGGTAGAAACGGCTCCAGCGGTGGCTGAGTCACCCGCCACACCGGCAGCAGAAACGACAGAAGTCAGCGCGGAGACCCAGACGGCTCAATCAGTTGAGGCACCCGCGACAACGACGGTTGAAGCTGAAGCACCGGAGACGCCTGAAACGCTGACACTGGCAGAAGCGTCCACGGTAGAAACAGCCCCAGAACCAGAACCGACTCAAACGCCTAAAGTAGTTGAGGCAGAAGCACCCCCAGAGTCAGAGGTAGGGGAACCAGAGGTTGAGCAAGCGATCGCCCAAACCAGCGTCAATTTAGAAGCCTTACCCCCAGAGTCAGAGGCAGGGGAACCAGAGGTTGAGCAAGCGATCGCCCAAACCAGCGTCAATTTAGAAGCCTTACCCCCAGAGGCTTCACCAGAGCCAACAGCGACTGAATCCCAGACAGATGAAGCTGCCACCACCCCGGTGCCCTTCTGGGCGCGGGAAGACCGACAGGCGCGGCTAGAACGCCTCAAGGCAACGGCGATAGAGACGCCAGAAACAGAACCTGTCAGGGCACCCGTGCAGCCAGCAGCGGCAACCTTGGAGACTGGATCGATGCCGGGACTCACCTTCGATGAGGGCTTCATGTGGTCAGCGCAAGTGCTGGCATCTCAAGGGCGTCGGGCGGAGGATGTTTCAATTGAAGAAATTACCTGGCTGAAGCGACTGCGGCAAGGCTTGGACAAAACTCGTCGCAGCTTGATCAACCGACTTAAGGCAATTGTTGGTCAAGGGCCGTTAAATCAAGACGCGGTGATGGAGATTGAGGCGCTGCTGTTGCAGGCAGATGCTGGCGTTGAGGCGACGGACTCTATCATCAATACGCTGCAAAAGAGACTTCGAGATGAGGTGCTGCCACCAGAGCAAGCGATCGCCTACCTCAAGCAAATCCTGCGCGACTTACTCGACCAACCCATTCAGGAATCCTACAGCCCCACCTTTGTCCCGACAAAAGACACCCTGAATATCTGGCTGATGACTGGGGTCAATGGTGCGGGTAAAACAACCACGATTGGCAAAATTGCCCATTTAGCCCAAAAATCCGGCTATAAGTGCTTAATTGGTGCTGCCGATACCTTCCGTGCCGCTGCTGTAGAACAGGTAAAGATTTGGGGACAGCGCAGTGGCGTTGAGGTGATTGCCAACCCAGGACAGAATACCGATCCGGCTGCCGTTGTGTTTGACGCGATCGCCGCCGCCCAGGCACGGGGTACAGAATTACTCCTGATCGACACCGCAGGGCGTCTCCAGAACAAGAAAAATCTGATGGACGAACTGAGCAAAATCCGCCGCATTGTCGATAAAAAAGCCCCCGACGCCCAAGTAGAAGCCCTCCTGGTGCTTGACGCCACCCTCGGTCAAAATGGCTTGCGTCAAGCACAAGTCTTCTCAGAAGCAGCAAAACTCAGCGGCGTCGTCTTGACAAAACTCGATGGAACTGCTAAAGGAGGCGTGGCTCTAGCCGTAGTGCAACAGCTTGGCTTGCCCATCCGCTTCATCGGTGCGGGTGAAGGTATAGAAGATTTACGTCCCTTTTCTAGCTACGAATTTGTAGAAGCTTTGCTGAGCGGTTGAGATGAAAACCGACAGCATTTTCTATCAGATGTTTCAAGCCTTTCCAGGCATCTTTTTTGAACTCATCGGACAGCCGTCAAGTAATGGAAATGGCTATACCTTCCAGTCAGTTGAAATCAAAGAAGTAGCTAAACGGATTGATGGAATATTTGTTCCTTCTGGGCGCAGCCGTCAACCCATCTACTTTGTTGAAGTCCAGTTTCAACGTGACGATATCTTTTACTACCGATTCTTTACCGAAATTTTCCTGTACTTAGGTCAAAATAAACCTAACAGAGATTGGCGTGCTGTGGCAGTGTTCAGCAGACGGAGTATCGATCGAGAAGTACCAATAGAATATCAGCGACTGCTACTAAGTCAGCAAGTGCAATGGGTATATTTGGATGAATTGGAGGAAGCCGGAAACCAATCGGTAGGATTGGGTATGGTGCAGTTAGTCGTTGAGGATGAAGATACAGCCCAAGCGCAAGTCAGACAATTAATTCAGAAGGCACAACAGGAGCTTGAGGATGAGGCGGTCAGGCAAAAAATTCTAGAATTGATTGAGACGATATTAGTCTATAAATTTCCCAGAGTTAGCCGTCAGGAGATAGAAGCAATGTTTGGCTTAAGCGATTTAAAACAAACCAGGGTCTATCAAGAAGCTAAGGAAGAAGGTAAGTTAGAAGCCGTGCCTCGGTTCTTGAAACTTGGATTGACCCTGGAACAAATAGCTGAGGGGTTAGAGTTGGATATTGAGGCTGTGAGGAAGATAGCTCAAGAACAATCCGACAAGAGAATTGATTGAGACGATATTAGTCTATAAATTTCCCAGAGTTAGCCGTCAGGAGATAGAAGCAATGTTTGGCTTAAGCGATTTAAAACAAACCAGGGTCTATCAAGAAGCTAAGGAAGAGGGCAAGCAAGAAGGCAAGCAAGAGGCAAAGTTAGAAACAGTGCCTCGGTTATTGCATCTAGGGCTGAATGTGGAACAAATAGCTGCGGCGTTAGAGTTGGATGTTGAGGTTGTCAGGAAGGCGGCTCAAAATCAATCCGCTCAAAATCAATGCGAGAATAGGAGCGAAGAGTAGCTCACCTACTGCCCAATAAGAAAGAAAATAGTCAGCGCTGGGAATAGTTTCTAGAAAGCCTTTCTAGAACGGGAAACTTGCGACCAGGTTTATCTTTTGAACTTTTCCCATCCCCATGAGCCGTAATATTCTCGTTCCCAAGTTGAGCTGGCAAGAACTGGGGCTTTAGCCTCCCCAAATATGCAGATAAACAGCCTTTTACCGACAGCCTAAAGATTCGCGGGTTCCTACTTTCGTTTTGGAATTAACACCCGTTGCTCTAGCACAGAGTTTTTTCACTTGGACAGCATCTAAAATCGCATCAGAAAAGTCGGCACCTGTGATGTCCGCATCGTTAAAGCGCGATCGCAGCATCATCGCTTCTGCGAACACTGCATCACTTAAATCTGCATTCGTGAAGTCAGCTAAATAGGCGATTCCATTGGTAAAGTCTGCTCCATGTAGATTCGCCTTGCTCAGGACTGAACTATTAAATACCACGCCCCGTAAGTCGGCATTGCTAAAATTAATATTTTCCAGATTGGCGTTGGAAAACTCAATTGCCTGTAAGTTTTGACCGGAGAAATCCTTACCTATAAGTTCCCCTTGGCTAGCTGAACGGGAAATGGAAGAAGAGCTAGCGGCGAGTGCTGAAGGGGAAAAACAGATAAGCACGAGTGCCAAGACCAATGCTGTTAGTCGGAGAAAATGCTTCATAATAGATTGATTTTTCACAAGCCGCTTGAAAAACTAAAGGATTTTTTGGGAACACTCAAGTTCAGGACAATTAGAATAATCATGCCATGACTGGCTCAATGCTAGGTGATTGGATATTAGAGTTCCTGATACGGCACTTGAAATTCGGATTTATTCAGCGAACGGCAGCGTCGCGGTTCGAGTTCTAATTTTTGAACAAAAATTTTAGCTGGGGTTGACTCAACTTATGCCATTTTGGATGTTGGATTGACCGAAGCAATCTAGCAGGTATTTTCAGTGGTTAGAAATTATGCAAGTTCAAAGCCCAATGGTCTAAGGAGGTCGCACCGCCGAAAAAGGAACGGGATTTATACCTGGTTCATTTCCTTGCTATCTCTGGGGCTAGCGATCGCGTTCTCCATTTATCCTCCGCAGTTTAGAGCCAATTCCCCGCCTTCTGTAGCTTCCACTGAATTGCGGGGCGTTTGGTTGACCAATGTTGGGAGTTCTGTGCTATTTATGCCCTGGGGAATCAACCGGGCGATGCACCAGCTATCTCAACTACATTTCAATACGGTCTATCCTGTAGTCTGGAATCGGGGGCATACCTTCTACCCCAGCACGGTTGGGAGACGGAAGACAGGACGCTCTCAAGACCAATGGCTAGAATTTCTGGGGCTGGGGCGAGATGTCCTAGCTGAGATAATCAAGCAGGGAAATCGACAGCAAATTCGAGCCATCCCTTGGTTTGAGTATGGCTTTATGGCTCCTGCGAGTTCAGAACTGGCGAAGCGTCACCCAGACTGGATCTCCCTTCGTCGGGACGGCACCAAGAATATCTTGCCGGACATTCTGGAACAGGACTTGCTCAACCCGGCAAAGCCAAATGTTCAGCCTTCCTCTCGAAAAGTAGAACAATTTATCCGCAACCAGTTTGCCAGGAAAGTCGTGTGGCTCAACCCCCTGCATCCAGAAGTGCAGCAGTTTATCCTAAATCTGATTGTTGAAGTCGTCACTGAGTATGATGTAGCTGGCATTCAGATGGACGATCACTTTGGCTTGCCGGTTGAGTTTGGCTACGACCCTTTTACAGTCGAACTTTATCGGCAAGAACACGAGGGCAAAAGTCCTCCCACCAACCCCAAAGAGGCTGAGTGGATGCGTTGGAGAGCGGACAAGATTACTGATTTTATGCAGCGGCTCTTTCAGGCTGTCAAATCTGTCAAACCTGGCTGTTTGGTGTCCTTGTCTCCTAACCCCTACTCTTTTGCCTACAGATTCTATCTTCAAGATTGGCAGACTTGGGTGCAGCGGGGTTTGGTGGAGGAGTTGGTATTGCAGGTGTATAGAGATGACCTAAAAAGTTTTTTGGCTGAATTGTCCCAACCCTCTGTGCAGATGGCGCGTCGTCAGATTCCAGTGGGTGTCGGGATTTTATCGGGCTTAGTTAGTCGTCCGATTGACATGAAGCAGATTCAGCAGCAAGTTCAGGCAGTACGCGATCGCGGTTTTAGTGGGGTATCCTTCTTCTACTGGGAAAGCTTGTGGGGTTATATGGCTCCAGAGTCACCAAAAAGACGCCGAGAGGCATTCCAGGCACTTTTTCCTGCCAGCGCTATACGACCCAAGATTTTGCCAAAGTCTGGTAATCGGTGATGAACAATCCTTCAATTAGCCATCAGCAATGACCAATGACCAATGACCAATCGCCTATTACCAATTCCTACATTTTCTGGTTCCAGTGGGTATCCGTCACGCTAGTGGGTTTTTTGGTCAGTTTGCTGTGGATTGAGGTGGGTGAAAAACCCGACATCGGCGTTGTAGAGGGCGCAATCGGCGGATCTGCCGTTGGTTTGGCACAAGCGTTAGTTCTCAGACAGCGAGTGGAGGTGAGCAAAGCGATGCCAAAAGCGATCGCTGCTTGGTGGGTACTAACAAGTGTAGTCAGCTGGGGCTTCATCGGCGGCAGTGGCGTCGGAGCCATCGGCTGGATAGCACCCAGAACGTTACTATTTGAAGCTAGGGTAATCTTTGGCATCTTCAATGGGGCACTGGCAGGCGCTTTGCTAGGAGTGCTGCAAGGGCTTGTCCTGTTTCAGCAGGCAAAAAAAGCTTGGATATGGATCTTGGTCAGTTCTGTTAGCTGGGCGATAGGGCTAGCGATGGGTTGGGCTGTTGGCGGCATTTTGCGCGAAGCGACGCGCTTATTCGTTAGCGAGTTGGTGGGTTTAGCTGTGGCATGGGTTGTCGTCGCTGCGATTACAGGTGTTGCCCTGATTGGATTGCTGCGCTTTAAAGCTGGCTGAGTTTTTTAGAATCCGTATCCGTAGATCGAGTAACGAAAAGTGCTTAACTTAACTTTCTTTGCTGGCTTTCGTTCCTCAAAAGTGCCTACTAAATTTCGGTAATCTAATACTGGTAGGACTTACGCAAAGCTTATACATATAGCGTTCTTGTCGGTTCAATCCCCCTGTGGTTGCCCACACTATGTGGTGATGTGCGGCGAGTCCTGACTGGGAAGAAAGTAACTTTTGTCAGCAATTACAGCCGTTTGCGACTTGATGAAGTATAAACTGTTGTAAACCTTCAACCTAGTCACGCGCCCTTTCAACTGACACCAATAATTTTGACTTTTCTGGATCGCAAAGCCAGTGTTGAGACATTGTTAGAACAATTCAATTGAGTGTAAGGTGTAAGATTGCAATACCCACTCTACTCATAAAGCTGTGAGGTTTTCTCATGCTGACGCTTTATCACGAGCCGATATCTCCCAACTCCCGCCGCGTCTGGATTACGCTGCTGGAAAAAAAACTTGAGTTTGAACTGGTAGAGATAAAACTGGATGGGGAGCAGTTTCAACCAGATTTTATGGCGATTAGCCCTTTCCACCACATTCCAGCTTTGGTAGATGACGGCTTTAAGATGGTGGAATCTTTGGCAATTATGGACTATTTAGAGGCAAAGTACCCCACGCCTGCTATGTTGCCAAAAGATGGAAAGGATCTGGCAGTTGTGCGGATGGTGCAACTGGTAACTGTGAATGAGTTGTTCCCTGCTACTTTTCCACTGATTCCGAAGATTTTAGGCTTGCCTGGAGGAGATCAAGAAAAAATCGAGCAGGCACATCAGAAAATTACCACAGTGCTGAAGTTTTTTGAGAATTTATTAGGCGATCGCCCTTACTTTGGTAGTCAAAACTTAACTCTAGCCGAGGTTGTTGCTGGAACTGTAATCCCCTGGTTATCTCAAGGAGGCGTGTCCTTGAGTGACTATCCAAAACTGAGTGCTTGGTGCGATCGCCTAATGGCACGAGAGGCTTGGCAAGCTACTGAGGCTACACCAGAGGTAATGGAAGCGTTCAAGTCTCGCATGACCGCTCAAATGGCACGGTAGAATTCAGTTTGAAGGATTAAGGTGAACTGTTCAAAATCATCCCCCGCGATCGTCAAAAGCGCAGAATGGGGGTTCTATTCATTTAAATCTGAGGTTGCCAGAAACTCTCGTACTACCTGAAGGTAAGTTTCTGGTGCCTCTAGCATCGGGAAGTGAGCTGTATCGGGAATCTCAACATACTCGACTTTCTCACTTAATGCTGCTGCCTGACGCCCCATCGCGGCAGGGATAATGATATCGTATTCGCCAGCCACTAAAAGTGTTGGAACGGTAAGCTTGGCGAACTCATTAGGCATCACTTGGGCGGCTTTTTCGCTAACTGAGGTAATCATGGTGCCTACAGCAGCTTGGTAATCTGCCATGAGAAAATCGTCTAAGAAAGCCCGACTGATGGCACTAGATAAGGGGCGATGCAAGAATCGCTTCATAAACATTCTGTCAACAAACGGAAGTTGATACAGCCAACGGGGACGGAATTTAACGACATAGCCGCCAAACTTATGAAAATCTTTAAATAATTTTTCCTCGTATTCAAAAACGCCGCTACAGGTTAAAATTGCCTTAAACACTCGTTCTGGGTAGCGGTTTAGAAAAAAGACGCCGACCGATGCGCCCATAGAATGAGCATTGATGTATACGCGATCCAGTTCTAAGGCATCTAATAAGCCTGCTAGGTCATCTGCGTATTCCTCCATTTCGTAAGTCAACTCTTCCGCTGTGGCAGGTTCTTCTGCCAGTGGCGAGGATTCTTCTGCTAAGACGCTACCGTTCCCCACAGGCGAAAGTTTACGCGATCGCCCAAATCCTCGCATATCGTACAGCAAGCAGTCAAAGGTATCTGAAAGGGCTTTAGCGGGACTTTCCCAGTATCGAGAAGATCCCCCCCATCCGTGCAGGAAGACCATCACCGGCTTATTTTTACCTTCCTCGCTGGGTGTCTTAATCCACTCGTAATAATGGGCGATGCCGCGAACTTGAATATGAGCCATGTTAAAATTTTTGAGTTTTGAGTGATGCCTATCATGTGAAAAACCCGTCTTCGAGAGAGAAAACGGGTTTCTATATTATTTTCAGCTTTTTTGTCACTGGAGCGATACAAGGTTCGCCGATAATGCGATCGCTTTAGGCAGATTCGGGCTTCGGCATCGAGGAGGGATGTACGATCAGTTCGGCAGTCGATCGCTTCTCGACCATTTCCCGCGTAATCATGCAGCGAGTCACATCCTTGCGGGACGGCAACTCGTACATCACATCCAACATCAGTTCTTCAACAATGCCGCGCAGTGCCCGTGCGCCAGTTTTCCGCCGATACGCTTCTTGCGCGATCGCTCGCAGCGCATCCGGCTTAAACTCCAGTTGCACGTTGTCCATCTTCAGCAGCTTCTGATACTGCTTCGCCAAAGCATTCCGAGGCTCTGTCAAAATCGCCATCAGCGCCTCTTCATCCAGCGGATCGACGACCGCCATCACTGGCACCCGACCGATAAACTCTGGAATCATCCCAAACTTCACCAAGTCGTCCGGCTCCAGGTTCCGCACAATATCTGCTGTCCGCTTTTCTCGCGGTTGCCCTTCCCCGCCTTGGACAAAGCCTATTGACTTTTTCCCAATTCTTTGCTCTACTACCTTCTCCAGACCTACAAAAGCACCACCACAAATAAACATGATGTTGCTGGTGTCAATCTGGATGCAGTCCTGGTAGGGATGCTTGCGTCCACCCTGCGGCGGCACATTCGCAATCGTCCCTTCCAACATCTTCAGCAAAGCTTGCTGAACGCCCTCACCGGAAACATCCCGCGTAATTGAGGGGTTCTCGCTCTTTCGGGCAATCTTATCAATTTCATCAATGTAAATAATCCCCCGCTGCGCTTCCTCAACGTCGAGGTCTGCCACCTGTAGCAGTCGCAGTAGGATATTTTCTACGTCTTCTCCCACATACCCCGCTTCTGTAAGCGTTGTAGCATCCGCTACCGCAAAAGGCACATCCAGAATACTTGCCAGCGTTTGCGCCAGCAGGGTTTTCCCGCAACCCGTCGGGCCAATCAGGAGAATGTTAGATTTTTGCAGCTCTACCTGATCTTCATGCCCCCCTTTGCCACTGCCTTTAGACTGGATAAAGCTCAGGCGCTTGTAGTGGTTGTAGACCGCTACAGAAAGCACTTTTTTGGCTTCATCCTGACCAATGACGTGTTCATCGAGATACTTTTTCAGTTCTCTCGGTTTGGGAATTTGACTCAAAGAAATATTGCCCGACCTGGTTCGACGCTTCTGGGGAGGTTCGGCGCGAGGCACTGGTTGGGGTGCGGGTGCCCCAGAGTCCAGCAACTCCTCATCTAAAATTTCATTACACAGGTCAACGCATTCATCACAGATGTAGACTCCCGGCCCTGCAATTAACTTGCGTACCTGTTCTTGGGACTTGCCGCAAAATGAGCATTTTAGATGGGAGTCGTACTTAGACATACTTGCCTCTTACCTCAGTGAAGTGACAGTTGCTTCCGAGTGAGGAAGGTTCTGTCTGGAGATGACCTGATCGATCAAACCGTAATCTTTTGCTTCAGCAGATGACATGAAGAAGTCGCGTTCGGTATCTGCCGAAATTTTATCAAACGGCTGACCAGTATTTTGAGCCAGTAGCTCGTTCAGCTTTTGCTTATGATAGAGAATTTCTCTTGCTTGAATCTCTATATCAACGGCTTGTCCCTGAGCGCCTCCCAGGGGCTGGTGAATCATAATCCTGGAACTGGGCAAAGCCATACGCTTACCCTGCGCTCCACCTGCTAGCAAAAATGCACCCATACTGGCTGCTAAACCATAGCATATGGTAACAACATCAGGGCGTATTTGTTGCATCGTGTCATAGATTGCCATACCAGCTGTCACCGACCCACCGGGGGAGTTGATGTATAGCTGAATGTCTTTTTCCGGGTCTTCGGCGTCTAAAAAGAGCAGCTGAGCCACAATCGTGTCAGCCACATTATCATCAACCGGCGTCCCCAAGAAAACAATGCGCTCTCGCAGTAGCCGCGAGTAGATATCAAACGCCCGTTCCCCCATTCCGGACTGTTCCACCACCATAGGGACGACGTTACTGGGGAGTTGTGAGTAAATATTACTCTTCCTCAGGTTTGTGATTTCGTAATTCTGGGACAGAGATACATCCATAACGAGCGAAACTTAATTTTAACGCTGCACTATCAGGTGAACTGGCGAGTGGCTCGTCACCACATACTTCCGTTATATCCGAATCCGCTGTATTTGACCATTCAGGACTGCCTGTGCAGATGTTGGGGCAATTTTAAAATTGCCCCTAAGCCAGGTTTATTCAACCTCAGACGCCTCAGCTTCTAGTTGAGATTCGGTAGCGGTTGCAGCGGTTGCTTCTACTTCATTGTCTTCCGCTTGTGCCGCTTCTATGGCTTCTGTAGTCGTTGTTTCAGCCTGCTCTTCCTCCGTCTTTTCAGGTGCGAGAGAGCCTTGGGGAACCAGTTCAATCGTGGCGTGTTCTTCCAGCCACTTAATCGCTTTTTCTTTGAGCAAATCACCTTCGACAATGGTACGCAACCGTTCCAGGTCGATCTCTTGATCCGGGAACTGCTGGAGTAGCTCATTGACTCTGTCTGTCACCTCTTGCGGTTCGGTTTTGAGGGATTCGCGCTTAGCAATTTCCTCAAGTGCCAGGGTTTGTTTGAGTCGATCGATGGCTTCCGGACGCGATCGCACGCCCATTTGTTTTACCATGTCGGGAGTAAACACTTTCTTGACATCCATCCCCATCTGCCCCATCTGGATGATGGTTTGACGAAGCATGGTTTCAACTTCCCGCTGAATTAGGGTTTCCGGCACGTCAATTTCAACTTTTTTCAAAAGTTCCTTGACAAGTGCTTGCTCTTTATTAGCTGACATTTCTTGATCGGCCTTCTCTCGGAATTTCTTCTCCAAGTCAGCTTGCAATTCAGCCAGGGTTTCAAACTCGCTGACTTCTTGGGCGAAGTCATCATCCACCGCCGGTAACTCTTTTTCCTTCAGGTCTTTGAGCGTGATCGTAAACATCGCCGTCCGACCTGCTAAATCTTGGCGATAATCTTCCGGAAACTTTACTTCTACTTCCTTGCTGTCTCCGGGATTCATTCCCACAACGCCATCTATAAATTCTCCCAGAAACCGCCCTTCTACCAGCTCAATTTGAGCGTCTTCTGCCTGACCCCCACTAATTTCTTCCTGTGCTTCATCTTCTTGTTCGCTGACAAAGCGGCTGGTATAATCGACCACCGCCACATCTCCCAACTGCGCCGGACGACCTGCCACTGGAATTAACGTAGCTTGCTCAACGCGACGCTCTTCTAAAAACTTCTCCACCGAACTGGAGTCATAGGGTACTTCTTCGGCTTTGATAGTGAGGTTGTTGTAATCGCTTACCTGCACCTGCGGTTGGACATCTACCGCAGCTAAGAAAGTGATGGGTTCTCCGGGTTTAAACTGGCTGACTAATTCCTCGAAGTCAGAACGCAGCTCAAAGTTACCAAGCGCCTCAATTGCTTCTTGCTTGAGAGCCTGCTGGAGACCATCTTGAATCAGTTCTTCCAAGGCAGTTGCTTTAATTCGTGCCGTCCCCAGTTGCTGTAGCAGGATCTGGCGAGGCACCTTTCCTTTGCGAAACCCAGGAATATTGGCTGAGCGTGCGAGCTTTTGAATCACCTGCTCGTAGGCATTTTTTGACATATCGGCTGGAATTTCAATTTCCAAGCCAATCTTGCTGGCGGGAAGCTTTTCCTGGGTAACTTTCATCAGTTAACTTCTCTCAAAACTCAGAGCGACAAGGTTGATAACGATTCGAGAGGGCGGGTATTGCAGACGTTTTCGGACGGTCGGTTCAAGCCAAATGGATACAATTTCTGTCTCAACCCCGTGATATCCTAGTTTTGCAACAGTTGGAGCCTTGGTAAATAAAACCTTACCTATCCCTCTCGTTGACATATTTGATGATAGTACATTGACTAAGCCATCGCTCTGTTGCGAATTCAATTTAGCTTGTTGGGGACTGGAAACTTCGACGAAGTCGGTGCTAAGCTTGTGTAAAATTTCGTTAGAGATATTCGTTATATAACCAGCAACAGTCAATAAAAAGCATCTTCCAGTACAAGCTCAAATTTCCCGAAAAAAAATATTTAACTGCTTTGGCTCACTCTGATTAAAGCTTTTGACACCTATATGTATTCAAGAGGAGGAACCATCTTTGTCTGATTCCTATCGCGTTGCCATTCTGGGAGCAACGGGTGCGGTGGGTACGGAGTTGCTAGAACTCCTAGAATCCCGTAACTTTCCGGTTGCTGAGTTGAAACTCTTGGCTTCCCCGCGTTCCGCCGGTCGGACTTTGCAATTTTTAGGCGAAGATGTGCCTGTAGAGGCGGTGGGCGATCGCTCGTTTGATAATGTGGATGTAGTGTTGGCTTCTGCCGGTGGCTCTACTTCTAAAGCCTGGGCATCGAAAGCAGTAGACGCTGGGGCGGTGGTGATTGATAACTCCAGCGCCTTTCGCCTCGATCCTAGGGTGCCTCTCGTGGTTCCAGAGGTGAATCCAGAAGCAGCGGCAACTCATCAAGGAATTATTGCCAATCCCAACTGCACGACGATTTTGATGGCAGTGGCGGTTTGGCCTCTGCATCAAGTGCAGCCAGTCAAACGCATTGTTGCTGCTACTTACCAATCGGCAAGCGGTGCGGGTGCCAGGGCAATGGAAGAAGTAAAAACTCACACTTGGGCGATTTTACGGGGAGAAGAGCCAAAACCGGGCATTTTCCCCTACACCTTAGCGTTTAATTTGTTTCTCCATAATTCCCCCATGACCGATCTAGGTTATTGTGAGGAAGAGCTGAAAATGCTTAACGAGACGCGCAAAATTTTCGGTGCGCCCGATCTGCGAGTGACAGCAACCTGCGTGCGGGTTCCCGTACTCCGCGCCCATTCAGAAGCGATTAACCTAGAATTTGAGCAACCCTTCCCGGTAGCAAAGGCAAAGGAAGTGTTAGCGAATGCTCCCGGCGTTAAGTTGGTCGAAAACTGGCAGGCCAATTATTTCCCGATGCCCATTGAAGCCAGCGGTCGGGATGAAGTGTTAGTAGGTCGGATTCGGCAAGATATTTCTCATCCTTGTGGGTTAGAACTGTGGCTGAGTGGAGACCAAATTCGCAAGGGAGCGGCTCTCAATGCCATCCAGATTGCCGAATTATTGGTGGAACGGCATCTACTGCAACCGGCAACCCCAGCTTTTTCTAAATAGTTTTTTACACGATTCACAACAGCAGGGCGCACAACTGTGCGCCCCTAGCAACAAACAACTCATCACGAAACCAATCACGAAAAACAAGGGGGAGTTAAAAGAGTGTGGTAAATTTTGGGCGCGTTCTCACCGCAATGGTGACGCCGTTTAAAGAAGATGGCAGTGTGAATTACGCTGTTGCAGAGCAACTGGCGGCTCATTTGGCTCAAAATGGCAGCGACGCCTTAGTAGTATGCGGCACGACAGGGGAATCTCCGACGCTGACTTGGGATGAGGAATACGAGTTATTTCAGGTAGTGCAGCGGGCGGTAGCTGGCAAGGCGAAGGTAATCGCAGGTACGGGGTCAAATTCAACCAAAGAAGCGATCGCCGCCACCGAAAAAGCCGCTAAACTAGGATTAGATGGATCTTTACAAGTTGTTCCCTACTACAACAAGCCTCCGCAAGAAGGGTTGTATCAGCATTTCCTCCGCGTCGCCCAATCCTGCCCAGACCTGCCCCTGATCCTCTACAACATACCCGGTCGCACCGGACAGAATCTCCAGCCAGAGACCGTGGCTCGTTTAGCAGAGATCCCGAATATTGTGGCAATCAAGGAGGCCAGTGGCAACTTAGACCAAGCGAGTCAAATTCGACGCATAACCCCCACGGACTTTCAGATATACGCTGGGGATGATTCCCTGACGCTACCTTTATTAGCCATTGGGGCTGCTGGAGTCATTAGCGTTGCCAGCCATCTGGTAGGTACTCAGCTCCAACAGATGATCCAAGCCTTTGAAAACGGTCAACCTCAGGTAGCAACCGAGATTCACCTGAAACTTTTTCCCTTATTTAAAGCTTTGTTTTGTACAACCAATCCTATCCCCGTCAAAGCGGCTCTAAAACTGCAAGGTTGGGATGTGGGTGCCACTCGTCCACCCCTGTGCCATCTACCAGAGTCAGATAGGCAAATGGTAGAGGGTGTAATGACTCAGATGGCTTTGATGTAAGGCGACGGTTTTTTTGAAAAACTGAATACGTCCACAAAGGCAAGAGTAAAAAGGCAAAAGGCAAAAAAAGACAAAGTAAGAAGACCAAAGACAGAACCTTCTCTTTTTACTTGGGGCTTTTTACGTGCCAAAGCTGCCCTATCTTATGCAAATTTTCAACGGTTTTGTATTGATTGACATTGATTGACTTAATAGAAGGAAACAAATGACTAAGAACGAATCATCCGCACCCATCCTGAACAAAAACGAATCATCCGCACCCATCCTGAACAAGAACGAATCATCCGCACCCATCCTGAACAAGAACGAATCATCCGCACCCATCCTGAACAAGAACGAATCATCCGCACCCATCCTGAAAGTGATTCCCTTGGGTGGACTGCATGAAATTGGAAAAAATACCTGTGTTTTTGAATACAACGACGAAATTGTTTTATTAGATGCTGGATTGGCTTTCCCCAGCGATTCAATGCACGGCGTCAATATCGTCTTGCCCGATATGACTTATCTGCGAGAAAATCGCCACAAGATTAAGGGCATGATCGTCACCCACGGTCATGAAGACCACATTGGGGGAATCGCATATCACCTCAAACAGTTTGATATTCCAGTCATCTATGGCCCCCGCCTCGCAATGGCTTTGCTAGAAGGCAAGTTAGAAGAAGCAGGCGTTTCCAACCGCACGACACTCAAACGGGTGGGACCCCGCGACATGGTGCGAATTGGCGCTTCCTTCTTCGTCGAATTCATTCGCAACACTCACTCCATCGCTGATAGCTTCACCGTCGCTATCCATACTCCCGCTGGCGTCGTCATCCATACAGGTGACTTTAAGATTGACCACACACCTGTAGATGGCGAGTTTTTTGATTTACAGAGGCTGGCTGAATACGGCGAGAAGGGCGTTTTATGCCTGATTAGCGACTCTACAAACTCGGAAGTACCAGGGTTCACCCCTTCTGAGCGCTCAGTTTATCCCAATCTTGACCGCTTTATCAGTCAGGCAACGGGACGGGTGCTATTGACGACTTTCGCTTCGTCCGTCCACCGGATCAACATGGTTCTGGAAATAGCGCAAAAACACGGACGGGTGGTATCCGTCGTGGGTCGTTCGATGCTGAATGTGATCGCCCAAGCACGCAATTTGGGTTATATCAAGTGTTCGGACAATCTATTCCAACCTTTGCAGTCGATTCATCAGCTGCCCGAAGAGAAGGTGATCATTCTAACTACAGGTTCGCAGGGTGAGCCAATGTCAGCAATGACGCGGATTGCGAACGGCGAACACCGGCAAATTAAAATCCGTAAGGGCGATACGGTGATCTTCTCGGCAAACCCGATTCCGGGAAATACCATTGCAGTGGTAAACACCATTGATAAGCTGATGATGCAGGGTGCTAATGTCATCTATGGTCGTGATAAGGGGATTCACGTTTCCGGTCACGGCTGTCAGGAAGACCAAAAGCTGATGATTGCCCTGACTCGTCCGAAATTCTTCTTGCCAGTTCACGGTGAGCATCGGATGCTGATTCAGCACGCCAAGACTGCCCAGAGCATGAGCATACCCGCTGAAAATATGGTGATTATTGACAATGGGGATGTCGTGGAGGTGTCGGAAGATGGCATCCAGGTGAAAGGTAAAGTTCCGTCTGGCATTGAGCTAGTAGATAATTCTGGCGTGGTGAAAGCTAATGTGCTGAAGGAACGGCAGCAGTTGGCTGAGGATGGAATTGTGACGATTGCAGCGGCGGTGAACTGGGAAGGCAAACTGAGTGCTAAGCCGGAAGTTCACCTGCGCGGTGTAGTGACATCAATGGAACGCGATCGCCTACAGGCAATTGTCCGCGAAACGCTAGAATCACTGTTGAGCGATCGCTGGTCAGAATTCGCCCGCACCTTGGACGATGAACTCCTAGAAGTTGACTGGATAGGACTGCAAACTCTAATGGAGTCTGCCCTCCAGCGATTGATCCGACGCGAATTCCAGGCTTCTCGCCCCTTGCTAGTCTTCTTACTGCAAACTCCCGAAGAGGAACCGCCTGCAAAGGCTGCCGGAAGACGCCGCCGCCGTTCGACTGCGAAGGTCGCATCCTAACCAGGTAGCAGAGGGAGCTTTGGGGACAGAGAATTTAAATCTACATTCTCCCCGTCCCCTGCCAGAATCAATACGGTTCAGTTAATGTTTCAATGCCACACATTTTATTCCTCTTTAACCAGGGGAATAAAAGCAAAAAAGGTTTTTCTAAGCCCCCCTTAATACCATTTGGGTTGTGAGGCTCTACATTAACGATACCCCGATAAATTGGGGGGCTAAGAAGTCTATATGTTGCAAACAAAAAACAAAATGATCTAAGCTCGACTTTATCCATTTTGAAGGGGAGGAAAGGTAGCAAGATCGCGAAAGAGTGGTTGAATTTATGCTGATGAACTTGCTACCGAAAGAATTTCTGCCCTTAATCCTAACGTTCGCGCCGCTGTTTTCCAAGCCTGTATGGCAGTCGGCAGTCGTGCTGCTAGTGGGGGCAATTGTGGCACCGGGCAAACGCACAGTCAGTGCGATTTTACAGGTAATGGGGTTGCACAATGAACCCCACTTTCAAAACTATCATCGCGCTCTCAGCCGAGCCATCTGGTCAAGTCGTCAGGCGAGTCGGTTGCTGTTGCAACAGGTGGTCAAAGTCTTTCCTCCTAGCGGGGTGTTAGTGATGGGCATTGATGACACCATCGAGCGGCGGTGGGGCAAACGCATTGCAGCACGAGGTATCTACCGAGATCCAGTGCGTTCAAGTGATAGCCAATAAGTCAAAACCAGTGGGTTGCGCTGGCTGAGTTTGATGTTGCTGGTTCAGATTCCTTGGGCACAACGGATCTGGGCACTCCCGTTCTTTACCGTTTTGGCACCGTCTGTTCGCGCAGCGTCTTTGCAGGAGAAATGCTATCACCAAACTCGCAAGCAGCAACATAAAACGCTGCTCGACTGGGCACGAGACTTGTTATGCTACGCTGCCTGAATTGGATAAAGTCGAGCTAAGAGGATGACTGATGGCTAATGACTACTAATTCTTCACCTACTGCAACTTGATGTACTTTTCCACATCTTCAATCTGGGGATCTGGGAACTGAGTTAGCACTTGCCACAAAACCGTGTAACTGCCATCAGCGCGGCGGCTGACGGGACGGAAGGCGACAAGGACATCGCTGCTGGGCGTTTCTAGAATTTGGTCAAGATAGCGGCGTTGTCCCCTAGAAACGGTTCCTCCCGTCAGCACCACTTCCGGCACCTGAAATTGGACTAATCGCATTAAGTAGGTGTGGTTCAGCATTGCTGGTGCATTTGGCGAGAGGCGGTCGATCGATGATGCGATCGCTCTTGTCTGTTGCACTGGTTCGCTGAAAGCCACCTCACCCAGCTTGCCCGTGATAAAGCGCTGTCGATCTACCTGGATGGATGCCAATTGATTCGGGGGACGATAATTGAGGAAAAACTGGCGTGTTTGCGGCGATAAGGCGCGGGCTTTCTTCAAGGTGGGGTCGAGGTTTTCTAAGGGTACTTCTCCCAAATCCACCATGAAGCCATAATCCAGCCCTTGCTGGGCAATCTCAAAGTTACTCCCTTCCAGCCGAACGGCAAAGCGCGGGGTAAATTCATCCCCAGGAGCAATTCGCACCGATGAGGGAGTGGGTTCCTCATTGTTACCGCCACCAACCCCACGCAGCAAGGGTGGAAATGGGAAACGCTCTGCTACGCTGGGTGAGAGTCGGTTTCCTAGCGGATTCAGTTGTTGACGGTAAGCCGCAGATGGTAAAACGCGGGCAATGCCAGTGTTGGGCTGAGAAAGAAACTCGGTATACAGACTTGGCTCTTGCCGATACAGGGCGTAGGTGTTGCGTTCGTTTAATTGATACGTTTCGGCGATATCAGTAAAACGGGTGGATGGGGGAAATGCTGCCACGGCTTGCCCCAAGAACTTTTTGGCAGTTTGTAGGGTTGTCGTTGCTTGTAACGGGGGCGCGATCGCTGGCTGAATTGGAGGCTGATAGCCCGAAATCGGCGTCTTTGCCGCTACGCCAACGACTGGCGGTTCGGGGGCGGGGAATTTGGGCACTGGAACGGACAACCTCTGGGGAGGTACGGTTAAAATCGACGGTTCACCGATTGCCAGCGGATTCGGTCTGGTGGGAGCGAGAATTGACTGTCGTCTTTCTAGCACCGGACGCAGCGGCAATAATTGCTGAGTCGAAGCATAGAGGGCACAGTATACCTGCGCCTCTTGCAACGTTAAATTAGAGCCTGCTGGGGTAACGCCGTTCGTGCGGGTACACAGCAGGGCAGGATTAGGATATTGGCTCTTGAGAAAGCGGTCTACTTCTCCCTGGTGGAGGAGGATCTGCCCCTCCGCTGCGAAAGGACGGTAGGGATCGGGAGAGGCGATCGCTCTTTCTATCCGATTAACTAAATTGATTTGATTCTGCACCAGTCGCTGGGCTTGGGGCCAGAAACTTTGAGCCGAAGTTGACCTCAAAGGGCTTTGGCGACTTACATCCAGCATTTGGGACTCTGTGGCAGCGATCGCCCGTCCGGACGCCAAACTTAGTAGGGAAGACACAAAAATTAATAATAAGTACCGCATCTGCAACTCCTCAATCTGACAACTTGATGACAACAACCCAGTAGACCTTATTTATATTTCCCTGTTTTGACCCGAAAATTAAAGTCCTCTGTTTTTAATAAACTCATTGAATAACAGAAAATGTTTTTACTATCTATCACTTCTTGAACTTCCTACCTAACAGTCTACAGAACTCTACTTATTTGTTTTCTTTTTACTGGTCTTGTTTAAATATGTGTTTTTTTATTAAGAAAATAAGTTGTTTTAATCAGCTTCTTAATTTGCTTGCTAATTGAAAAATCTCAAAAAATTGTTGTAAAGGAGCGGACGGTCAAGGTTAAACTCCCGCAACAAGTAACGATCTAATTCTTAAGGAAGATAGACAGTTCCAAAAAACCAGAAACCTAGGGATTGAAGTTATATCTGAAGATTGATGGCTTTAGTCAAGAAAAAAGTAAAAATTGAACTGTTACGAAGAGACTAATTCGGCTCTGTAGTAACACAATTTGGTTAGGTTCAGTGGCAATCGGAGAAAACACTGATGTTAGGACAACATAAGCGTGCTGTTGGCGTATTTTCAAATTACCAAGACGCCGAAGTAGCACTGACCGAGCTAAAAAATTCTGGTTTTTCGATGGACAATGTGTCCGTAGTAGCCCGAGACGCGGACAAAGGGGACGACATTGCTGGTGCTGATGTAAGCGATCGCGTTGGCAACAAAGCCGACGAAGGTGCGAAAACGGGTGCCGTCACCGGAGGTGCTTTGGGCGGTCTAACAGGCTTGCTAGTCGGTCTGGGAGCCTTGGCAATTCCAGGACTTGGTCCTGTCATGCTAGCGGGAGCAGCAGGCACAGCCATCGCTACAACCCTTTCTGGCGGTGCCATTGGTGCAGCCGCAGGAAGTCTGTTGGGTGCATTAATTGGTTTAGGAATTCCTGAAGAACGAGCCAGACGCTATAACGACCGAGTATCCCGTGGGGATTATTTAGTCATGGTAGATGGCAACGACGACGATATCCGTCGTGCCGAAGCGATTCTCAGTCATCGGGGAATTGAAGATTGGGGTATCTATGATGCTCCTGCTACTAATACAACTCGCACTACTGATATGGCCGAGCCGAGTGGCACATATCAAACTCCAGTAGTTGATCCGACTCCACGCACGGATAGCCCGGTTCAAATCATCGACCGCCGGGAACAGACTCTTTAGGCTGAATGTGAACGATTGAACGGGGTGGGAGGTAAAATACTTCCACCTCTTATCTGCTCGAAGTGAGGAATTGAAAAAATGAACAAGGTTTTAACATTACTGTTTAGCGGCGTATTGTTGGTGAGTGTTGCAGCTTGCGACAACAATGAGAAAACGTCCGCTGGAGCGGATTCTGACGCGAGTCAGACTTCTTCGCCTGCTGCAAACGGAGCCGCCAGTCCAAATGCCAGCGCCCCAGCATCGCCCTCGACTGATGATTCAGCAAAACCCGATCAAGGCGCGAAAAACGATGCATCGAGTGATGTCCGCAAAAGACAGCTAGAATCAGATATTCGGGCACGCGAACAACGCAATGAGGTGGCTGGCGACCCCCTAAAAAGAGCTGATAGCGACTTGGAAAGCGAAGTTCGCAACAAGTTAGAAGCGAACTTGCCCAGTAGCAAATTAGAAATTGACGCTAAAGACGGAGCTGTAACAGTTGTAGGAACCGTAGCCAATGCAGATCAAGTGGGCAAAATAGAACCACTGGCGAAGCAAATTAAGGGTGTTAAGACGGTAACTGTTCAAGCGAAAGTTGCACCAACAGTTAAAAATTAACTGCGATGACTTTGTAACTGTAATTTGATTTCGCTTGTGGCAAAACCACGAACAGATTGGTAAAGAGTTAGGGAGGAAAGGGTAATGGTGCTTACTCAGCCAAAACGCGCTTTTGGCGTGTTTTCAAACTTGCAAGATGCAGAAGGCGCAATTGAGGAATTAAGAGCAGCTGGCTTTCCCATGAATCAGGTTTCTGCGATCGGCAAAGAGTCTGAGCCAGTATCCCCGCCATCGGCTTCTAAAGCCCAAGAAGGAACAACCATTGGCGCGATCGCGGGCGGTGCAGCCGGAGGCGTCTTAGGTTTGGCGCTGGGACTGGGCACCATTGCCGCCATTCCCGTTTTAGGGCCAATTAGCATTATTGGGATGGCAGCAACGGCTTTAGCTACTACCTTAACCAGCGGTGTGATTGGTGCAACCGCAGGCGGCTTATTGGGTTCATTGACTGGCTATGGGATTCCTGAAGAGCAAGCCGCAGTTTACAGCGATCGCATTCATCATGGCGACTATTTCTTGATCGTCGAAGGCACAGAGGCAGAGGTGCGTCAAGCCGAAGCAATTCTCAACCGCTGGAACGTCCAAGAATTGAGAATTTACGACGCCAAGACACCGACAGGGCCACCCATCACTGAAAGGTCTCTTTAATTTAAATATTCTCGTCTAGATGACAACAGGTGCATCTAACTATAAAAACCCGTTTTCGGAGCGAAAACGGGTTTTTATGCTTTGTATATTTATCGATCGCCATTACCTTTCCGGCTCCTCTTTTCCTGCCTCCAGTGGCAAGGTGAGGCTAAATAATTGCACAATGGAAGCAGTTTATCAATGTTGCTGCAAGACAAATGCCGACCTTACTGGCTGATGCCAAAAACTTGCTCGCCGACTTAGTCGCTCGTTACTCACCCCACGTCGATTATTTAGCAATTCGGATAGAAGAAGCCGAAGGAACTGATATCTTTTTGCGCGGCGATCGGGTCGAAACCCTCACTGAAGGCATCTCCATTGGTGGACAAGTCCGGGCTTGTTACAAAGGAGGCTGGGGCTTCGCCAGCTTTAATCAGCTTTCCACCTTAGCAGAACGGATTGAAGAAGCGATCGCTGCCGCTCGAATTATTGGCGATGAAGAAACCCTGCTGGCTCCGATAGACCCCGTGCAGGCGATTTGTAAACTTCCCCTAGAAGGCAGCGATCCGCGAGAGATATCGCTGGCAACCAAGAAACAATTGTGCGATCGCTACACCGAAATCCTCAAGAGCGCCAGCTCTTCAATCACCACCACCTCCGTGCGCTACAGCGACAGCTCCCAGCGAGTCATCCTCGCCACCTCAGACGGAACGCTGATTGAGCAGTCTTGGGTGGATATGGAAATGCGCTTTGCCGCCACCGCTCGAAATGGCGAAACCGTGCAAACAGGACGAGAAACGACCGGCTCCCGCAAAGCCTACGAAGACTTAACAAATTTGGACGAGCAGGTTCGTAGTGCCGCTCTCCGTGCCGTGAACGCCCTCTCTCTGCCTCCGGTAAAAGGCAATACCTACACTGTCGTCATCGATCCCATTCTCAGCGGTTTATTTGTCCACGAAGCTTTTGGGCACCTTTCAGAAGCAGATATGGCTTATGAAAACCCCGATATTCTGGAAGTGATGACCCTGGGACGCCGATTTGGGCCAAAAGAACTGCAAATCTTTGACGGTGCCGCTCCCGCCGGTCATCGCGGCAGCTACTTATACGACGATGAAGGGACACCTGCTACCACCACTCAGCTAATTAAGGATGGCATCTTAGTCGGACGCCTCCACTCTCGCGAAACTGCCGGAAAGCTCTCGGAAGCCCCCACCGGCAATGCCCGTTGTCTGAATTACCACTATTCCCCCCTCGTCCGCATGACGAATACTTGGATTGAGCGGGGCAAAACGCCCGTGCAGGATTTATTTAAAGGGATCAAAGAAGGCGTCTACGCTCGTAACTGGCTGGGTGGCATGACGAATGGAGAAATGTTTACTTTCTCCGCCGCTGAAGCTTGGATGATCCGCGACGGCAAGATTGCCGAACCCGTTCGGGATGTGACGCTTTCAGGGAATGTTTTCAGTACCTTGGCGGATATTGAAGCGATTGGGGATGATTTTTACTGGGATGAATCCGGCGGCTGCGGTAAGGGAGGTCAAAATGGCTTGCCAGTAGGCTGTGGCGGGCCAAGTCTCCGCATTCGCAATGTTATTGTGGGAGGCGATGCAGAGTAATTAAAAATTAAAAATTAAAAATGGGGAGTTGTTAGTGTCATTAGTTTTTCGTCGCCTATATTTTGACTTCTCCCCCATTCCTGGAAGGGAAGAAGGTTGGGGGTTAGGTCATTCCCATCAAGAAAACTTCGTGACACTGACGGGATTTGGCAATTTTTAATTTTTAATTTTTAATTGATTATCTACCTGTTTGAGCAAAGCTTCTAGGGTGGAGGAGTTATCTAAAATTACATCAGCGCGATCGCATTTCTCCTGAATGGGCATTTGGCTAGTAATCCTGGCTTGCGCTTGTTCTAAAGTTAAGCGATCGCGCTTGATTAATCTCTGAAGTTGATGTTGTTCGGAACAGTATACGACCCAAATTTCCGTACACAGAGCCGTCATCCCCGCTTCAAACAGCAAAGGCACCACCAAAACCACAGTCGGATGCGAGTTGAGTTCTGGCATTTTTTCAATCAAGCGATCGCGCACATCAGGATGAATCTGTTGCTCTAGCCAACGCCGCTCTTCGGGCGAATTAAACACAATATTGCCAAGCTTTCGGCGGTCTAGCGTCCCATCCGGTAGCAGCATATCTGCTCCATAGCGCTCAACAATTTCGCTGAGAATGGGCGAACCCACTTTCACAGCTTCTCTAGCATAAATATCCGCATCCAAAACCGGCAAATTGTAGTGACTGGCAAGATAATTTGAGACAGTCGTTTTGCCAGTTCCAATGCCTCCAGTCAGACCAATAACGCGCATCATGAATTAACTGGCAACGAAATATCTAAGCCGCGCTCTTGCAAAAGTTGCAGCGCCCTGAGGGCGTCAAACTGAGGCAAGCTATAGTCAGCCAGAATCAACTCGATACCGGGATGCAGTTGGGCGAGGTAATCGGCTTCTGTCTCTACACGCTGCCAGTCGGGTTTAAAGCCAGCCAAACTTAGTGCGTGCAAAGTTAATTCAGCATCAGCCAGGGAATCCTCAAGCAGTAAAATCTGGAGCAGAGCGGACATGATGACCTTCTTGTAAGCAGGGGGAATTGAGCCGTGGGTGGGGTTACACCACTGTGCGCTTTTATAGAGCGTGTACTCTGAATTATTACGTGTTCAGTGTAAATTCAATGGCGATGTTTCTATCTTTTATAGCTTTTATCCTTAAGAATGCTGGCTGCTAGCGGCTTGGGGTCTGGTTCAACAGCAGCCAGTACAACCCTAATTGCTGCACAGTTTCGGTGAACTGTTCAAAGTTCACCGGCTTAACGATATAACTGTTGACCCCCAAACGGTAACTCTCTAAGATGTCGCGTTCTTCGTTCGACGAGGTGAGAATTACTACTGGAATCATCCGAGTTTGGGGGTCGGATTTGAGGCGCTGCAATACTTCCAACCCGTCTACTCTGGGTAGTTTGAGATCGAGGAAAATGACTTTGGGGTGGTTTTCAGGGTAGCGATCGCGATAGGCACCTGTCCGGAAAATGTAGTCTAGGGCTTCAGCACCGTCGCGGGCAACTTGGATGCGATCGCTAAGGTTGTACTTTCGCAAAGCATAAAGTGCCAATTCCAGGTCGTTGGGATTGTCTTCGACCAGCAAACATTCTGCTGAGCGCTCACTCATGAGTATTGCCCCCTGTTAGGGTAAAGTAAAATGTTGTGCCTTGGTTGACGACTGACTCAGCCCAAATCCGTCCGCCGTGGCGATGGATGATGCGCTGCACGATTGCTAGTCCCACTCCGGTTCCTTCATAATCTTCAGCACGATGCAGCCGTTGGAAGACGCCAAAGAGTTTATGGGCGTATCGCATATCAAAGCCTGCGCCGTTGTCTTTGACGAAATAAACGACATTCGTTAAAGAGCGATCGGTCTCTAGTTCTGGGTCATTCGTTAATGACTGATGACTCCAGCCAATTTCAATCTGGGCGACTTCCCGACCGCGCGTGAATTTTAGGGCGTTTGTCAGCAAGTTGACAACTACCTGCTTGAGTAAAGCGGGATCGCCTTCGCAGGTAGGTAAATTGCCGATAATCATTTCAAATTGCCGATTTTGCTGTTCGTGCCATAAGTCTCTTAGCACTTGGCGTACCAAGTCAGCGATCGCTACGGTTTGTTTCCTCAGTGGCTGGCGCGAAAGGCGCGAAAATGCAAGTAAGTCATCAATCAGTTGACCCATTTGCTGGGCGTTGTTTTGCACCAGTTGCTGATAGCGTTGGGCTTCCGGATCGAGTTGTTCTCTATATTCTTCCAGCAAAATCCGCGAAAATCCGTTGATGGCACGCAAAGGCGATCGCAAGTCGTGAGAGATGGAATAGCAGAAGGCTTCTAACTCTTGATTGGCGGCTTCCAGTTGCGCGGTTCGTTTGATGACTCGTTGTTCAAGTTGGCCGTTCAACTGGCGAATCGCTTCCTCTGCCTGTACTTTTTCGGTGATGTCGGTGCAGGTGCCTATCCACTCTCGCACGTCACCGTCTTTTGATAATACAGGAACACCACGGACATTGAAGTAGCGATAAATACTATCAGCACGCCGCAGGCGAAACTCAGTGTCATAGACGTTTTTCGATTGGATAGCGTCAGACCACTGCTGAGCAATGCGATCGCGATCGTCTGGATGGATGGCATCTAGCCAGCGCCAGCCTAGTATTTCTGCCTCGCTTTGACCCGTATAGACTCTCCAATCCGGCTGATTGGTCACAACCTCTCCTTGGGCGTTGCAAGTCCAAACCATCTGTGACGTAGCGCGTGCCAAAGAACGATATCGCTCCTCACTCTGCCGCAACGCCTCTTCAGCCGCTTTACGCTCGGTGATGTTGCTGACCAAGGCAATAAATCCTTTGACTTCACCGTGTTCCCCAAAATGTGGCAGGTAAGTGGCATTGACCCAACGCGTCCCTCCATATTCATAGGGCACAGCGCTTTCGTAGGTTACTTCCTGCCCTGACAATGCTGCCTCGACATACTGCTGAATTGCCTGATAAGCCGACTCACCTAAAACTTTTCTAATGTGCTGTCCGGTGACTTCCGCCTGAGATTTGCCGAACCATTGTTCGTAAGCCCGATTATTAAAGTGATAGCACTGATCCGAATTGATATAGGCAATCAGCACCGGCAAAGCATCTGCAATCAGGCGCAGTTGCTCTTCACTATGTTGCAATGCTTCCTCTGCTTGCTGGCGTTCCAGAGCAATCCCGGCGATTTGGGTGGCAATCGTGGTCAGATGTAACTCATCCTGATTCGGTTGCCTCGCTTCGGGGTGATACATCACAAAAATGCCCAATACCTTACCATTGCTGGAAAAGATAGGCGTAGACCAACAGCTTCGCAGTTTGTGGCTTAATGTCAAATCCCCGAAATCCGCCCAAAGGCGATCGCTGTCAATATCTGAAACAATGACGGGTTTACCGAAAAACGCCGCCTTGCTACAACAACCAAATTCAGCGCCAATGGCGATGCCATCGATCGCCTGATTGTAGCTTTCTGGAAGGCTGGGAGCGGCTCCATGCCGCAACTTGTTCTCTTTTTCGTCAACTAGCAGAATCGCACAAAAGCTTTCACCTGATTGTTTCTCGATAAACCGAACCAAAACATCCAGAACATCGACCAGTGCTGCGCCAGTGGCAATCATTTCCAGTACCTGTTTTTGTCCGGCGATGAGCGTCTCAGCTTGCTTGCGTAGCGTAGCGTGCCGCAGGCTTTCGCTAATGTCTGTCATTGAGCCGATTATCCGCACTGGATTCCCCCGATCGTCATAGGCGACCAATCCCCGGTCAATTACCAAAGCATAAGAGTTGTCGGCGCGACGGTAGCGATATTCATCCGACCAGATTTGTCTTCCACTGTCGATCGCAGCGTGAATCCCAGAGACAACCCGCTCTCTGTCTTCTGGGTGTATATTTTCGCACCACCAATTGGCATCAAAACCGACTTCAGTTGCTGAGTAGCCGAAGAGTTTTTCGATGGATTCGTTCCACTCTACCCGGTTTGTCAGCAAATCCCAGTCCCAGATTGCATCGTTGCTGGCTTTGGCGACGAGGCGGTAACGGGTTTCGCTCTCCCGCAGCGCCTCAAGAGATTGTTTGCGATCGCCCTCAGAACGTTCTAGCGACGCCGCCATCGTGTCAAAGGCACCAGCCAATTGGCTGACTCCAAAACCGTGATTAACGCCAGTACGAACGCTCAAATCGCCTTCTGAGAGCCGCTGCATTGGCTTCAGGAGCGCCTTCACCCGACGCAAAATAAACACGTCGCTACCCACCCAAGTGGCAGCGATCGCTAACACGGCGACCAACCCCATGCCTGCTAAGTTGCGGTGCAACTGCCTGTCAGCAGCAGCAAAGGCGACGGTTTTGGGGATGCCCACCGACACGTAGATGTTGCAGACGCGATCGCCCTTGTCTCTACAAGCGCCCTCCAGCGGCGCGATCGCATACAATCGCGCGACACCATCCACGCCAGCAGCCTCCACCGTGCCTGCCCTTTTTTGCCTCAGCATGGTTTTAACCAGAGGTGTCTCCGGCGCGGCTTGCCCCACCCAGGTTTCGGGGTTGGGGTAGCGAGCTAAAATTATCCCTTTGCTGTCAATAACCGCGAACGTCGAGCCTGGTGGTAGCTGGGCAACGTTCGCGCGTTGACTGAACGATGTCAAATCTAGGGCGGCAAAAACGACCGCTTTTACCTTGCCTTCGTCTAGGACGGGATAGCTGAAAAAAATCGCCGGTTTGCCCGCGATGCGACCAATTTGATAGTCTCCCGCCCAGAAGTCGCGCTCTTTGACAGCATCCCGAACCCACGAATCGTTGACTAAGTTCAGGGGCGCTTTTAGGGGGACGGCGCTGCAAAATAGATCGCCCTGAGATGTAACGGCTCCTAGGTTGACATAAACTGGGTATTCTTGCCGCAAATTTGCTAAAAACGCGCTACACGCTGCTGCGTTAGTTGGGCGCATTTGCGGGAGTTGCGCCAGCACGACGAGTAGCTGACGAGTGCTGTCAATCAAGCGCGCTTGATTGGCGGTAGCCAGCCTAGTCATCTGTAGCGCATCTGCCTGAATGTGAGTTGTTTGGTGTCGGCGTTCCTGGAAGTTTGTGTACATCAGCGCAAACGCCGGGACGACAGCCAGCAGCACCAGGCAGGTGAGGCGCATTCGCAGCGAAACTGCGTATGCTTTGGCTTTTCGCAAACCCTGTCCAACAGAGTTCGATGATTTTGATTGCGATCGCTTACGCCAGCCCATTCTTTAACAATTTCCTTTTATGCAGGAGTAAGGCTGTACCCCGTTGAATTGCTGCCGCTTCGCTAACGGCTTTTTAAAGCTTGGGGTTAAATGAAACATAATATAGCAATCCTATTTTAGTTGTGAGCCAGCCCTTCATATCCCCGACAACTCTTACGAAGTCGGGGATCTCGCTTTCACGATTTTTACAAACCTTGAAATGCACTCTTTCCCCATTCAATCCTTAGTCTTATTCTCTGGTAAGCCAAATAGCACAAACCTGCGAATCAGGGGTTCTTTACTATGGCGTTGCCGCAATAAGATAACTTTTACTAATAGCTTCCAGGCAGTAAAGGAAAATATAGCGGGAAATGCCATTTGAGACGCGATCGCTAATTTTCCTTGCCGAACCGCTAAAAACGCTGCACGCAGTTTGAAATAAGCTCGCCAGTTTTGAAGGTTGGAAATAGTAGCTTGGTGCTTTTCACTAACTAAAGCATAGGTTTTTTCCATAACTAAAATGTTTTTATCTAGTAAATTATTTTTAACAGGGTTTTTTTTGCTAAACGGTTGAGGGAAAGTAGCTGTCCCGAAAAGCTTCCAGGCAATTAGCAGCGAAACAGCATTTAAAGCGATTTTGATAGCGCTAAAAATTTTTCCTTGCCTAAAAGCAATCCGGCTACAGCGGAATTTTAGAGAAATGCGTAATTCTTGAAGACGTGCTGTTTTAAAACGAGCCTTTTGAGCAATAGAATTATGAATAGATTCAGAGTAAGGAATCGATTCAGACAGCAAACCATTGGGAGCTACTTGCTTTTGATGCGAGAATGGTTGCTGAGGATGCGATAGATGGTTAATTGCTAAAAACTTCCAGGCAATCGGTGAAAAAACTGATGGAAATGCCATCTTGATGGCACTCAAAATTCTTCCTTGCTTGAGAGCCACCAGACTCCAATGCAGTTTAAGATAAGCTTGGATATTCTTAATTGGAGGAGTTTCAAGGCGGTGAGTTTCACTCACCAAAGCATAGATTTTCTCCTTGATCAAAATATTAGTATCCAGCCTAGTTTTTAGAGGAAATTTTTGATTGTAAGCTCCAGGCCAAATTGTGCGATAAGCAAGGCACTGATTTACAAAAACAGCATCTCCAAACTGGGCAATTTTAATCCAGGAATCAATATCATCAAAGTTCGCATCTAAGCGAGAATCCCAACCGCCGGATTTCAGAAAAGCCCAACGAGCGAAGACAACTTGAATGGGAGTGCCAAAAGGGATAAGTTCTAGTAGCATCCCAAAATGAAGGTCTTCTTGGGGAATATAGAAAGCTTTGCCGGGGCCAATTTGTCTGGTTCTGTAGAGTTCGACCTCGTTGACATCAACCTGCGCCGCTAGACAAGAGGCGATGACAGCGTTTGGACACAGCGCGATCGCCCGATTCATTTCCTCTAGAAAATTTGGTGCTAAATAGTCATCATCATCAACCGGCTTAATCCACTCGCCTTTGGCAAGCTGCACTCCAGTATTCATCGTCGCTGAGTGACCGAGGTTAACCTGATTGCGGTGATAAACTAGGCGTTCGTCACCTTTGGCACGAAGCGATGCTACTAGACAGCTGACATAGGCTTCGGTGCCATCAGAAGAGCAGTCATCAGCAACAATGACTTCACAAGGCAGTGTTTGGGCAAGAGAGGTGTCAATTGCCCGTTTTAGCAAGGAAAGGCGGTTATAAGTCGTAATAACGATGCTGAATTTCATCCCAGCTCCGCTTGGGATACCTCTGCCAAACTTATCCTGTCTCGGCACATAAAGAGAAGGTGGAGATTACTAAGTTTGCAAAGCTTTATACTACAACGCTCAGTCAATTTTAGGTTTTAGAGCATCCCGTGAAATTGCAATACACGCCCACACCCTTCAGAGTGTGGGCGCATGCATTGAGATGCTCCCTTTTGGATTTTCAAGCGATGTTGGTAGGCGATCGCTTGAAAATCCAAAATTGACTGACTGAGAGCTAGTTGCTGGGCGCAAAGCAGTGGGACGTAAAGTTGCCATGCAACCCGTAAGGGATATGATGCTTCAAGTGTAATCGCGCCACCGGACCTCGATCGACGTGCGCGGCATCTAAAATTACCACATCAGAGCGGTGGTGAGCAGAGTCATAAACTAACGTCAGCACCCAACCCTCATGTTCACACGTACCACCCGGACGCGGCACAAAGATCGGTTCGCTGACATAGCCTTCAGGTGCCGCACTCCAGAGTTGGCGACGATCTGTCTTTAAATCTATCTTGAGGATAGCTTGGAGAGGCGCATTGCCTTGGGCAGCATGAGCTGCACCCAGATACAGATACTGATAAGGGCGTCCCACTTGTTCGGGATGAACGAAGGGAAACTCGCAACAACGACTTTCTAACAGCCTACGCCGTACCGTTTTATTCTTTAAGTCCAACTGGAACCGCCACATTTTTCCGGGGGATAGCGCCTGAAAGTCCACCTCCCGATAGTCCGATTCCGGCTCAACCTCTGGAAAAGACTCATAGCAAATTGAGTCAATACAAATTTCGTCGCCTTGCTCAAAGGCATTGGCATGGTGGAAGACAAAACCCGACTGAGTTTCAAAAATCTGCATTTTTTCCCCTGGTTGGGGGTTGCGGGGAATCACTACAATCCGGGTGAGTTGCTGCGGCTGGAACTTGACACACTCACCAGCACCGCGAAATCCCAACAGGAAAGGCACAGGGTTGAAGGAGACGGGATTTTGGAAGAAGATACAGTAATTAGGCGTAATAGCAAAATCGTGGATGAAGGCGAAGCCAGGAACGCTGTGAGAGTTACGCTGCACAACTTTGCCAGCCAAGTCTAATTCATAGATAATGATAGTGCTGGAAAGACCCGGTTTAATTGCAAAGTTCACCAGGCAAGGGGCACCACCGAAGCGATCGCATCTAGGGTCAATTCGAGGATGGGCGGCAAAGGCGTCACCATTTTGCAAAACGCCGTCCAAATATTCTTTCCCCAGCGTTTCCAAGGTGTTGGGGTCTAAGCGGTGAGGTTCGGCAGCTTCCCAAAGCGCCAAGAGTTTGCCACCCCAGTAAATGACGTTGGTGTTGGCAATATTTTTCAGTTTCACATCAAAGGCATTGGCTAGCCAACCACCGGGCTTCTGGGTGCCAAAGACGCCGCGATAGAGAATTTTACCGACTTGCTGTTCTTCCACATAGCCCTGTGTGCGGACATAGCGATTGCGAAAGTGGGCGCGACCCTCTGAAAAGGCGATCCTGGCAATCATGCCATCCCCATCAAACGGGTGGTGGATGCGCTGACCATTGACATCTAGCAACCCAGGGCCATTCCGAAACAGTGTCCCTTCTAGTTCTGCGGGAATCTCCCCTTCAATGTCATCAATCCAATAATCCAATTCTTGCGGCAACGATTCATAGCCTTTTTGCCACTTTTTGATGTGGTAGGGAAGTCGATCGGGCACCTCTGTGGGCACCGGAAAGCGCTCTGGTGTTGGTAAATTCTGCATATTAAGATATTCGGCAAGTTGGAAAAATTCTTGACGTGATAGTGAACTAGGACAGAAGTGTTAGCGTCGCAGCACGTTAAGTAGGCGGGATTGATTATTTGTAGTAGTGGTTAGCGCGTAACCCATGCAGGTGTTGGGTTTCAAGAGCGTTTTCCATTCCCTACGAAAATCTTCAATTTAATTGCATCCGCCTACTTAGTGCAGCCTTCTGATTCTCGTTCTCAGTCTGAAACTGGAAGAAGAATCGGCACTGCCTACTCTTCATCCTTCCTCTTTTACTCAGCGGATTCTTCTACTGTGGGGATGAGTTCAGGAAGAAAGTCAGGGACAAAAGACCGTTCCCGATGCTGGACGGGGGTTGACTGTATATGCATGGCTGATGACGGTTGCAGGCTTGGCATCTCGCCATCTGGCTCTATTTCCGGTTTGCCTGCGGGTAGCCAACCGACGAGTGGCAGTGGCAGGAGGGTTGATAGATTTGCAATTACTACCAGCTGCCAGAGATGCTCAAAATTCCTTTCGGTGATGCCCAGCCAATAGGTGAGGACGGCTCCCAGTTCGTGGGACAATAATCCTGCCATATTTGTGACCGACATCAGCAGCGCAAACAAGGTCGCTTCTACGCCAGCCGGACATAGCCGCGCCGCGAGTACCAACAATGGCATATAGGCAATCTGTCCCATGACTGTCAGAATTAGGCTGTCTCCCAGGCTGAACCAGCGATCGTCGATGCCTAAAGAGCGGTTGGCATGAGTCACCAGCAGCAGCGTGGTCATTCCGAGTGCCGCTGAGATGACCGTTGTCCAGGTGAAAATGGTGCGAAAGGGGACGGCTTTGAGAAACCGCTGGAAAATTGCAATTCCCACCAGGGAGGCGATACTGGTGACTAGGCGTACTCGTCCCAGAAATTCTGGCTCAAATCCCAGTTCGTTGGTGGTGAAGTAGAAAAAGGCGCTATCTGCTGTCGGTGTGGCTTGCAAGAGAAAAAGAAAGACGGTTGGTAGCCAGATCGATTTTTGGCTAAGGGCTTTTCTCAGTTGTTTGATCTGGTTAGCGACGGTGGAGGCTTGCACGCGATCGCTAATTGGCTCTTCTGCGATTAACCAAGCAACTGCTGACACAATTAAGGGAAAACCAGCGGTAATGGCAAAAATGGTATGGCTGCCGAAGTTTTGCAACAGGGAACCGCTAAAATACGCAGTGACTAAGCCTCCCAGCGATGAGGCACCCCAGGTGAGGGATTGCAGGGAACCGGCATCACTCTGAGACTCTACCCTGGCTCGTTCTACCACCAGGGAGTCTACAATTACATCACTGACAGCCACCGAGAGGGACGAAAGCGCGATCGCTACTGTCGCCGCCCAAGCTGTATGCACAACCGTTGCCAGACTAACCCAGGAAATCGCTCCCAATAGTCCGGATAAAATAAGATAAGGACGCCGTCGGTAGCCAAACAACGGTAGACCATCCGACAGAAACCCAAACAACGGCTTTACCACCCAAGGTATGGCAGCAATGCCCATCAAAGCCGAAACTTGAGCCGGACTTAGCGAAAGTTCATCTTTCAGAAAAAAGCTGACTGCTAGACGCGCTAAACCCAAGATTCCCTGCACCAAATAGACCGTTAGAATGGCGCATAACTCAGGAGTCGGCTCATGACCAAAGAACACCTTTTTGAGCGCGGAGTTCTTGATTTCGGACATACCAGAGGGGGAAAACTGCATTGATAACTTTTTTTAAGAAATATCAACATTTACCCTATGATAACCTCCCAGTTTGGATGTGTTGTCAATTCAAAGCCGGGATAGTCAGTGGTTGGTAGTCCTTAATCCCGTCCTCTCCAGAGAGTACAGATTAGACAGGACAGGAACTTCAGGGGCTTCAGGGGAGAATGTGAGGACAACCGCATTCGGTAATCTTGTGGTGGGAAAGAAGTCGTCCATAAATAGTGGCTTGTATAGGGTTGGCGATATTTGTGAGTCGTCCCATCTCGATTAAATTCATCCCTAGAAATCAGCGATTTTTTCTTTTTAACTGACTCCTGACCGTTCGCGCAAAATGAGGGGTGTAGCCCATCATTCCCCAAATGCCATAATGTGGTAATGCCAAATCAGCAGCCAGTAAATTTACCAGTTTTCGATTCCCGAAATTAGCCCTAAAGCTACAGTAGAAAATGCTATGGCTCTGTCTTTGCCTCTGTTTCTCCCCATGTTAGCTGCGAATTAGGCTAGGGCGACGATGAAAGGCTTTTTTGAATCCCAGACATCCGCGCTATTTAATCTAAGCGATCGCCTCAAGATTGCGTTGTCGGACTTCACAGGTGTGCGAGTGGTAGCGATCGCCAGTCTTGTTGTGAGCGGGTTCGTCATGGGAGTGCGTCATCTGGGTGGTCTACAAGCTCTAGAACTCGTCGCTTTAGACCAACTGGTACGGTTACATTCCGATCCAGGCCCCGATCCCCGGCTGCTGGTTGTAGGCATTACAGAAGGCGACATTCGCACTCAGAAGCAATGGCCTTTATCTGACCGGACAATGGCGCAGCTATTGGCAAAGTTGCAATCATTTCAGCCCCAAGTTATTGGCTTAGATATGCATCGGGACATCCCGCAACAGCCAGGAAATGCCGAACTTAAGGCGCAACTCCGGGAAAAAAACATCGTTGCGATTCAGAAATTTGGCGACACGGAGCTGGAACTGGTACCGCCGCCGCCGGGACTTCCAGAGGATCGTGTTGGTTTTAACGATTTGCTGCTCGATCCAGATGGCGTTGTCCGCCGCAATCTGTTGTTTGTCTCCGACGATACAACCACTTACTTCTCGTTTTCCCTGCGACTAGCGATCGCCTATTTAGAAAGTGTAGGCATCAAACCGGACTCCAGCCAACAAAATCCTGATTATATTCAACTGGCTTCATCAGTATTTGTGCCGCTACAGGAAAACTCCGGCGGGTATCAAAATATCGATGCGCGGGGCTACCAAGTTCTGCTGAATTACCGATCCTCAAACGTGGCGCGGCAAGTTACGCTCACCCAAGTGTTGAAGGGAGAGATTGACCCGAACTGGGTGAAAAACAAGATTGTGCTGATTGGCACAACGGCACCCAGCGCCAAAGACACTTTCTCAACTCCCTACAGCCCAGCCGAACAGAAAACCGCTAAGATGTCCGGAGTCTTGGTTCATGCCCAAATGGTAAGCCAATTTATCGACGCTGCCACGGGGGAGCGACCCCTGTTTTGGTTCTGGGATGAACGGATGGAGGTGCTATGGATTGTCGGATGGACGCTGCTGGGTGCGATCGCGGCTTGGTGGTTGCGGCATCCCGTTGTCTTAATTTTGGGCGGCGGCGTTGGTTTGGGGGTTTTGTTCGGCACCTGCTTCTATCTGTTTACCCAGCAAGGATGGGTGCCCCTGTCGGCTCCAGTGCTAGGATTTATCCTCACCAGCGGGGTTGTTATCACCTACCGCTCTTATGATGCACAGCAGCAGCAACAAATCATCATGAAGCTGTTGGGACAGAATACTTCACCGGAAGTTGCCAAAGCTCTCTGGAAAGGACGCGATCGCCTGCTCAAATCTGGGAAATTACCAGGAATTAAGCTAATCGCAACCATGATGTTTGCAGATATCAAAGACTTCAGTACCATCGCCGAACAAATGCCTCCGGAAGCATTGCTGGAATGGTTAAATGAAATGCTGGATGTCGTCACCCACGAAGTCATCGACCATGAGGGCATTATCAACAAGTTTACAGGGGATGGCTTTATGGCTGTGTTTGGCGTGCCGATGGATCGCATCCACAAGGAGGAGGTCGCTCTTGATGCCCAGCGCTCGATAGAGTGCGCTATAGCAATCAGCGAAATTCTAGAGGAATTGAACCAAAACTGGAAAACTCGCGGCTTGCCGGTCATCCAGATGCGAATCGGAGTTTTTACAGGTCCAGTCGTCGTTGGCAGTTTAGGAGGCAAAGACCGCCTAGAATACGGCGTCATTGGGGACAGCGTCAATACTGCCGCCCGCCTGGAAAGTTGCGAGAAACACCGGCAACCGAGCAACTGTCGCGTCCTCATCGGCAAGGAAACCCTGGTTCATCTTGATAACCAGTTTCTGGTCGAATCTTGGGGGCCATTGCCACTCAAGGGCAAACAGCAAATGGTTGATGTCTACCTTGTGATGGGGCGTCAAAGGGAAGAAGCGTCAGAAGTTTGAGGAGTGGCAAATTTTCAACAAACGGCGAGTGTAGATGCTCCTGCTACGGGCGCGATCCTGGATCGGTATTCGCTCTTCGTGGCGATCGCGATTTTTTTCTCTTTCCTCTAACTATTTGTTCCGATTAGTTAGTTTATAAAAATTCATGAATATTTTTTACGCTTATTAAAGCAGTGTCATAAATCGTTAAAAATTAAGGGCACTATCAGAAGTATGCTGAATGATGAAAAACTCACTCCCCAGATAAATCGGTTGCTCTTGTTAGCAGGTATCATACTTTCATCAACATCAACTTCCCGATTAATTGGGTCAGAAAGCAATAAAAGCGAAGCGATTTTTTCTGATAAAGAGGCATTTCGATGATTGAAAAAATTTTGTTAGCGGACTCTGGAATCGGACATTCTAAAGAGATGCTCAAGGCTTTGATGGAACTGCCTTCGATCCAACGGGCATCAGTCACCATCTTGCACGTCGTTCCTTCTCAAATTACCACTGAGGCAATGACTTCAAAGTGGGAGGAGGGAGGCAGGACTCTCGCTACAGCTATCCAGTCTCTGAACCTAGACCCAAATCACGTGAACACCATGCTGCGGCAGGGCGATCCCAAGGATACGGTTTGCCAGGTAGCAGAAGAAATAAATGCTGATTTGATTATTATGGGTTCGCGGGGGCTGAAGCGTCTGGAATCCATTTTAGAAAACTCAGTTAGCCAATATGTTTTCCAATTGTCTTCCCGCCCAATGTTGTTGGTGAAAGACGATATTTACGTCAAGAAAATCAACCGCATCATGGTGGCAATGGACGGCTCAGAATCGGCACAACAGTGCTTAAATCTGGCTTTGTTTCTGTTGCGAGATAAAAAGGGAGGGCAGTTGGTTCTGGTTAACGTCAACAAGGCTCGGACAGGTTTTGAAGAAGCAGCCAACGCTGAAAAAAATCCTGTACTCGCTCCTGCGATCGCCGCCGCGAAAAAACAAGGCATTCCTTATAAGTGTGTCACAGGAAACGGTAAGGCAGGGCCAGAAATCTGTCGTTTGGCAGAGGAATTAAATGTTGACTTGTTGATGCTGGGTTCTCCCGATCGCCGTCCTTCCATTGCCAAAGGTTTACCAGATTTGGATCGGTTGCTAGGAACTTCGCTATCCGACTACGTGCGAGTCTATGCAAATTGTCCCGTTCTCTTAGGACGCACGGCGACTGCGTAAGAAACGCCAAACCTAACCCTTAAAAAAATTCCCCTCGCCGGAGGAACATGGCAAAAGCCTTGTTTATACTACAGCGGGGGGATTTTGTTCGATACAGATTATTAAGGATTCTTGTTGCTTTCGCGGCTAGCAGTTTGGATGTACAGAATCAACAAGAAAACTGTGGGAACCAGCACAAACAGGATGCTGGCGACAAAACCAAGATCGTTAACTTGCATTGAACCCAGCCTCTAATTAACTTTAAAGCACCACCTTTAAGCATATCATCTGGTGTCTGTCTTGAGGAGAGTGCGATCCCCAAGAAGCCAAAGCGCGATGCTGTCGCAGCCGCAACGCTTACGCACTCTTACGACGATCGCTATTCAAACACTGGAGGCCATAATTCAGCAATCGGCAGCTCCCAACCAGGGAATAACTCTAGGATAGTCAGAACGTCCCCATCCATCAGCACAGTCGGCTCTCCTGTGGGACGATAAACAGTTACAGTGAGTCGATCCGGGTCAATCAATATCCCTACCTGTGCCCCTAATCTCACAAACAAGTTTATTTTCTCTTCTAGAGGTTTGATGCGATCGCTTTGAGATTTAATCTCTACTGTTAAGTCGGGAACCAGTTCGGCAAAGTAGCGCAGACGTTGCCTAATCCTAATTGTCTCTTGGCGATCGTTTTATCCAGAAGAGGGAACTTCTCCTTCAATACCATTTTTGAGAGATTTCTGAAGCCAGTGCAACCACTCCACATTAGATATCTCTTCAAAGCTGGGGTCATAGTAGCAGCTAAGGTCATATACCAGAATGTCGCGTAGTTGCTTATCGTCGGAGGTCATCTCTAGCAGCCGATCGATTTCATTAATAGTTTGTTGAACTGCTGAATGTGACTCCCCTGTCAAGTAACGATGAACAACTGCCTTCGCATCTGGATCGTCGAGATCCCAGTCTTGATGGAAGTAAGCACCCAAAAACTGAGCGAGTGCAGGTACGAGTTCTCCGATCATGATTCTGGATAGGCTGTAAGAATGTAGTAACCGAGCAATGAACTAGCATCTCGTACAAGCACAGCTGTTACATTGGCAACGGGTACTGTAGTGGAAGCACCGCGAACTAGGCTAGTCCCAACCACAATGCTAGCATTGTGGTTGATCGAAAGCCGGGAGCCACCGCCACTCAGACTCAACCAAGTGTTAATTACTGTCAGGTTGGCAGTAAGGGCATTTGCTATTGCTTCTTCTGCTATCGAGCGATTGTCGAAGCTAGAAACAAGCCTTCTTCTCGGTTCACTAGCAAGTCGATTAGCAAGTTGAGCCTGTGTCTGACCGATGTGCCTTGCTAATGTGTGACCTCCTGCTAATTCATGTGCTGTCAAACCACCACCGGGGACTAAACGACTAAAGTTAGTCACTGCTTGTTTTTTGTTGAGAAACTGAGTCGCTTTTGATAGTAGTTCAGCAAAGGCAGCAAAATAAGGATTGATTTTCAAGGATAGCGATCGCACTCAATTCCTCACAGGAGCTTGCCCGACTTGTGACTAGGGCGCGATCGCACTTGTTGACATCCTCTCCGGAGATTACCGACAAGTCAGGCAAGCACTTTGTTGGGGTATAGGATAGCGTTG
>NZ_JBYCCT010000055.1:0-7006 GCF_057473865.1 Coleofasciculus sp. H7-1
GTCGTGCGTCAGGCAAACTGGAAAAGGCTTCCACAATGGCAAGCGTTCTCATAGCTCGATAAGAAAAATTCGTTGAGCTTTAGCTTACTGGATTTCACCCTCTCTGTCTAGAATGAAATAGCCCTGGGGATAAGCCACACCAATATTTGGTAGACGAATCAGTTTTTCCGAATAATGTTCTTGTGCATTTTCCGGCTCCATCAACTGGCTAGATAAAAAGTAATCTAAAGTTGGTAAACCAGTTGTAACTGGATGTCCCCATGCTACGCATTGTACAGGAGCAAGACGCAATCCAGCTATTTGGATTGTTAGAGCATCCATCCCAACTTCTGGAAATACAAGTATATGTAGTTTGTCGGTCAAAATCTGTTGACATACAGCTTCAAGATTATAAGGAATATGGTGAAATACATCACTATAACCCTGAAATTGTCGTGTTATGGCGTCTGGTTCATTTCCTGTGTAGTAACAGTAAATTTCAAAGTTTTTCTTTTCGCAGTAACGCAACCAGCCTGTTAACCAAAGGGTTCCGCTGTAAGAATGCAGATAAGCCGAAACATAACCAACACGAATTTTGTTGTTTTCTGTAAGCGGAGGCATAGATACAGGCTCCACCCATTGTGGATAGTTTGCTGCCATAATTTGATGGACGAAATCTCCATATTGGCGTTGTAACTCTAAAACATTGTGAGCCTGATAACCTAAGTAAAAGTTAGTGAAACAACTTATACCCATCAAGGCATTAGTTTTGTCTCCTAGCGTTTCAATTGTTGTCTGTTTAATTAGATTTTGTATCCCTTCTATAAATCGTTGACGATAAAAATTAATTTCATCGTGGGTATCGTAAATAGCTGGCAATATTAAGTTTTTGAATATTTTGAAAACGTATTCATTAGGCAGTAATTGAGATGCTTTGTCTGCACTTGATATTGCTTCTTCAATCTGTCCGTTCTGCTGCAATAATTTTATGAGGTAAAAGTGCAACTTACCTGTTATCGGGTGAAAGCAGATGCCTTCTTGAAGTGTAGCGATCGCTTCTTGTAGTCGATTTAGATGTATAAAGCAATCACTCAGGTTAAAATAAACCTCTGCATCTCCTGTTTGGATTTCTATGAATTTTTGATATTGCTCAATCGCTGTTTCATATCTCTCTTGCTGGTAGAGTTTATTACCAAATTTTAGAATGAACTGTGTAGGATTCTTTTGGGCTTCTAATGCGATCGCTAGGTTATTCAATATATCAGGATTGTCTGGACTTAGCGTCAGAGCTGTTTTATAAACTTCAATCGCTGGCTCAAGTTGATTCTGTTCCATTAACAAATTTCCCAAATTGAGGTAGCTACCAAAGTGGCTGGAGTTAGCTGCGATCGCTTGACGGTAGACTGCTTCAGCCTGCTCGCTTTCACCTGTCTGAGTGAGAAGATTTCCTAAATTGTTGTAAGCCTCAATTAGTTTTGGTTCGAGAGCGATCGCTTCTGTGTAAGCGGAAATTGCTTGAGAATTTTGATTGATTTTCTCGAAAGACAATCCAAGAATATAGTATCCTTGAAATAGAGATGAATCTATTTTTAGTAAATTTAAAATAGCTTCGATAGACTTTTGATATTGTTCGGCTTCGTAATATAATACTCCTAAGCTTAACCACGCTTTAGGATCGCGATTTCTCGCCAGTAGAAAGTCACGATAATTTTTCTCGGCGGCTAAAAACTGCCCTTGCTCATGCAGTGATAAGGCTTCTTGATAAAGCTTATCTAACGCCTCTTCTTTTTGTTCAATAAACTGTAATTGATAGATAGCCTGAACAACTGATGTTTGGCGCATTTGGCTGAAAGTAGACCAGGGATAGTTAGATTTTTTATTTACATCCCAACTGAGAACCTGAATCCCATTCCAAAAAGTGTGATAGCCGTCTCTTGGCGTCAGCAACTCTAGCAATAATTGACACTCTGGGTTAGCAGCCATAAAGTCCCAATTAGCTTGGCGCACCGTTTCCCAATTGCTATCATCCACAATAATCAGGGCTTTTTCAGCCAGAAACGGTCTGATTAGGAGTAATCCTAATAATTGCGATCTATAGTCGTGAGCGCCATCATATAAATAGACACCAATTTTGTCGTCTGGCTTGATTTCTCGAAGCTCTAATAAAAACTCTTCAAAATCTTGATTGCAAAAATAAACTTGATCTTGAATATCAAAATTTGATAAATTATTAATTAATATGTCCAGATTTTCACCGGATTGGTCAAATTCAGAAAAGTTGTCTACAGCGTATGCCATTCGCTCTGGATGATCGAGCAGTGCGCCAATTAAAGTTGAACCTTGATAACAGCCAATCTCACAGTATATTTCATCTGGTTTCATGCACTCCACAGCAAAATGGAGCAACTGCATCACGTTTGCTGTAGTCATTCCTTGAACTTGGTCAAGTGCCTGCTGAAACCGCGTTGATTTGGGTACAACCGACTCTTGTCCCCAATTTTCATAAAGGCTTGGCAGTTGCTCAACAAACTTTTGATAATCCATCGCTAAAACCTCGTATGCCTACTTTTAGTTTATCTAAATAAAAAAATAGGCACAAAGTTTTGGTTCATTAAAATCTTGATAAAGGTGATAAACAGGGCAAAAGTTAGTGCTAGAAAGGGGAGGGGGTGACGATCGCGCATACTTGACCGCGTAGCGCGTATCGCATCGACTTCTGGAATCACAGCACTAAGTTAGAAGCTCGTGAATGGATTTCAACAAATCTTCTGCGGTGTAGGGCTTCGACAAAAATCTTTTGACTACGCCACCAGCGATCGCAGCCAGCTTATGGTTGGAAACCAGTCCACTCACGGCAACAACTTTGACCTGCGGGTTCATTTTTTGCAGGGCGCGGATGGTGGTTGACCCATCCATCGCTGGCATCATCATATCAATTAATACTACAGCGATCTCCGAGCGATGCTGGGCATAGAGCGCGATCGCTTCAATCCCATCGTTGGCAGTGAGTACCCGATAGTCGTAAGCTTCTAGGGATGTTTTGGTCACCTCCCGAATCGCTGGTTCATCATCAACCACCAGAATCCATTCTCCGTGACCTCTAGGCAGTTCGTAACGCTCCTTATTTTCTGCGTTTGTTGTAGTTGTGTTAGTTGCTGGAAAATAAACTTTAAATTGGGTTCCTCTTCCTACTTCGCTATAGACATTGATAAAACCGTCATGACCTTTAATAATCGCCAAAACAGTGGAAAGACCCAGACCTGTGCCTTTACCAAGTTCCTTTGTCGTGAAAAATGGTTCAAAGATTCTTTCTAAACTCTCTGGCGGAATACCACTACCAGTATCCGAAATAGTGATGACAATATAAGACCCCGTTTTGGCATCAATATTCATCCGAGCATAGTTTTCATCAATGAGAAGATTTTCGGCAGAGATACTCAAGATGCCACCATCTGGCATCGCATCGCGAGCATTAACGCAGAGGTTCATCAGCACCTGATGTACTTGGGTGGCATCTCCAGAGACAGGCCAAAGTTCCATCATCGCTATATCTGTATATATTTCGATTGATTTAGGAAATGTCTCTTTGGCAATTTTTTGAATTTCCGCAATTAAGTGCCCTACTTGAAGTGTCATTCTCTCACCTTCAACTCCTCGCGCAAATGACAAGACTTGCTTAATTAGCTCGGCACCACGTTTAGTATTTGTTTCTAGTAGATCCAAAAGCCGCTGACTGCGCGGATCGGGAATTACCATTTGTAAGATTTGAATGGCTGCAAGAATTGGCGTCAGCACATTGTTTAGATCGTGGGCAATGCCGCCAGCCAGCGTACCGATACTCTCCATTCTTTGGGCGCGGCGGAACTGTGCTTCAAGTTGTTTTTTCTCTGTAATATCGGTGTCTACGGAGAGGATTGATTTGGGTTTTTCTTCGTCATCGCGCACCAAGCTCCAACGACTGGCGACAACAATTTGTTTGCCTTCTTTGGTAACTTTATACAATTCACCTTGCCACTCACCTTTGTCGGTAACAGTCTTTTGCGCTTCTAGGAGTTGAGGCGAAGGATTGTTGTACAAAATCTCCGAGACATTTTTTCCCAGAACTTCCTCCGCCTTCCAGCCGTACAGTAACTCAGCTCCTTTACTCCAAAGTACGATTTTGTCTTCCAGATTTCGCACGAGAATTGCATCTGTTGTTACATCTAGCAAGGCAGCTTGTCTGCGGATTTTTTGTTCTGCCTGTTTGCGCTCGGTGATGTCTCGATCCATGCCGCGATAACCTTGGAACTTTCCATCACAATTCCAAACTGGAACTGCACTGGTTTCTAGAACAACCAGATGACCATCTTTGTGAAGAGTAGTATTTTCAAGACAGGTAATGGGTTGTGCAAGGGCAGTCATTGACCCAAAAATATTAGCAACTCGAAAAGCTTCTTCTGGAGGCATGAGATCGAAGGGAGTTTTGCCCAGTACTTCTTCTGGTTCATAACCCAAAATGTCGCGGAGCTTCGGACTGACATAAGTGTAAACAACGTTTTTATCCACCTCCCACACCCAATCGCTAGTCGTTTCGACTAAATTGCGAAACCGCTCTTCGCTTTGGCGCAACGCCTCTTCGTTAGCTTTGCGATCGCTAATGTCACGGGCGATCGCATACATCAACCCTTCTTTAACGACCGGAAAGGCTGTCCATGATAGCCATTTATACGAACCATCCTGACAGATGTAGCGGTTCTCAAAGTCAAGGGTCGGTTCGCCAGTGGCAAGTTTCTCCAATTCGCCAAGGGTTTTTGCTTGGTCTTCAGGATGAACAAAGTTGAACAATGGTGTAGAACAAAGTTCTTCTTGGGAAAGTCCAAGGGTTTTCCCAAAGGCTGGGTTCACGCGCTTAAAATAGCCATCCAAACCAGCAATACACAGCATATCTAACGAGAGGATGAACAAGCGATCGCGCTCTTCCTCTGCCCGCTTGCGAGCGGTAATATCCGTTTGCAAGCCTACGAAGTAGAGTAAGTTCCCCTCATCTGAAAATACTGGCGAAATTCTTAATTCATTCCAGAATGGCTGACCATCTTTTCGATAGTTTATTAGCGTCGTTTGAATCTCTTGTTGTTCGGCAATCGCTTGGCGAATTTGAGCGATCGCTTGCGGATCTGTGCCAGAACCTTGCAGAAAACGGCAGTTTTGACCCATAATCTCCTCTGGCTCATACCCAGAGATCCGCGAGAAAGCTGGGTTTGAGTAGATGATGGGGTTATCTGGCTGATTCGGATCGGTAATAACCACTCCCTCAGAAGCTGAAGTAATCGCCCGTGCTAGTTGCAGATTTTTGGAAGCAGCTTGCCCTAGCGCCTCCTCGGCTCGTTTGCGTGCAGCGATGCTGCGTTCCTGTTCAGCTAAATTACGCCGTAGCTCTAGTAGTTTAATCACCTGGCGGCTTAAAGCTTTAAGTGCCTCTACTTGTTCTGGGCTGAGGTTTCGCGGTACATAATCAACAACACAGAGCGCCCCAATTATCTGTCCCTCAGGCGTCATCAGCGGTGCGCTAGCATAAAATCGGGCACTAGGGCAAGCAATTACGACCGGATTGGTGGCGAACTTTTTATCAGCCAATGTATCAGGAATCATTAAAATGTCGTGTTGCTCAATCAGGGGGCACAACCCGACATCAAGGGGTAATTCTGATACCTCTAAACCCACCTTCGACTTGAACCACTGACGATTCTCATCCAGAAGATTTATTAATGCAATCGGGGTTCCACAAATGTGCGCCGCTAAATGGGCAAGATCGTCGAATGCCTCTTCCGGGTCTGTATCAAGAATCCGATACCGGCGGAGAGCTTCCAGTCTCGCCGTTTCCTTATTAGACACTAAAGTTTTCATCAGTACTTAATTCCTAACTTGGACGGGATTTCGGTAGCCGTCACCTGAAAATGCTTGTTCTGCCTTGTCGCGCTAAATGTCTTCAATGCTGAAAAAGCAGGAGAAAGTCTCAGCGATGAACTTTTCCGTCCGATAACCCTAGCTAGATTGTTCCCTGGCGCTCTAATGGACTAACACTTGCAGGAAAATCCACATAAAAATCGCTAAATTCTACACATTTTCGCTCAAACAGAAGGTCTCTAGCCTTTTACCGCAGTGCCGGAAGTGCGATCGCGACTGCTAAGGGTTATTTGTACCCGTGGGAAGTAAAAAAGGTGGTTTTGCTGCTTTCATGGTGTATGAAATGGTTTTCCTATTCATATCTAAATTCTATAAAATCTATCTAAAGGTTGATGACGGCTTATCATAACAAAAAAGTTTATGATGGCATTTTCTTTGTGATGTCCTATACACCAATCCTTCAACTCCTTGTGGAAGAAAGCAAGTGAACTACCTACACTGACCTTGCGGTACAGTGTAGGCTTCCCAATTCATTGGGGATTGCCTCGGTCTTCATGGATTTTTTACGTCCTGAAGACTTTGGTCTTACATCCCCTCCAAGGGCAGAAGAGCTAGTTCCTAACTCCAAAAGTCGCAAACCTTCATTTCTAATATTGATTGCAGCGTTGATATCTCTATCATGTTGCTGTTGGCAGTGTGGACAATCTACGAACCTTAAACCCAAAGAATCATAACCATTTTGTAGAGATGGGATTGGTAGTAGAGTCGCGCTACAAAGTTGAGAAGATGGGAAGAAACGCCCTATCTCTTGATATGTATGTCCAAACTTCTCAGCTTTGTATTTAAGCATGGCTAGAAACATTCCCCAACCCTGATCACTAATAGCTTTTGCCAGATTGGGATTTTTCACCATATTCTTAACTGCCAAATCTTCTACACAAATAACTTGGTTTTCGTATGCTATTTTGCGAGATAGCTTGTGTAGAAAATCCTCTCTTACTCTAGATATTTTACTAAAGACTTTTGCAACTAACCGTTTAGCATGGAGCCGCTTGTTTGAAGTCTTGTCTTTCTTCCTAGCTAATTTACGTTGCTTGCGCTTTCTATTCTTTTCTAGCTTTGCTATTTGTTTGTTTGGCAAATC
>NZ_JBYCCT010000056.1:0-92498 GCF_057473865.1 Coleofasciculus sp. H7-1
TTGATGTAACTTGAGTTCAGACGTGTGCCATTCCGATCCTCAGTCCTCAGTCCTCAAACCTCAGCCCTCAGACCTCAGACCTCAGCCCTCAGCCCTCAGCCCTCAGACCTCAGACCTCAGACCTCAGACCTCAAACCTCAGTCCTCAGCCCTCAAACCTCAGTCCTCAGACCTCAGTCCTCAAACCTCAGTCCTCAGCCCTCAGACCTCAGACCTCAGCCCTCAGTCCTCAAACCTCAGTCCTCAGCCCTCAGACCTCAGACCTCAGCCCTCAGCCCTCAAACCTCAGTCCTCAAACCTCAGTCCTCAGCCCTCAGTCCTCAAACCTCAAACCTCAGCCCTCAGTCCTCAGTCCTCAGCCCTAATACCTCAGTCCTCAGCCCTAATACCTCAGTCCTCAGCCCTCAGTCCTAAAAATGCGGAACCCGGGACTTGAACCCGGAAGTCCTTGCGAACACTAGAACCTGAATCTAGCGCGTCTGCCAATTCCGCCAGTTCCGCTTATCTTGATTTAGATCACCGATTTACCATTATGCAACAAATTCTATAATTTGTCAACTCCTTTGCTCCGGAAAAGTGAACCGATACAAGGTACAATGCTTCATCGAGTGACAATGAAGATAGATCGCTAATCTAGACATTTGAAATCTTTCCTGTAGAATCAAAACCAAATTTAAAAAAATGCCACCCTATTCCGTGAAATTTGGAGGATAGACCTATTAACCCCCCTCTCAGCCTGACCGATACCTACTCTCTGCCCGAAGAAGACAAGTCCGTCCTGCACATTTGGGGTAGAGCTTCCCTGCAAGGGCACGTCAAGATTAGCGGCGCAAAGAACGCGGCACTAGCAATCATGGCAGGAGCCTTGCTGTGTCCTCAAGATTGCCGAATCCGTAACGTTCCCTCGCTTGTCGATGTCAAGCGCATGGGTCAAATTCTGTCGTCCCTAGACGTGAAGCTGGAATGGAATGGCGACATTCTCGACATCAACGCTAGCCACATTGGACAATCAAAAGCGCCCTACGAGTTAGTTTCTCAGCTACGAGCCAGTTTCTTTATCGTTGGCCCGATGCTGGCGCGACTGGGTGTAGCAAGAGTGCCACTACCTGGCGGTTGTGCTATCGGTGCCAGACCCGTCGATCTTCACGTCCGAGGTTTGCGGGACATGGGGGCAGATGTACAAATCGATCATGGGATGGTAAATGCCTATGTGACTGGGGGCAATCGAAGGTTAAAGGGAGCAAAAATTTATCTGGACTATCCCAGTGTTGGTGCGACAGAGACACTGATGATGGCGGCAACCCTAGCCGAGGGAGAAACAACCCTAGAAAACGCCGCCCAAGAGCCAGAAGTCGTGGATCTGGCTAATTTTTGCAAAGCGATGGGAGCGCGGATTCGCGGTGCAGGCACCAATACAATTGTGATTTCTGGCGTCCCCAGCTTACATTCTGTGGACTACAGCATCATTCCCGACCGGATTGAGGCGGGGACATTGCTCGTTGCAGGGGCGATTACCCATTCAGAACTGAGTCTGTCCCCGATCGTTCCAGACCATCTCACGGCTGTGATTGCCAAGCTGCGGGAAATTGGGGCGACGGTACTCGAAGAAGCGCCCAACCGCCTGCGGATTATCGGAGGGCAAACACACGGGGCAACAGATATTGAAACATTGCCCTATCCTGGTTTCCCCACAGATATGCAGGCGCAGTTTATGGCTTTGCTGACCCTCAGTGAAGGGGACAGCGTGATTAGCGAAACGGTGTTTGAAAACCGATTGCGTCATGTGGCAGAGTTGAATCGCATGGGTGCAGACATTCGCGTGAAAGGCAATCATGCAATCGTGCGGGGAGTGCCAATGTTATCGGGGGCACCTGTACTGGCTACTGATTTACGTGCTTCGGCGGCGCTAGTTCTGGCAGCGCTGGCGGCAGAGGGAAAAACGACAATTCAGGGATTGCAGCATCTAGATCGGGGTTACGAAAAGCTGGAGGATAAACTGCGGAAGCTGGGAGCTAAACTACAGCGGGTGCAGGATGATGACAGTTTGCCAGTTGAAGGTTTAAAGGTTGAAGATAACAACCTGCCAGTTGAAGGTTTGAAGGTTGAAAGTTGAAGGGAGGGTAAATAGGTAACAGGTAGAGTGATGAGTGATGAGTGATGAGGTATTAACTCAAAACTCAAAACTCAAAACTCAAAACGATTACCTTTTTCCCAATTATTTATTCCTTCACAATTTCCGTCAGCGCTGGTTTTAGGGTCGAATACTGATATTCAAAACTTTGGGACAGGGTGCGTTTTGGAAGAACTTGTTGCCCTTCCAAAACGACTTGGGCACCATCTCCCAAGAGACCTTCTAAAACAAAGCCGGGAACTGGCAGCCAGGAGGGTCGATTTAAAACTTCCCCCAAAGTTTGAGCCAATTCGTTCATCCGGACTGGATTCGGAGCTGTACCGTTTAGGGCACCTTCGATTTCTGGGTGGCTGAGTGCAAATAAGATCAGATTCACCAAATCGTCTCGGTGAATCCAGGAGAACCACTGACGCCCTGTACCAATGGGGCCACCGGCAAACATTTTGAAGGGGGGAAGCATTTTGGCAAGTGCCCCTCCCATTCCTAGGACAATTCCAGTTCGCACAATTACCAGTCGCGTGCCGCTGTCTTTGACTTTTTGGGCTTCTGTTTCCCACTCTTTGCAGACAGTGCTGAGAAAATCGTTACCGGCTGAGCTGGTTTCATCAAAGGCAGCCGTTTCGCTGGTGCCGTAGTAGCCAATTGCAGAAGAATTAACCAAGACAGAGGGCTTGGGATTCGCTTGGTTAATCGCTTCTACAATTTTTTGCGTCCCTATCTTACGGCTATTTAGGATCGTCTGCTTTTGTTCTGGAGTCCAGCGCTTTTCCGCAATCGGTTCTCCCGCTAGATTCACCACAGCATCGCATCCAGCAATGGACTGTTGCCAGGAGCCTGATTCAGTGGGGGTATAAGGAATGATTTCGAGATTGGGATAGGTGTTGGCAAGAAAGACTTGCTTCGCTTTAGCGGGGTTACGGCTGAAAACCAATATTTGATTTCCTTGAGCGTGTAGTCGTTCTACCAGCCGAGAGCCGACAAATCCAGTTGCTCCTGTAATGGCTACTTTCATGCTTCTGTCGTTGCCTCGCTAGCGGGGGATTTTTTAGTGTCGTAAGCCATACCATTTACCTCAGCATAGCGATTCATAAACCGCATGAATCGCTCCCAGTGGTCTTCTCGCTGAATTTCAAATTCACAGTCCAGCCGCTGAAAGTTATCCCCTTCAGGCCCGCTGAAAACAAATTTTACAGAAGAAGGCTCAACGCTTATTTCACCTTCTTCATCCGTTAACCGCAGCGCATTAGAAAATTTATTTTTAAAGCTGTTGAATTTTTCTATGGCTTTCAGCTCTTTAAATGTCATCAATACACTACGGACTCCAGAACTGCGATTCCGTCGTAGGCTGACGTTACTGATTTCTTCAGGAATTCCTTCAAAAAATTGAATTAAGGGTGTATTAGAAGTCATGCACAAAATTAATGAAACTCATAAAGTAGTATACAAAAGTTAAACGCCTTCTGAGCGTTGACTCGGTGAGCTAGTGAGTTTAGGAGCGATCGCCTAAAATATTTTTAGCAAGTTGTAGGTGAAAGTGTACTAAGACTGACATCCAAAGTACGGAATTTCAAACCAACTTTTGCCTAACCAGATTTTGAGCAAGTAGCAATAAATTTATTAATTACATATGGTGGAGTGAGATTAAGCTGTATGAATCCCTGTCAGGGATTAAAATAAGCGGTTTTTCAAGCTATTTGCTCAATCATTGTCTTTCCTGTTTGTTTATCCTCCTAGTCTTAACCATCCAAACACATCCCCTACCGTTAACCGCAGTTCTGTTAACAAGTCTGGAACGGGTAGCACGTCGGCTGCTTCCTGCAACAATTCTGGTTGTTGTCCGGGAGGGTAGACTAGCACGGAGCGTTCCTCTGGATCGAGCAGCCAGCCTAATTTGCTACCGTGTTTGAGGCAGTGCAGGATATTTCCGGTTACTTTAGTCTGGCTTGGTTCTGGAGAGAGAATTTCAATTGTCCAATCTGGAGCAGCCTGGAATACATTAGCAACATCCCCATTCTCATCAAGGGGGATTCTATCCCAAGCAAACACCGCCACATCTGGCACGATTGCTCGTCCGCCAAAGGTACACCGTAATTCCGGAAAGGCTAAGGCAATTCGCTTAGCTTCAACTACCTCGTTAATAGCAGTGACTAGCTTTCCTTGTAACTTACTGGGCTTCCCCTGCGGCATTGGTTTTTGGATAATTTTACCGTTGATGTATTCACTGGCTGGTTTAGTTTCTGGTAATTTCAGAAACTCCTCTAGAGTCAGTGTTTTAGTAGGTGTTTGTACCATAAGCGATCGCCTTCTACCTCTGCTATCACCTTTGCGGTAATCGAAAATTTCTCTACTCGTACAGTTTCACTCCCCGAATTGACAAATCCAACAACTCTACGGGATGCATGATGGGAATTGCCTTTTCTTGAAGTTCTAAATGCTTGCTAATTTGGATCGTACAACCGGGATTCGCAGACGCAATTAATTCAGCACCTGTATTGAGAAGGTTCTCAACTTTTTGCTTACCCAATTCTCCAGCAACTTCAGGTTGCAACATATTATAAACCCCAGCACTGCCACAACACAAAGCTGCATCAATAGGTTCCCGCAGTTGGACGCCTGGAATTTGTCGTAATAATTGGCGCGGTTGCAAACTAATTTTTTGCCCATGCAATAAATGACAGGCATCTTGATAAACCAAAGTCAGTGGTTTATCAGAAAGCGGGGAAAGTTTCGCAGTTATTCCTGCTTCGTAAAGAAACTCTTGAGCGTCTTTCACTTGAGCGGCAAATTTTACGGCTTTCTCTTGATAATCAGGGTCATCTTGGAGGAGGTGTCCGTATTCTTTTAGAGTATGACCGCAACCCGCAGCATTGATGATGATGGCATCAACATTTGTACCTTCAAAACTATCAATCATTTGGCGAGCGATCGCTTTTGCTTGTTCTTCCTGTCCTTGGTGATGCGGCAATGCAGCACAACATCCCTGAGTCTTTGGAATCACGACTTCACAGCCATTGGCGGTTAATACCCGCACCGTTGCTTCATTTACCTTTGAAAAGAATAGACGTTGCACGCAGCCCAAAATAACGCCCACCCGATAGCGTTTCTCACCCTCAGCCGGAATCAACTCTGGTAGGGTGTCTACAAAGCTACTGGGAGTAATTTCTGGCAGATTTGATTCCATCGCCGCCAAGCGAGGAGAAAGGCGCTGGAGTAATCCGGTCGAACGAACTAATTTTTGCCAGCCTAATTTCTGATAGACCATCAGAGGCACCAGCAAAACTCGCAGCCGATTGGGATAAGGAAATAGCGAAAAAATAAGTTTCCGATACAACTTGTCTGGCAAACTGCGCGAATAATTACGTTCAATTTGGGGGCGCATGGCAGTAATCAACTTGTCATACTGCACGCCAGAAGGACAGGTTGTGACACAGGCAAGACATCCCAAGCAAGAGTCAAAATGTTGCACTGTGGCAGTATTCAGAGGAATCTCACCTTTATTGATAGCATCCATGAGATAAATTCTGCCTCTGGGAGAATCCATCTCTTTGCCAATCACCCGATAGCTGGGACAAGTAGAAAGACAAAAACCGCAGTGAACGCAGCTATCAATTAACTTGGGATCTGGGGGATGATCGTTATCAAATCCGTTAATTTTAATCGGGTTTGAATCATCTAAATTTGTCAAAGAATTCTCTGATGTTTGCATGGATGGGTGTAATCTTCCCTACTTTTTAGGCGGTATTTTCGGCGATGAAAGCGCTTTGTTCACATTCCACCGACAAAACGATTTGGACTTAAAATATTTTCTGGATCAAATTGCGTTTTGATTTTCTGCATTAAATCCAGGGCATTGCCGGTATAACCCCAGACATCTAGTTGCTGCTTCAAGGAGATAGGCGCTTCCAGAATCGTCAGAAACCCACCGTGAGATTCACAGAGCGATCGCATCTGTTGTAAAAACGCGATCGCTGTTTTCTCTCCAACATCACCATTGCACCGCAATAGCCCCAACCCACTCCCAGCATGAATCAGACACATCACCGATGGGACGTGGATTTGCAGATGAGTCAAAATGGTAGCGGCGGCAGTCGGTAATACTCCTATTTTGCAAGCGATCGCTGCCTCTGTGTGGGATGTCCACATTTGTTCTTGTAACTTCTGCCATAACTCAGCCTCATCGGCATCTGAATACAGGACACCCTGTAAACCCAGATGCTGCCCCACTTCCAACCATCGAGCGCCCTGTTCCTTCACACTCGGCGATATACTTTGAAAGCGAGCGATCGCCCCAATTCCCTCCCCTAACCCTAAACTAGCCACGATCTGAGTTGATAGCAAGTCAACAGCCGTGGGCGTCAAGGCTGAAGCTAGCAAAGTTTTGGTTGCTGCGGCAATTCCTTCGGCTGTGCCAGTCAGCACTACGGTTGCAGATGCCTCAGGCAGGGGATAAACCCGAAACGTAACTTGACTGACAATCCCTAGGGTTCCAAAAGAGCCGGTGAATAGCTTCATCATGTCGTAACCGGCAACATTTTTTACCACCCGACCCCCAGCTTTGGCAATTTGACCATCGGTGCGGACAAAAGAAAGACCCAGTAGCATATCCCGAACTCCGCCATAGCGTTGTCGCAAGGAGCCGCCCCAAGCTGTCGCCACAATGCCGCCAATAGTGGCGTCTTTTGGATAAGCTGGATCTAGAGCAAGAAATTGACTTTGTTGCGCTAAAATCTTTTGCAGTTCGGCAAATTTCATGCCTGCTTCCACCGTAACGGTTAAGTCGCCAACCGCATGAGCGATTAAGCGATTGAGGCGTTCGGTACTGACAACCAAATTGACCCCATCTACCAATCCGCCCCAATCCAGTTTGCTGGCGCTGCCACAGGGTAAGACGCCCCATCGTTGCTGGTAGGCACAAGCCATAACCTGAGCGAGTTCTTCCTCCGTGTGGGGATAAACAATGCAATTAAGGGTGGTTCCCGGTGCAATTGCTTGAGATATTTGTGCTTTTCGGGTGCCTTCTATCTGTTCCCACTGAACAATGCCGGAGCTGGAGAGGAGACTTTCAAGTTTTTGGGCTACGCTATTCATTGCTTAAAAAATCATCTGTGCGATCGCACTCAGGTGGACATGAACACTAGCAAAACATAAGCACGGCACGCAAGTAGCACTCAATTCTCGGCGTAACATCATTTAATTATTTAGTTACAAATTTATTTTTTTTCCATCTCAGGATAGATGTAACACTTCATACTGGTATTTAAGGGATCTATTTCTCTCTCTAGACAGGTTTAATTGAATGGTTCGACGAAAGAATATACCGACATTACAGCAAGCAGGAAGGACGGGGACAACCCGACCTTACGATAGAGAAAACTTGCTAAATCGAATTACGACGCGAATTCGCCAATCTTTAGAGCTACAAGAGATATTGGCGACAACAGCGCGGGAAATTCGTTCCTTTTTAGACATGGATCGGGTCAAAATTTACCGATTTCATCCGGATGCCAGTGGCGAAGTGATTGCCGAATCTATAAATGGCGATCGCTTACCCTCTATGATGGGGCTGCGGTTTCCAGCGGAGGACATTCCTCCCCATGCTCGTGAGTTGTTTGTCAAAGTCCGCCAGCGAGTCATTATCGATGTCGTTTCTAGGCAGAAAACTCAAGAGCAGTTAGATTGTCTATCAACCGGCAGAAATCTAGCAACTAGAGATATCCGCTATTCCCCAGTCGATCCTTGCCACGTCGAATATCTGACGACGATGGGGGTGAGGGCTTCTCTAGCCGTGCCAATCCTGCATCAAAACAGCTTGTGGGGGTTGTTGGTGTGTCACCACGTGTCCCAGCGAAAACTTAGCGAACAAGAGTTGCAAATTGTCCAGCTGCTGGTGGATCAGGTGTCAATTGCGATCGCTCAGTCCCATCTTCTCCAAACCGCACGCGAACAAGCTCAGCATGAGTCAACGATCAACCAAATCAGCAGTCTGCTCCACTCCCCATTAAAAATTTCCGAAATTCGGCAGACCGTTTTAGAAAAAACCGTTAACGCCTTACAGGGTGACGCTGGCAGATTGTATATTACAGCAGATACAACTGGTCAACCTGCTCAACTTTATACCTCTGGCAAGCAGCCAATCCTGCCTTGGATTGAAGAAACTCCCTTTTGGCAACAAATTATCTCCGGGAAACCGAGAAGCGTCAGCATCCCAGGCAGTGCTACTGCAAACCATTACAAAGACAACAATCAAGCCGTCAGTCATCAGAATCTTATCCAGGAATCTTCTGACTCCTGGTTTCTAGAGTCAGAATTTAACCCTCAAAACCATATCCTTGAATCTTCGCGCCACCGCTACGGAGCAGCTAGCGAAATATCAAATTTTAAAAGTCAAAATTTTCTCTACACCATTCCCGATTTATATCAAGAACCACAACTAAAGTATTTAGCCTCTGCTTTCAAGCCAACGACCATTCGCTCTATTTTAATCGTGCCTCTGACATATCATCAGCAATGCGTAGGGTGTCTCACCATCTTCCGCCATGAGATGAATACAGAAACCCTATGGGCAGGGCGTCAGAATTCCGACGAACGCAACGTGCGCCCCCGCCAGTCATTTGAAGCATGGCGAGAAATCACCCAAGGACAAGCTAAAGAGTGGACGCAAGAAGAACTCAAGCTGGCTCAAGCTGTGGGAACCCACCTCTACATGGCAGTAATGCAAAGGCGGGTAGAGGATACAATCCGACATCAGGCGTCTCATGACCTCTTAACTGGTTTGCCCAACCGACTGCTATTCAATGACCGGCTTTCTCTGGCACTAGCAAGCACTCATCTGAATCGCGGCGATATGCTGGCGGTGGTGTTTCTCGACCTGGATGGCTTCAAAACGATTAACGACACTCTCGGTCATGCCGTAGGCGACCTGCTGCTGCAAGGTGCGGCTCGACGCATCGCAGACTGTCTGCGAGAAAGCGACATTGTTGCTCGTTGGGGTGGGGATGAATTCACCATTATGCTGTCCCCAATCACTTGTCTGGAAGATGTTACCAAGATTGCGAAAAGAATTCTGGGTTCCCTAAACGTTCCTTTTCATTTTGACGATGTAGAGACATATCATGATAGCTCTTTACACATCAAGGCGAGTTTGGGGATTGCTTTAGCTCCTTATGATGGGGAAGATGTAGAAACGCTGTTAAAAAACGCCGATGCGGCGATGTACAGAGCCAAGCAACAAGGTCGCAATAATTACCAGCTATATACACCAGCCCTGGGGGCAAAAGCGCTAGAACGACTGAGGTTAGAAAACAGACTTTACAAAGCCTTAGAACGCGAGGAATTTCTGTTACATTACCAGCCGCAAGTAGACTTAAAAACAGGTCAAATTGTGGGCATGGAAGCGCTGATTCGGTGGCAATCTCCAGAACTAGGATTAATTCCACCTTATCAATTTATTCCCCTTGCAGAAGAAACGGGTTTGATCTGTCCGATTGGAGAATGGGTTTTGCGGACAGCTTGCATGCAAAATCGTCTTTGGCAATTACTTGGCTTGCCGCCAATCCGGGTTGCCGTGAATCTTTCAGGGCGTCAAGTTCAGCAACCCAATTTAGTAAAAGTTGTTAAGCAAGTTCTGGCTGAAACTGAGTTGGAACCTCGTTATCTGGAACTCGAAATTACTGAAAGCATTGCGATGCAGGATGTGGAATGGACAATTTCTGTGTTGCAGAAGTTGCAGGATCTGGGAATTCACATTTCAATGGATGATTTTGGGACGGGTTATTCTTCACTGAGCTATCTAAAACACTTTCCGCTCAATACGCTAAAAATCGATCGCTCATTTATTCGCGATCTGATGACGGATACTCATGATGCTGCGATTATCAAGGCAGTCATGGCACTGGGTCATGGACTCAATTTAAAAGTGATTGCTGAGGGTGTTGAAACAGTAGAACAATTGGATTTTTTGTACTCAGTTCAGTGTGATGGCTTGCAGGGTTATCTGTTTAGTCCCCCGGTTCCGGCGGAAGCGGCAACAGAGCTTGTTAAATCTAAGAGGTTAAAAAATAAAAGTTAGAAATTATCAATTTGTAGGACAGGGCGATGCTCTCAATGATTTTGGTGTACGCTAACGCGAAGAGCTGCTTATAGGATGTTTGAAAAGTTGTATTGGCATCAATACGGTTCGGTTAAAAATAATTGTAGGTTGGGTTTCGTTCCTCAACCCAACAAAACATAAGCATTTGTTGGGTAACGTTGCCTCAACCATTCCCTACGCGAACTAACGCGAAGAGCCGCGTCTAGCCGCATACGCTAACGCGATCGCGTCCCTCTTTTTTCGCTTGATACAGCGCCTCATCGGCTGCTGTAATCAGCGCTGCCGGTGAAGACGTTAAACTGGGAACCATGCTGGCGACACCCAGACTCAGCGTGACGTATGGGCTGACTGGTGAGTGGACGTGGACAATCTCTAAGCTTTTCACCATTGAACGGATCGACTCGGCGATGTAACCGGCACCCGCAGAGGGAGTGTTGGGCAAAATTAGGGCAAACTCCTCGCCTCCATAACGGGCAACTAGATCGCTTGAGCGCTTCAGCATCAAACGAATCGCACCAGCAACCTGTCGCAAACAGCTATCTCCAGCTTGATGACCGTAGGTATCGTTGTAGATTTTAAAACAGTCAATATCGCAGAAAATCAGCGAAATCGGCGCTTGTTCTCGTGCCAGCCGCCGCCACTCTTGGGCTAGATATTCGTCAAACCTGCGCCGATTCGCCACCTGAGTTAAGCCATCCAGAGAAGCGATGCACTGCAACTCCCGGTTGGCTTCCTCCAGCTGTTTGAAGAGGGAAGACTGCTGAATTGCGATCGCTAACCCGACGGACAATTGTTGCAACAACTTAATTTCATACGGCTCCCAGTGACGAGATCCAGAGCATTGATGGACGCAGAGTATCCCCCATAAATGAATTTTGGCAGATGGATTCGATAAAGGGGGACGCAAAGGGGCGGCATTTTGGGTTTTGGATTCATTCTTCCCTTCTCGGTTTCCCCCTCCCTGTTCCCGAATCAAGATTGGCACCATCAAATTTGCCTGAATTCCTGCTCCTGCCAGTAACTTCACGTAACTCGCAGGCAGATCCGCTTGGTAAATATCATCCACCGCCGACACATACCCGGTGGTTTGAAACTTTTGGATATATTCCGCCTCAAAGCAGGGGTCATACAGCGAGACATCCAGAATAGATTCACCACCGGGTGCGACAGATTCGACGACAAAGCAGGCACCGCGAGGATCGAGCCGATAAAGAGCAACTCGTTCCGCTTGCAGAAAGTTTCGCACCTCCGCAACCGCTGTGTTGAGGATTTCGTTCAAATGCAACGATTGGCGGATGCGCCCTTGTATCCTCCCTAGCAAGCGCTCCCGCTCAATAGAAGAGTGCAATGCCTCCTCCGTTCGCGTCCGTTCGGTAATGTCAAGAAAGCTCCACACCCTGCCAATGATTTGTTCGCCGAGTCGGTGCGGTGTGGAGTAGCGCTCAAAGATTTTCCCATTTTTTAATTCCAGAATGTCGTCTGCCTTGGCTTCTGGTTGCCTGGAAAGTTCCCAAACCCGTCTCAGATAGGCTTCTGGCTCTTTAAGCTGGTTTTTAAGAAAGATTAGTCGTTTGTCAGCGCGAGGTGAGCCTATCAGGTCTTCTGGAACCTGCCACATCTGAAGAAATTTCTGATTGTAAGTGACAATATCTCCTTCCAGGCTCACTGCCACGATGCCGTCCGCAGTTGATTCAAGCGTGGCGCGAAGCAGAGAAAGCGATTTCTCAACTTTCTCCTCTGCGGCTTTACGCTCTGTGATATCAACGTAAGCGATCGCAACACCATAATCTTTGAGAGGAATGGGAATAGCAGTAACGTTAATCCAGGTTATTTCATCCTGGTCGTTCACAATTCCCATTTCTCGATTTTCAATCACTTTATTTTCTTTTAATGCTCGAACGCTAGCAAATTCTTCCGGTGGCATTGGGGTGCCATCCGGTCGAACGATGCGCCATTCTTTGCTGTCACAGCTTCTTGTTTTATGTTTTTCAGTGGATAAACCGAGAATCTTTTCTGAAGCTTGATTAGCTTCAATAATATTGCCGTTTTTATCGGTAATGCAAATGCCAATTGGAAAACGTTGAAAAATAACTTTGTATTTTTCTTGACTTTCTCTTAACTCGGTTTCTGCCTGCTGGCGCTGGCTAATATTGCACGAAACGGCGATGATTTCTTGCACTGCACCCGTATCCGGATGGCGGATAGTTCGGAGCGTAGTTTTTAACCAGATGTAATAACCTTGCCGATGACGAATCCGGTAGCTAACTGTGCCGATTTCTGGAAAGTTTAGCTGGGTTGAATGTTCTCTTAAAGTAACAGTGTCATTCTGAGCAAATTGCTCCATCACTACCAAATCTTGCGGGTGGCAAAATTCAAGCACCGAGTGTCCCAGGAGTTCATCCGGCTCATATCCCAGTAAAATACTGCATACAGGTGAAACGTAAAGATAAACACCTTCCGGAGTGTGAGTGGAAATCATGTCGGTGCAGTTTTCTGCCAGCAATCGGTAACGAGCTTCCCTCTCAGGCAATTCTAAGTTTGAATAGCCGAAGAAGTTTTCCGGTTTCGGGTTATAGCGATCGCTAACGACTGGCATCAGACTGGTTGGCGTCATGATTCCTACCAGTTGACCGGATTCGTCCTGTACAATCAACAGATGGCGAATCTGATGGTGGCGAAACAGTCGGCTGATGGTTTGGATATCTTGTACTTGGGATTCGTTGAGGGTGATGAGTGGCTGGTTCATCAGTGCAGCGATCGCTACACCTTGAATGTCCCTACCTAAAGCCGTAACTTGAACTAAGTCCCGTTCTGTAAAAATTCCGATCGGGGTTTGTGTTGCTACTTGTGTTGGTTCTTCCGCCGTTACCTGCTGTTGCTCTACCACGATGACACAGCTAGCCTGTGCCCGACTCATCAATGCGATCGCCTCTGTGGCTAGCGTGTCTGGAGTCACTGTCAGAGGGTTACGATCAATTGCTTGATGGAGCGGTAAAGCGTAAGGGTCGAGCATAGAGAATATATTATTAGTTTCTTTAATAAAATTAACCATTTTTATTAATTATCTTAAATCTAAATTGAACAAAGCGCGATCCCTTTGGTGTGTAACACGGTAGGTAGTAAGCATAGGAGTAGCTCTTCAATCACCCCTGACTAGGCGGCTAAGGCTTTACAGACAGCTTTTTAAGCGATGCAACAATTGTATTTTGTAATAAAAAAACTAGCTAGCTAAAAATCCTCACCGAATAGAAGGGCGAAGTCATTAACATTCTTTATCAACTTTCTAGGCAAAAACCGGACGAGACAGCAATTTACTTCTAAAAAAAGTCTAAAATCTGCTGCCAAGGGTGCCTCTAAACAGAACCGGATTTGCTCAAAGGTTAGCGCGATCCGTCGCACTTGCCAACGCTATAGCAGTCCTAAATGATTCGTGAAGGCGAGATACCCGACTTCTCTTACGAAGTCGGGTATCTAAACCGCTGGCATCTCACAACTCAAATAGGATTGCTATATCTAATTAGAAAATAAAAACATCAAACAATAAAATTAATCCTTTAATTTGCTAAATTTGCTAATATATTGCAGTTGTTGTCTTGCTTAAAAGAACGATCTAGTCTAGAGAGAGGTATTCAGTCCTGGGCTTGGTCAATTAAACTGAAGGCGCATTGCTGAATGCCGACGGCTAAACACATATCCAAATCTAGAGAATTCAAAAATCCTAAAATGTTTGACTTTCTTAATCCAATCCTAAAGCGTCATCCAGAACGCAACAAAGCCAACGTTGAAATCTATACTTGGCAAACTTGTCCCTTTTGTATCAGAGCAAAGATGTTGCTCTGGTGGAAGGGCGTCAACTTTACCGAATATAAAATTGATGGTGATGAGGCAGCCAGAGCTAAGATGGCTGAGCGTGCCAACGGGAGTCGAAGCGTGCCGCAGATTTTCATCAATGAGCAGCACATTGGTGGAAGCGATGACCTCTATCAGCTGAATACAGACGGAAAATTAGACCCCCTACTGGCTCAACCCGCCATTTAAGGCTAAAATTAGCCAGCACAGGCGAGTTTAGTTTGTATAGCCGGTACGGGCACTAGCATGGCTATGGAAATTCCGCCACCAGGAATTGAGGACTCTGCGTACCTAGTTCACCGACAATGGATGAGTCGAGCGCTAGAACTTGCCGAGAAGGCGGGTGATGCTGGGGAAGTGCCAGTGGGAGCAGTGATTGTTAGTGCAGATGGTAACTTGATTGCAGAGGGTGAAAATCGCAAAGAGCGCGATCAAGACCCGACTGCCCACGCCGAAATTTTAGCTCTTAGAGCTGCTGGGCAAGCAATGCAGAACTGGCACCTTAACCAATGCACCCTCTACGTTACCCTAGAACCTTGCCCCATGTGCGCCGGTGCGATCGCGCTAGCACGTCTGCGGCTTCTCGTTTACGGTGTGGACGATCCAAAAACTGGCGCGATTCGTACCGTTGCCAATATTCCAGATAGTGCTGGCTCTAACCACCGCTTGCCAGTCATCAGTGGTATCTTAGAGTCTGCCTGCCGCCAACATCTGCAATCCTGGTTTGCCCAGCGGCGCTTAAAAAGTCAAAAGTAAAAAGGCAAAAGGCAAAACAAAAGAATTGCTCTTATTATGTTTACTTTTACTCTGCTAATGACAGCATGAGAACTGTCCTTCTAGTAGAAGACAGATGCCGTAATCATACATAAGCTGGAATTATGGATGCTGTGAGAAGTTTTATTCGTGATGACTCAGTTCGACCCCTCTGAACAAACGATAGAGACACCAAAACCTGTCAAGGTAGTTCCTGTTACTTCCCGTGTTTTACCTTGGCTAGCTTCCTTAGGCTATAAGCTGACGAAATATCTTGTCATACCGTTTTATTTTGGTAAAGCCGAAGTCACCGGACAAGAGAATATCCCCGCTACCGGGCCGGTGATTCTGGCTCCGACCCATCGCGCCCGCTGGGATGCGTTTGTCGTGCCTCACGCCGCTGGACGACCTGTGACGGGTCGTGACCTGCGGTTTATGGTGTCAGCGGATGAAATGAAAGGGTTGCAAGGGTGGTTCATCAGCCGCATGGGAGGGTTTCCAGTGGATACTCGAAATCCGGGAGTTGGCACTTTTCGTCATGGCGTCGAAGTTCTCCGCCAGGGAGAAGTGCTGGTCATCTTCCCAGAGGGCGGCATCTACCAGGATAAGCGCGTTCACCCCCTCAAGTCGGGTTTGGCTCGAATTGCCTTGCAAGTGGAATCCAGCCAACCAGAATTGGATGTCAAAATTGTGCCCATCAGCGTCCGTTACGGCAGCCCGGTGCCGCATTGGGGCTGCGGTATCAAAGTTCACATTGGTTCGCCGATCTCAGTAGCGAATTATTGCAGCAATACGCCAAAACAAAGTGCGAAAAAACTAACCGCCGATTTAGAAGCTGCGCTTAAACAGATAGATGGATGCGAAGTAGAAGAGGTGGATACGCTCTGTGCTGCTCCCCCCTTAGAGAAAGTATCGGGCGCTCAGTCATCGTTTTAAAATCTCTATCGCAATTCTCATTCATTCGCGAACAAAAGCTTTTAGGTAATTGGTAATGGGTAATTGGAGAGAACCCATTACTGATTACGGTTGCCGCTATTTCTATACATCAATTCGGATTGCTTGCTATAGACAATCCCATTTAAGTAGAGACGCGATATGTCGTGTCTCTACAGAGTTTCACGAATCATCTAGAGCGTCAGTCAATTACGGTATTGATCGGGACTTACGCAAAGCTTATACATATAGAGTTTTGTAGGAGCAATCCCCTGTGGTTGCCCCCACATGTGGTGATGTTGCGTAAGTCCTGTTGATAAAAGTCAACTTAAGCCCTGGCGACTGGAAGTTGCGGCTACGCCAACCCCCCTTACCCCCCTTCAAGAAGAAGAGGGGCAGAAGTTGCTTCGCATTTATAAACTAAGCCCGCCTGACGCGGACTAAAGAAAAATCATGAGTTTTGAACTGGAGAAGGCAGGTGCGAGTCTGTATAGCTGCGGTTTCAACCGCCAAGCCAATCTTAAGTGGACACCAATGGGCACGGCAGTGCAGTGCCCTACTCAGACGCCCAAGGTTAATTCCCAGCTGTTCAAAGTCCCAGTATCCATCTGGGCATAATCCACCACCCACAACTGCCAGACGCCTGCTGCGGGTTTGTTGAGGAGTTGCTTGAGTGCGGGGGTATTTTGCAGCGTGTAGGTGGCTTGCAATTGAGTTGTAGAACCCAGCGTGCGACCTTGCAACAGCACCGTAATCCCGTTAGGACTTCTCAAACTAACCTCGATATCCCCTAGAAACTCGTGTTGAATGTTGACGCTGACTTGGATATCTCGTAGGGGGCTGGCGTTAGTCGCGTTAATTGCGCTGGTAACACCTTGGGAGTTGTAGTCGGGAATGGGGACGAGGTTGTCATTGCGTCCTTGCAAAACTTGGGAGGCTTGCGATGGTTGGACGCGCTGCTGTTGGGCAGCTTGAACAGCTTTAAAAGCATTGACTTTGCCATAGCCGAACCACTGAGAGAAACCGTTCGCATCGTAACTGCCCAATCGAAAAGTCAATTGGGGGTCGGAGTCGGGGTCAACTACTTTGTCAGCGGTTTGTTGCAGAATTTGCCTGACTTCTTTTGCAGTTAAATCGGGATTGGCTGACAGAATCAGGGCAGCGACGCCTGCGACAACGGGACAAGCACTGGAGGTGCCGCCGAAGTCACTGGTGAAGTTGTTGCTGTCGTATCCAGCTGCCCCTAGTCGGTCAGTGGTAAAGATGCCCAATCCTGGCAGCAATGCTCTGACTTCGGGGGCGGTACTGACATAGCCGGTTTGTTCAAACCACATTCCTGGCGGCGCATTATTGCTGGGGGCACAGACAGAGACGTTGGTTCCCCAGTTACTGTAGGCAGATTTTTTGTTGAGGCTGGTACAAGCAGAAACCGCGATCGCATCTGGATGAACGGTGAAACCACCCAGCCACTGGGTAGGACCTTTTAACAGGTTATTAGGCCATCCCTGCTCGTTAATCGTGCCGCTGATAGGACGATTCGCATTCCCAGCAGCAAAGACGATGACACAGCCTTTACCGTCCCGTCCTTGGGTCGCGGCACGAGTTAGGGCGGCGCGTTGCCGCAGGGAGAGGGGGAAGTAGACGGCTGCTGGCCCCCAGCTACAGGAAATGACCGCAGCACCGTTGTTGATCGCCCAGTCAAATAGTTGTTCGATGGCTTCGTCATCTAGATAGCCAGTGGTGCGGAGGGGCATCAGGGCACAGCCAGGGGCGACTCCCACAATGCCGGTGCCGGTTTCTTCTGCCACTGCAACCCCAGCACAAGCGGTTCCGTGGTTTTCATTATCGTCTCCAGGTAGCGGCAAGAAGTCTTGTTCTTTGAAGTCTTTAGGGGCAACAATTTTGCCAGTTCCCTGAAAATCCGGGTGGTTGAGGTCGAAGCCATCATCTGCCACTGCGACAACGATGGAACGGATGCCTCTGGTGATATCCCAAGCTTTCTCAACCGAAATGTGAGAACCGGCTGCCATCTGAGATCCGCCAAGGTTGTTGAGATACCATTGCTTGGAATATAGGGAATCTTTGGGTCGGTAGTGCTTTTCTTGTCGCACGACGATGTTGGGTTCGGCGGTGAGTACCTCTTTTCGCCCGATTAAGCGGTTGGCAATTTTGATGGGATTTTCCTGTGCTTGCGGACTGACCTCGAAGACGAAGGTGTTGGGAATCCCGCTGACAGGTCGCAGCAATTGTAAGCCAAATAAAGATGCGATCGCTCTTTGGGTTTCCTCATCCACCAGCGGGGCAAATTGAATTGTCACCTGATCCGTTAGGTAAATTAACGTCTGCGGATTCTCTTTGAGTTTATAGACATGACTGGCAAAGGCGACATCCTCTGATTCTCGTGCCGCCTGCATGGCTTCGTCTCGCTGGGATGGGTCAACAATAAATTCTTGTAGGGGAGGGGTCATCCCGCTTCTACCGGGAATTTCCTGGTGCGCTTGGGCGGGAATTGTTAGCGCGAACTCCTCAGATGTAGCGTCGGAGGTGGCGGGGCGAACCGTGAAGCGATCGCTCACTTTCTCCAGCGCCAGTTCTTCACCCCCCCGCTGTAAAATACGACCCACACTTTCTTCTGGCACACCACCCGCAGATTGGTAATTAGTCATTGAGCAAAATACGATGTTTAATTTTTACTTTCTATTGTCTATTACCAATTTTTATTCCTATCAATTAATCGGCAATTCAACTAAAAAACAGGTTTTTTTAGATGTACTTTCAACTTTAATAGATCCTCCTAAATAAGCTACCAATTTTTGGACGAGTGCTAGTCCTAAACCAGTCCCGCCATGCTTCCACGGGTCATTACTCGGAATGCGGTAGAACTTATCAAAGATACGGGAAAGTTCATTCGTGGGAATCTCGATCCCAGAATTGCTCACTTCGATCTGAAGCTTTTCCGATTTAACATAAACAGCTACCGTAATCTTTTCTTCTGGTGGAGTATACTTACAAGCATTATTCAGCAATTCGGTGAGGATACGTGCCAAACTGAATGGATCCGAAACAAGAAGAGGCAGTTCTTCGGGAATGTTTACTTGTAATATTTGCTGGTATTTTTGAGTTCGCTGTTCAAAAGGTTCTACGATATGGGGAATCCAGTCTTGTAAGTGAATACTTGTCTTTTCTAAAGGATGCGCCCCTGCATTGAGTTGCTGTAATTGCAGTAGATCGTTAATTAGGTTCATTTCTCGGTTGCACTCATCATTCAGCAACTCGAAATAGCGATAAATTGGGTGATCTTCGACCTTTTGACTGGTTATCTCATCATACCAATCGCATTGTTTTTCCATAATAACTTCCAACATTTGAATTGCCATTTTCATGTTGGATACCGGGGTGCGTAATTCGTGAGAAACCGTACTTAAAAAATCATCTTTGAGTTGATTGAGTTTTTCTAATTCATTTACTTGAGCCAGTGAAGCTTGGTAAAGTCGGGCTTGACGAATAGCGATCGCGCATTGATTAGCGACCTGTTGTAATAAACGAATCTCTAGTTCGTTAAAAATATATCCCCGATCGTTTAATAACCACAGATCGCCCAAAACCCCTTGGTTATCAAAAATAGGACAAGCCAAGACTGAAGATTGACCGGAAATCGGCTGAATTGGGTTGGGACCTAGTTTGCAAAATTGCAGATACTTTCCTTGCAACAGTTGGGAGTAAATCGCCGGATTACTTGCCATTTGGATTTCGCTTCCCTCAGCTGAAGGCATTGAGAGCGTGTACTCATAGCAAACCGTGGAAGTAGCCCCATTGATGTCATACAATGCCGTATCGCAATACTTAACTCCCAGCACTTGTGCTAATTCTTGCACGGCTGTTTGCAAAATGTGGCTTTCATCGAGGCTGTCGCGCACTTTATCAGTAATTCGTTTGAGCATCGCTTCAAATTTGAGAGCTTGCTGCAACTGAGCGGTGCGTTCCTGTACCTGGTGTTCGAGGTTTGTGTTGAGCTGCTGCACCTGATGGTAAAGTTCAGATTGTTGAATGGCGATCGCTACCTGGGTTGCCAACGAACAGAGAAAATCTATCTCCCACTGTTGCCATTGCCGAGGTTGCGAACAGTGATGAGCAATCAACAGTCCCCATAACTCAGTGCTATCCGTGCTGAGGGCTAAAGACTGGGGGCTTCCCGGCTCCCCTTCCTCAGTCCTGAGTCCTTTCACCTCAGTCCTGTTTTGCAGGATGGGTACCACCAAATTAGCTTTGACTTGAAACTGAGACAATAAATCGATGTGACACTGTCTCAAACCGGCTGTGTAAATATCCGCCGTGGCGCTGATACGACCGTGTTTGTAAAGCTCGACATAATTTTGAGTAAAGCACGGATCTAAAAGTGTTTTCCCTAAGATCGGAGTCCAAGGCTCATCTACAGATTCCACCTCCACGACGCCACTCCAATCCGGATTGAAGCGATAAATAATCACTCGGTCGGAGGCAAGAAATTGCCGCACCTCGCTGGCTGTAGTATTGAGAATTTCTTCCAAGTTCAGAGATTGGCGGATGCGCTCTAACATCGCTCCCATTAGCCGTTGTCGCTGATTTTGCTGTCGCAATTCTTCCGCTGCTCGACTCGCCTGGAGGAGACGGCGCACCCGTTGGCGCAGCACTGCCCAGTGTACCGGCTTAGTGACATAATCGGTGGCACCTGCCTCAAACGCCTGATTGACGGATTCTCGGTCGTCAAGGCTGGTAATGATTAAAACAGGTGTGCGATCGCCTTGAGGAAGGGATTTTAACTGGCTACAGCAAGCAAAACCATCCAGAATCGGCATCAACGCATCTAGCAAAACAATGTCTGGATGCAGGCTTGTGTAGGCAGCTAAGCCTTCCTCTCCATCACTTGCCTCTGCCACCTTGTAGCCTTCGTGTTCCATCATGCCGCGCAGCTGCATCCGCGTGAATCTGTCGTCGTCAACAATCAGGACGAGGTAGGAATCTGGTTCAGTGCAAGTAATCTTCATCGCTGATTTGATTGTGCTGCCATCTGCAAAGCCGCCTTAACGGTTTCAGACTCTGTTTCGATCTGTACAACAATTTTGGATGCACCAGCAATTTCTCCAGCCCGACTCATCGCTTCGAGCTGTTTACACAAAGTAGCCAGTTGTATTGCACCAAGAGCAGCACTGCTGGCTTTTAAGGTATGAGATGCTTGCCTAAGCGCGATCGCATCTTGGTTACTCGCTGCTGTCCCGATTGCTTGCAGCAGTTTGGGAGCATCTTCTAAATAGCAATTAATCAATTGAGTCAATAAATTTGAGGCGTTACCTCCCACTGTTTTAGCAAATGATTGCAGGGTATTGGCATCAATAGGACTACTGAATGATAATGTTGCGTCACTACCCTGTCCGGACTCAGTGTGGAGTAAAGTAGTGGCTTCGCCCTCTGTTGTGTTGTCTCCCCCACTTCCCTGCACCTCTGCACCTCTGCACCTCTGCAAAGCCTGAACTAACTCTTCCTTTCGGATCGGCTTGCTGATATAGTCGTCCATGCCAGCTTCCAGACACGCTTGGCGATCGCCTTGCATGACATTAGCCGTCATAGCAATAATCCAAGGTTTTGTAGGGCAGGCATCCCCTCTACCATCGGTTGCCAACCCTTCTTGGCAGATGCCACGACTCGCCTCTAACCCATCCATTTCTGGCATCTGCACATCCATCAGCACCAGATCGTAGGATTGACGCCGCAAGGCTTCCAGCACTTCTAGACCATTGTCAACAACATCGGCTTGATATCCCAACTGTTGCAGTAAGTGCAAAGCCACCTTCTGGTTCACCCGATTGTCCTCGGCTACAAGAATTCGCAAGGGGAGAGCTTCGGCAAGGTGGGGCTGAAGCTCAGGTAAAGTAAAGGGCGGGCGCTGCACCTTGATCGGCTCTCGTGCCAACAGACCACTCAAGGTATTGTAAAGCTGAGATTGTTTAATCGGCTTATTCAGGAAGGCTGCAAATTTTACTCGCTCTAACTGTTTTTCCCCCGGTTCTTTGCCAAACGTAGTCAACATCACCACGGGTAATGCCTCAGCGTTAGGTAATGAGCGAATTTCTGTCGCTAGGCTCAAGGCATCCATCCCTAGCATTTGCCTATCTAGAATCGCCATATCAAAACGCTCACCTTGACGAAGCCAGCCTAAAGCCTGGGCACCCGATTCAGTTGCCTTCGTCATCATCCCCCAAGATTGGGCTTGCAAAATCAAAATCTGGCGGCTGGTAGCATTTTCATCCACAATTAACAGCCGTTTTCCAGCTAACTGCGGCTGGACAGCATCGAGTTCAACCAGTGGACAGCCAGGAAAAGATCGGGCGATGACGGTGAAATGAAAAGTGGAGCCGTGTCCAACTTCACTTTCAACCCACATCTGACCCCCCATCATTTCACTCAAGCGTTTGCTAATCGCCAGTCCCAACCCCGTGCCCCCATATTGACGGCTGGTAGAGGAATCAACTTGGCTAAACGACTTAAACAGGCGATTCATTCGGTCTGAAGGAATACCAATTCCGGTATCTTTGACGGAAAATTGGATTTGGTAACAGGTATTTGGTAATGAATAAGGAGGAATGGGTGATTGGTTTTCTTGCCAGTTACTGATTGCCGATTCCCGATTAACCATTACTTCTTTTGCCGTTACTGAAACCACTACTTCCCCGGCAGAAGTGAATTTAATTGCATTACTCAGCAGATTCACCAGAATTTGGCGCAGTCTGATTTCATCTCCCAGCACTATGCTGGGGGTTCCTGTCTCGATTTGGTAAGCGAGTTCTAAGCCTTTTTCATAAGCACGGGGAGCGAGTAAATCTAAGGCAGCTTCAATGCAATCTAACAAGCTTAAAGGTTGTTCTTCTAATTCCAGCTTGCCGGACTCGATTTTGGAGAAGTCGAGAATGTCGTTAATGATTGTCAGTAAGGAATCGCCACTGCTACAAATTATCTCGACAAAGTTCCGTTGCTGGAACGTTAGTTCTGTATTCAACAGTAGTCCCGCCATCCCAATGACTCCGTTCATCGGAGTCCGGATTTCATGGCTCATCATTGCCAGAAATTCACTTTTGGCTCTGGTTGCTTCCAGTGCTGCCATTCGCCGGACAACTTCAGATTGTACGGCTTTTTGAGCGGCGAGTCGCAGTTCCAATTCATCAAGGACAATGGCGGCTAAGTCTGTGAGAGTTGCCTTTTCTGCCTCGGTCACTTGACGGGGTTGATAGTCGATTACACAGATAGTTCCTAAGTTGAAACCATCGCGTGTCTGCAAGGGGGCTGCTGCGTAAAAACGAAGTCCAAATTCCCCAGCTACTAAGGAGTTTGCTAACGTGCGGGGGTCTACTTTGGCATCCAGAACGGTGTAAACTTCTTCTTGCAAAATCGCACTGGCACAGAGTCCGAGTTCGGGTCCAATTTGCTGAACTTCTAGCCCATGATGAGATTTAAACCAGATTCGGTCATGGTCAACGATGCTAATAATGGAAATCGGGACGTTGAAAAACCGGGTTGCTAGGGCTGTGATTCGGTCAAAGGCTCCATCCGGTGGTGTGTCAAGAATGTCGTAGCGGCGCACTGCGGTGAGTCGTTCGGCTTCATTGGAGGAAATCATGGTTTTATAAATAAATTATCATCAGTAATTGTCTGGCTAACATACCTGCGGGTAGACGCCATTCTCATCCTTGATTGCATTCTTGTCATTTTTCAATTTATAATTTTTATTTTTAGAATTGCTCGGAAACTGGCAACCCAGACCATGCTAATTCCTTTTTCAGAGCTTTGAGTTACTGTTGCACAAGTAGCGCGTCTGAGCCTAGGGTTCCTTGCAGGTAGAATGGGAATGTTGCACTGGTGGCGATCGCTTTAAACACAACTGCATCAAGACACCGCAGTACAACTATTTTAGCAATTCCCACGGTCGCCGTCCCTGCCCTGGCGACTAAAACAACGGGCCGTAAGGGCGGTACAGGATGGGTAAGTAACAAGGAAGCGCTTATGACAGCGATTACACCCACGGTCAAACAGTCCCAACCCTTCTATCCAAGTGCTGATGGTGCAGTGGCAGAAACTTATGCTCACCTTTACGTTCTACTGACAACGCTAGAAGTCCTGAGACAATATCTCAAGGGTCGTCAAGCAACTGTTTTGGGCAATCAGTTTCTCTACTACGCTCAGGGTTTTCCCAAGTTGCGAGTTGCCCCAGATGTGATAGTAATTTTTGATGTTGAACCGGGAGGAAGAGACAACTACAAAACTTGGGAAGAAGGTCAAGTTCCAGTTGTAATCTTTGAGATGACTTCTACAGGAACTCAAGCGCAAGATACAGGTTTCAAAAAAACCTTGTACGAGCAGTTGGAGGTTCAGGAATATTGGTTATTTGACCCCAGACGAGAGTGGATAGAAGAGCAGTTGCGGGGGTATCGACTTCAGGGAGAAAGCTATCAGCCAATTACAGATAGCCGCAGCGAACCGTTGCAGTTACGCTTGGCTGTGGAGGGGGAACTGATTGGTTTTTATCGGGAGGATACCGGAGAGAAGTTGTTAGTTCCTGATGAGTTGGTGGAGGCACTTCAGCAGGAAACGCAGGCGCGACAGCAAGCAGAGGAACGGGCGGAACAAGCTGAGGCTCTATTGGCTCGTTATCGAGAACGTTTTGGAGAATTGCCTGAGTAGACTGACTTAGTTTGAATCAGAAGCGATCGCTTTCTTGTCATCCTACTTGAATCCGAAACCAAATTTCCTAATGTCATACAGAAGCTGGGTTACAACTTATCAAAATAGCAACTCATTCTGAAATACTACCCAATGACTATTAACAAAAGCTTCTACATTTCACGAGAAGATTACCTAGAGGGAGAACGAACCAGCCCTATAAAACATGAATATAGACGAGGACAAGTCTATGCAATGGTAGGGGCGAAGAAACCTCATGTTATTATTGCTGGCAACTTAGTAACCCTGTTCAATAATCATCTGAATGATACCCCTTGCCTTGTTCTCAATTCGGATATTAAAGTCAGGATTGAATCAGCAGACTGCTATTACTATCCCGATGTTGTAGTAACTTGTGACGAGCGGGATACAGACTCTACAGAAGACTTCATCCTCTATCCGATCTTGGTGATTGAAGTATTATCTCCCTCAACAGCAGCTTTTGACAGAGGGGAGAAATTTGCTGATTATCAAACGTCGCCATCTTTACAAGAATATGTGTTAATTCATCAATCTCAGATGAGCGTCGAGTGTTTTCGCCTTTCCAATTCAGGCGATTGGGTTTCTCAAATCTATAGACAAGGTGATGAAGTTTACTTTGCAAGTATTGATTTTCGCGGCGATATTGCCTGCATCTATCGAAAAGTGCCTGGAATTCAGAATTCTGATGCGCGAATATGAAAGCGATCGCTTTCTTGTCATTTTACTTGAATCCGAAACCAAATTTCCAACTGATAAAGACCTCGTAGGGAATGGTTGAGGTACGAAACCCAACATTTGCAAAGGTTCGATGGGTAACGCTTACGCTCTACTGGAACAGAATCAGGTTGATGATTAAGGGGAGCGATCGCCCCACCGATAATCACCTCAAACCTGTACCTCACCGACAACCTATTTAAACTCCATCTCCTAGATCGTCTAGGTCATCTACAGTTAATGGTGCTTGAACACTATGGCGGACGTACAACACGTAGACTGTAGTATCTCGAATAGTAAACAACACTCGATATATGTTTTTGGCTTTCCCGTAAAGTAACTGCCGAACTTCTTCAGGAAAAATTTCGCGTTCAACTGCCAAGGCACAGCGCTGGGGCTTCTCTTGGAGTGTTGCGTTAGCGTAGCGGCTCCCCTTGGGAGCATCGCATTCATCAACCCTCGAAACCAGCGATAGGCAAATTCGGGATTACGCTCTCGATACCATTGGTAGGCTTGCTCGATCTGAGCTTCGGCAATCGGAGTAATCTCAACCTGAAATGTCATACTTTTGCTGCATTTCTTGGATGAAATCTCCGATAGGACGAGTTTGACCGCGCTCTAGTTCCTCGAAGCCTTGCTGAATGCCTGCAATCGTTTCTAACTGATCGATCAGTTGGCGCACTTTGGTGAGATCGATTTTGCCAGGATCGAGAAAGGTGATCAGAACTTGGGTGCGATCGCTCACATTCTGCGGCAGTTCGGTGAGTTCAATTTGTCCGTTCTGATAAATGCCTTGGACAGTTTTTAGCATAGGTAGTAATAGGGTTAATAGCTCTCTCAATTCTACTAATTCTCTCCTGTGATATCTGTTGCAATTGTCCGATCAATCACCTCTTTCCCTCTGCCCTCGCCGACAACCTAAAGTAGTGCGCTCATGCTTTGCTTTTCTCGCTTGCGCTATGGCAAGTCTGTAGGTAGGGTAAATTGCTACGAAACTCATCCGGCAAAGAAGATATGGTTTCTAGAAAGGTGGATCATCCCCCTCAAATGAGAAGCTGTTTGGCTTATTATCCTTTAGCAATTGCACACTCGTGATTGCTCCCAAATCTAACAGCTCCTCCCTATCCATGAATATGATATGACGACGGGCGGCAGCATCCAGATGTTCGCTCAGTAAAGCTCTAGCTTGCTTAGTAATGAAGTTAGCAGAAATGATAAAAACATGATCCAGTAGATTCTTTCGATTCGTCTCTGGATCGAATATTGGATGATCTAAAGCCATACGTACTTGAGCTAAGATACCGCTAATGTTGCTGTTAATATCTCGCCCTGCTGCATCGATTTTATCTTTTTTGACTTGGGCGCTGAAGTAGATGAAGTGTCCTGTTGGAAGTTGGTACTTCATCCACAAATCTTTGCCATACTCAAGAGCTTTATCACGATGACCAGTCGCCGTTACGCGCAGGAAGCCTAATTGACGAAAGAGTGGAACAAGAAGTTCTTCAATAAACTCGTCTTCAGAAGCTGTATCTAAGAAAGTTGCAATTTCGTTCCGTCGGCTGAGTTCTATAGGAGAAAGTGGACGTGCTTGGATTTTGGAAGTGGCTGAAGTAATACTCGTTTGAACATTTCTGACGTGACAACGTCCAGCAGCATCAAAGTATGCGTGAATACCGTCTCTACCAAGAACATGATTCAAGTCTACAAGTGCAGCATCACGGTCAAGTTTCTCCCTCTGATAGTCAACAGCATCCATAAGCTCTTGAATGACTCTAATAATTGAATCAGATGGTAGCTGTTGAACTGTTACTAAACCTTGATTCAGTTCTTTGAGTATGGTCTCTACCCAGTACTTTCTGGTATCGCCATCATGTATGTATGGTTGGTCACAGGAATGAAAGAACTGCGTAAGCTGTGAACTTGATCGATATGGGAAGTTATTCCATCTAAATCCTCCACTTCCTCCGCTACCGCCACAAATCAGTTCTGCTAAATCACTAATGGTTCTGAAAGATATTCGCATCAAGTTTTCTGTACAATTAACAATGGCAAATATTGGAGGAATTGTTCTGTCTTGCTCAACCCAACTGTCTCTCGACGGATACCTGAATGTCTGGAAATGTCAACGGCGCGTTAGCGATACTTAACAAAGTTATTGCTCCTTCACGAATGACCTGATGCTACAACATATCGACCATTTTGAGACTCTCGAAACACATTTGCTAACTTTGTAAATAAAATTAAAGCTCTAATACTCTTGAATTTCAGCACAATTGTACTTATCGGATTAGTGAGTCATTAGTTGTAGTATCTTGTTATGCTGCAACATCACCAGATACTGGCTCAAAATGCAGCACCATAATCTGATCTGGACGCAGACCAAGAGACTCATAAGTGCGTCCTGTGCGATCGCTAAATTCAACTTCAAAAGCCCTACCATCGGCAAGGATTTCAACAACTGTACCCACTTGCCCACGCCACAGATTAAACTCAGGCAAATTGGCTGTAAGAGCAACTATATCTAACAACTTGATTGTATCTGTCATATAAACCTCCAACTCTTACAACGGGTAGCAGGTTGTCAATCTTGGAATATCTGAGCCATGTTCGATTATCCAACCGCTACGAACTGTAGCGCTTCTCTCCCCCCATTCAAGCACAAAGCCAAGGGTATAACGTTGCCCGTAGTCGTCCCTTCGCCCTAGCTGTACCTCATGTGTTTTGATAACTTCCAGTAAAATCCTACGTAACTCCTCTGCATCACTAGGAGTTATGCCAAGCATGGATTCAAACAAACGTGCCTTATGTTTGCCTTGATCGTGTGTGGAATTGAGACAGTAATCACGTAACTTACGGACATCAACCACAGCACGCTCTGCATTCGGAATTATCATACAACTGACACAAACGACTCAAGCAAAAAGTCTCTCAACAGATACCTGAACATCGGGAAATGCCAATGGCGCGATCGCACCTTCACGAAGAACTTGTTGTGTAAGATAGCGACCATTTTGAGGCTCTCGAAACACAATTACTCGCTTAGCAGATACATCCAAAATCCAATACTCTTGAATTTCAGCAGATGCGTAGATAGAAGTTTTGAGGTCTAAGTCTTTTTTCAGGCTGGTCTTAGCAACCTCTATGACCCAAAAGATATCATCAGGTTCGGGATGGCGATCGCTGTATGCAGACTCTGGCAGTCGAACAATCGCAATATCCGGTTCGGGTTCGGAGTCAGGTAGTGTAATTGGGCCATTGAAACGAACATCGGCTTTCCCCTGTAGCAACTCCTCCAAGTATTTCGCGCCTCGCTTTGCCGTATTGTAATGAATCGGTGTCTCTGGACTCATTTCAACAATTTCACCTGCTAGCAACTCCACACGGCGATCGCGCAAAATTCCCGCTGCGATCATGCGGTGATAGTCATCCACAGACCATTTAGCTAGCGTCTTCATTGCTCCAATCACTCATTCTTCTTGCTTTGATTGACTCAATTCTAGAGTTTTTAGCATGAGAAGCGAACGACTTCGTCGCGCTTTGCTAACGCACCATCCCCCTCAAACTTCATTCTCCCAAAGCTGAAGCAGTACGAGAAGCGATCGCTCTATTCCATTCAATTCAGCTTTGACCGTTCAAAAACGTCTCAGGGTCAATTCCTGATGCTCGGAGTCGCTCAATCAGCGACTGTAACTGAGCTTCCGCTTGTTCAGCTCGCTGTCTCTGTTGTTCAGTTCGCTGGCGTTCCTGTTCCGCCTCAGTGAGAATCCAGTTTCCCTGAGCGTCATACCAACGCAACCACAAACGCTCAATTCCCTGATATTCACCTTGCCACAAACCCAAGCCCAACTCTAACTCAGGTATCCACACTCGTGGCTCCTGTAACTCTAACTCTTGATAATGCGCTCCCACTATCTTAAAAGCTCGTAGCCGATTGGTATAACGACTAAAAACTATATAGTAAGGAATGCGTAAAATCTGCTCGTAAACCTCCCATTTTCGTGGGGGTTTCTCATTACTCTGAGGCTCAATTGCTTGCCCATTGTCTACAACTTCCTCAGACGCAAGTGGCAGTTCCTGATGAATTTCCCCTAAGTCTTCTTTTTCTGTCCCCGGCGAGAGCAATTCCACAACCACAAAAGGATTCACGCCCTCTTGCCAAACCACATAAGAAAGGCGCATATCGACATCATCATAAAGTCGAGGCACGCCCACAACACCAAACCAATCCGGTCGCTTGTACCATTGAGCGTGACGCACATCATAGTAAAGGTTCATGTCGCTGGCACTGAAGACCCGCGAAGCCGGATAGTGGGTTGGGCAGAACGTGAGACTCAAGAATTGCGCTTGCAAGTCATGAAATTCATCGGGCAAGCCAGGTTCCTCCGAGTCTTCGCTAGGCAGATCGTACATGGTGGGCAGCGTTTCTCTGGGCGATCGCGGCGGGTCAGTTTGAGGAACGGGGTATTTGACCGGAAACATAAAGTATTAGAAAACTGGCTTTATATTAACGCTTCACACCTTTTCCTTCTGTGGTGATGTGATGCCGCGCTTGGTCAGATTTTCTTCGAGTTCCCTGATGAATTCAAAGTCCTCCTCAGGCAGAGGCTGACTTCCACCCCCTAAGAAACCCTCACCGATAGAAGACTTCTTCTTCAGGAAGGTGAACGCCCGCCGGAACTGATGCGGACTTGCCTCAATCGGCGCATCAAAGTGGCAGGGAATAATTCGCTGGAAATTCCAGCTTGCCACCTCGTCCGCCCAATCAAGGACTGCCTGAGGCGCTTGGGTGAAAATGAACGATTGCAGCATCGGTGCCACGAACGGGCGACCGCCCCCTCGCAGCGCCTCGAATGACTGCTGCCAGTGAGCCTTCCATTTGAACGGAAACCAACCGAAATACGCCTTCCTTGACCGCTCCGGCGCTTTCAGGGCATCGCGCAATGCCTGCCACTGTCCGCTCATTTCCAAGGCGCTGGGACGGAGGTACAAAGCAAACAGCGAAATGCGCTGCCATCCCTGGCGACGATTCGCCTCACTATCTTCAACCCTCTCCAAGGCGCTGTCTCTGGCGTGGAACAGCAAGGGATACGGGTCAACTTGGACAATCTCTGGCGGAGACTCTGGCACTGAAAGTACCGAGTCTGTCAGCAGCAGAGTGCGCGATCGCTTGTGCAATAAAGCAACTTCTTCAAACGACCCTCGCCCCAAGTTGATGCTCAGCACCGCATAATTAAAGTCATTAGCAAAGGGCGCATCATTGCTATTCTCCGGAAGTATCTGGGTCCGTTTGCTAGGAAAGCCGAGCCAACTCAGCGGCAGATTTACCGGGAAACTCCACTGGTTCGCAGTCACGAAGACCTGTGCTACAGGAAAGCGTCTGGCGAACGGACCCGCGAAAACCTTATGTTCTAAGCCAGAAGCGGTTGGCAGGATGATGTACTTAACATCGCCGTATTTCACCTCCAACTCCTGAACCAGCCTGATACACTCTCTGGTCGGCGCGACAGGAGCATAGACGAGAAGACCCCCTTCAGAGAGCTTAACGACGGTCATGCGAATCGGTACGACAGTGTAAAGGATGCCCTGCATCTGGTCAAAAGTCCAGATCGTGTCCTTCACGACTTCTTTGCGGAGTGTCCGCCGCCGACTGTATGGGTAGAGTGGCACAGCCAGCCAGAAAGGCCATGACCAGTCCCCAGGTCTGATACTCAAACTATCCTGTTGCCCCTGCCCAAACGATGCCCTCAATAGGTGCGTCTGGTGCGCTTTCTTTCGTGGTTCTATCCACTCCACGACCCCTTCCCCTTATTCATGAATGCTGACGCCTGTGTTTGTCGAATTTATAACTGTTGGAGGAAAGCAAATTTTTGACTCTATAACCGAATTGTTATCTAAGCTCTAGACTCTCATGACAATTAGACTTTAAGCAAACACTAGTTTTCTACCTTATGGGATCAATACTCCCCCGATAAAGCAGACCTAACCCCCTCACAAGGGTAGGTTTTTTAGATTTGGGTAAAGGAGTGGGAGAAAGCCGATTTTTCCGTAGATGATTCATCCCCTTGTCCCCTTGTTTTTGAAAAAGGTTCACAGCAAATTACCCTGACTTTGCCACGGTGAGGACAACTACGCGGCTGTCTACATTTAGAACTTGGACTCCTGGGAATAAAGTAGTCATCGGCACCTTCCAATGGGAGTGACCGCAAATGACTAACAACTCGTTCGCTGTGGCAAGTTCAGCGCGAATTGACTGATTTCCGATGAGTTTGGCGTCTGGCTCATTGGGGCCTTCGTGCAAAATTAGGATATCTGGTAACTCCTTGAGCAGTTGGCGAATGGCTTGATGAAAATCCTTTTCTGAACGACGCCAAAGTTTAGTAGGCTTGCCGATAATACCTGAGATGCCAGCGATGCGAAATCCATCAACCAAAGCGATTTCACCATCTAAGTAGCGGATACCTCGCCCATTTTTAAATGTTTGAATTTCTTGTGGCGTGTTTCCCAAAATGTCATGGTTTCCTGCAACTCCAGCAACCCAACGAAAACGGCGACTGAAAGATTGCCAGACTTCGCGGACATCTCCTTCACCGCCACGCTTATCGCTTCGTGCGTAAAGATCGCCTGCCAAAATAATGCCTGTTGTCTGTGGCGATGGAATCTGTCCCTGGTCAGCTAAAGTTTCTAATTCTTCGGCGACACGATGACCGAGAAGGCGTCCATCTGTGGGATTGATACCCTGTAAATCGCTAGCGACGATGATAGCGTCTAAGCCAGGTGGAAGTGAGTCAACTTGTGCCGATAAAATCGGTAAAACTTGCTCAACCACACCGATATGACCTGACGCAGCGGCGGTAATAAAGGGGATTTGATGAATGGGGTGGTCGGAAATAGAAGCAATCCGCATAGGGCTTAATGGTAGCGTTTGCCTTGAAAAGACGTTGCCATCTTGACGCCAGTTCAACCGCGAAATTGCTGCTATTCCTGGCACTGAGTGATTGGAAGAAAGATTTGGTTTTGATATAAACCTACATTATTTAAACATTTTATAAAAGCAGGGCGTCTACTGGATTGCTCATGATTTTGGTTTAAAAGTGTCCGAAAAGCTAACTTTCGGTTTTGATAGAGTACTAAATCTTGGAGCTTTAAAAGTAACTTTACTGCCTCATCATAAGCTTGCGCCTGTGACTTTTCTAGCAGGCGATTGACATTTTTCCAAGCATCGGCTTCCCGTGTCCTTTCCTGTTTCTCTTCTTTTTATGCCGCTTCAAACAAATGCTTGATAGTCCGTTATGGCTGGTTTTCAGGTTGAGGTCTAGCGATTAGTTCAGATAATTTATTATTAAATTCAAAGGAAAGATTCTCTTCTCCCTAAGCAAGCCGCAGCTATACCCGCTCGATCTTCAGGTAGAGATTTGTCAATTGTTTGAAATTCGTAAAGCTGGTATTCGCTCATTGGTACTTAATAGGCTTACAGTTATTAAGGCACTTTGTTGGTCTCTACATCTTCTAATCGTGTAAGTACAGAGCAGAAGATTCAAATGCTGCTTCAGGTGTTCCGTAAAAGCTACCATGTTTAAACATGGAAAGTTCGTACTTCTCGTTACTGTAGGTATAAAACGAAAAACTCCAGGCTTCCTCATCTCCAAAGTAACGGAGCCTACACAAATGTGTTGGGATATTTTGTATTCGTTCGAGATATTCTTCCCTGGATATCGGAAAATTTGCTAGAGGAAAGTCTGGCTCTATCTGAGGATTTTGATAAGCATCTATATAACAGAACTGGCTGCGAAAGCGGATATCAAGGCGAGTATATTTGCCCGCATAGCGAGCTTCAGCATATTTGAGAATCCGCTGCTTGATGCGTTCTTGAACAGCTTTTGGAATCTTAACTCCGCCAGAGTCAGGATCTTTCACCCAAGGAGACATTAGACCTATCCTTGATTTTGTTATTGATAGTCTAAGTGTAAAATAAATTAGCTCCAGAATGGAAGAGTCCGACAGCCACTAGATCCGCTACTTGCGCCTTCTCCGTTTTGTCTGTAGCATTTTAAGATTGCCTTCCAGAGGCGATCGCGCCTAATCCCCATACTGAGGAGGCACTCTTCAGTATGGGGAGCGATCGCTGATAACAATCAACTAAGTGAATCCTATCAAAATTATGACTAATTTCCTTGAGAAAACTTACCCAAGCATTGCCAATTTTGTTTATAGCTATGGTTGGATTGAAATTGGGCAAGATGAAAACAGTAGTTCTTTTATCAAAGCCTTTAATGAAGGTGGAGATGTTTGGATAGGCGCAGATAAATATGAAAGTTTAGATAAAGCTTTACAGGATTTAGAATCCGCTCTTTGTGAGTGGTTGAAAGAGGTCGAATGAGATCGGCAATCTATGATGCCAGTTGCCGAGAGTGGTAAGCTATTCTTGCCTCCCCGAAGCTAAAATCAAACATATAGCAATCCTAAATGATTTGCACTCTCCCTGTAGAGACGCGATTAATCGCGTCTCTACCTACACTAAGGCGAATACTCGCGCACAACTTAAATAGGATTGCTATAGCCCCCAGATGTCTTATTTCTCGGAAAACGTCCAGCCACGCGCAAAGCGATCGCTCTATAGCAATCTTATTTGATTTGTGAAATATTGTTTTTTAACGAACCGCAGAGGACGCCAAGGACGCAGAGAAAAGAAATAGAGAGTTTTAGTGCTAAAAGTAGCGGATCGACCCTTGGCGGAACTCCTGGCGCGAGATGAACGGGTGAGTGCGAACCTGCGAGGAAGACTTTGCCCGTCACTGACAGCTTTTCTTGACGGAACAAGGCTACAGCTACCAAATTGAAATTCTTGACCTTTCCGCCTAAATTCGCAATGCGCGATCGCATTAGATGAAATCGCTCTAAGGATATCCGAGCTTTTGCTCAGGAAATCTCTACCCTTATTTTTTATATTATTAAAGAATATTCGGAAACTTTTTTAGAGTTTTGTCAATCTAAACAGGGCATGACTTTGGGAATTTATCAGCGGTTGGTCTTAAACGTGGTGAGTCCGACAATGTTAAGATACCCAAAGTTTGTCATCGTTCTGTTTTCAGCCCCCAAATAGGGTTATTTTATGGTATCTTCTGGAACTGCTCGTCGCCTCGGTTTTACCTGCCTTGCTGGCCTACCTTTAACAGTGTCTTTGGCTCTGCTACAACCCGTGCAGGCTCAGAACCAAATCCCTGCTCTACCAGAAGACGCCAGTCAAACACAACCAGATTTAACCGATCCCAACAATCTCCGCCCCATCTCTCAGGAGAGTGGCTTGTTGAGTATGCAAGGAGGGCAGCGTTTGCTGAGTGAGGCAGATAGTGCCGTATCTTCGCAAAACTATACTCTAGCCGCCAAGAAGCTCCAAGAGGCTCGTCAGGTTTTCAACCAGTTGTCCAATTTCTATCAACAACTGGGTTCTAGTTTTTCGGGAATTGATAATCGAGTTTACGAGAGCCAGCGACGCAAGGCTGTAGAAGCTGCTCAACTTCGAGATCGGGCAACTTATCAGCTGGCGCTGGTGCATCGAGCGCAAAATCAGCCAGATTTGGCAGTGCCTTTGTTGATTCAGATTGTTCGCAGCCAGCAGCCGACACGCGATCTCGGCAAGAAAGCTTATCAGCAGCTGCTGGAAATCGGGTTTATCGAATCTCCTGATTCCGCGCCTGCTAATTCTTCGAGCGATCGCTCCAACTCATCTTCCTCTGCACCCAAACGGTAGATTAGAATTAGCAACTTGAAGTGAAACGGGAGTTTAAATGGTTAGCCCAGATCAGGTAGAGGCGATGATCAAAGCCAAAATGCCAGATGCCCAGATTCAAGTTCAGGATCTGACTGGCGGTGGCGACCATTACCAGGTGACAGTGGTTTCGTCGCAGTTTGAAGGCAAAAGGCTTGTACAACAGCACCAACTGGTTTACGGTGCGGTGCAGCAAGCGATGGCTACAGAAGCTATTCATGCTCTAGCACTGAAAACCTATACTCCCCAAGATTGGGAGTCAGCTACGAAGCAAGGTTGAAGCTGAATAAAAATTGCGTTCTCGCGCACTGGCATTACACTAGACAACAGAGGCATTCCAAGCAGAACTATGACGCCAGAACTAAAAGAGCGGATTGACAGCTTGCTCAAAGAGCATAAAATTGTGGTCTTTATGAAGGGCAACAAGCTGATGCCCCAGTGTGGTTTTTCCAACAATGTGGTACAGATTCTGAATACTTTGGGCGTACCCTACCACACGGTTGATATTTTGGACGACTGGGAAATCCGGCAGGGAATTAAGGAATATTCTAATTGGCCTACCATTCCCCAGGTTTACGTTGATGCTCAGTTTGTTGGCGGCTCAGATATTCTGATTGAGCTGTACCAAAAGGGCGAATTGCAGGAAATGGTTGAAGTTGCTTTAGCTTCCTAAAGCTAAGGCAAGCAAACCGAAAATTCCCTCCTTGTTCTTCAACTTAAGAATCAAGGAGGGAATTTTTATGGTGTTTAAGATAACTTGGAACTAAAATTTAAAAGCTAATTCAAAAGCAGTGCAGTCTAAATCATCCTAAATAGCATGATTGACTGGACTAGAGAGTAAGGGATAGTAAGGGCGATCGCTTTTTTTTCAAATCTTTACTTATCGGCTGTATTAAGTTACAAATCCGATCAACGTTAAAGATGATTAGCACCCAGAAGCTCGCTGTTTTCTCCCCAAATCGTATACCTGTGGGCAATTTAACCACATTATCCACAGGCAACTATGGCAAGACCGATCCTGGTAGGCTCAGCTTGACCAATCCAGCCAACCCCAGCTAATAATAGTCTGATTTAGGTTGAGTCTGCGTCATGTCAAAGTTGGATGGATCGTAAATGTAACGGGTAACTTCTTCTTCTAAGCGGTGAATGAGAAAGGGTTCCAGAACGCTAGAATGACGCATAGCTGCGAGATAGCCATCTAAAAACAGCCGCAAATCATCGAAGCGATAACCCCGATTCCACATTTCGACGAGGGCGTCGGTGAGTCTTTGGTAGTAGCGGATGGTTTGAGAGTCCTGTAGCATGGTCGGAAGTATCAGGTGTGAATTAGTATAAGGGGTGAAGTTGGAAGAAGGAAACTTTCGCCGTGAGCGGTTAGCTCAGTTGAGCCTAGTTTCCTAACCAGAACTACAGCGGTTTGGAGTTGCTGTGCGGAAACCGAAAACGGGTGCATACCAGTTTGGTGATGATAGAACGGTTGGTTGTGTTCCTTGAAGATTAAGGGAATAACAGCAAAACTCATACCTCCGATGGCGGCGAGTTGCGCGATCGCTCTCACTTTAGTTTTATCGTAGAAAACCCGATCCCCAACGTCATGCATCCGTCGAGCGATTTGTGCCATCTTTTCCAGCAAGCATTGCAATTTAGTCGTTGCGTGGTTTAAACTGCCGCTGGACAAAGAAAGTCTCCTAAATAAGCAGATTCTTGAACTTTTGTCAACAAAATTTCGATTGTTTAACCGCAATTTCCAATTGCCAGGATAGATTTGCCTGTTGCCCCTTGCCGGGAATATCCAAAAAGCTATTTGTCTGTTGCCTTTTGCCTCACTCAGTGGGTTTCTGGTAGGAAAGACATCCTGCTTGGTCAAGCCGGATATACTGATTTGTTCATCGGAAGCTATTGGCATGGCATCGTTCAGCAAACTTGACTAAACGTTAACCTTGGTTAACTTTCATTTTACTCATTGCTTAGTGAAATGGCAGCTTCGGCTTCAGGCTCTCTCTAAATCGGTAATATTACTCTTAAAAGTATTAAAAATATAAAACAAAAGTTTAAATTTAAAGAGAAAATTTTTAATTTTAATTTTTAAGTTTTAATTGTGTAGCCCCGATCCCTCGTAGCCTTGGTTACAGAATCCTGACATAAGCTTTGTTAAGCTGAAGCTCACCAGCTTGAAGGGAAGCATGCCACCGTGGGATCGATTTGCATTCAGATCATCGAGGGGAACCCGCACCTGCGATCGCTACTGGGCTGGCACTTACAGCAAGCAAGCTACTGGGTGTGTCAATCCGCTGGCGTTCATCAAGGTAGAGAAACGTTTTATACTCGCCAACCCACAGTTGTCATCCTTGATTCCGACCTGCCCGATGGCGATGGAATTGAATTTTGCCGATGGCTTCATCAACACGGACAGGTACTCATCTTGATGCTGTCTGCCCGCAGTCTGGAAGCCGATATCGTCGCTGGGTTAAAAGCAGGAGCCGACGATTATTTGACCAAGCCATTTGGGATGCAAGAATTTATGGCGCGGGTTGAGGCGCTGATTCGCCGTGTCCGCGTCACAGCCGCACCCATGTCCCTAGATTATGGCGACCTAAAAATAGACTTAGTGCAACGCCGCGTCCGCTTCAAAGAAGAATTCATTGAGCTGACGCCCCAAGAGTTCAGCCTGCTTTACGTCCTGGCACAGGCTGGAGGAGTGGCGCTGAGTCGTTCCGAACTGCTGCGCCGCGCTTGGCCTGACGCCATCGATAACCCGCGCACCATTGATACCCACGTCCTCTCCCTACGCAAGAAAATTGAGACCGATCCTCGACAACCCAGCATGATTCAAACTGTCCGCAACGTGGGCTATCGGTTCAATCCAGAGATTCTTAAGGGGGCGGAACCAGCTGCCTTGACATTTGATGACGATTCCAAACCGCTCTCTGCCCATGCTACCCCTAGCATGGTAGGGGGACAGAACCGCCACCGCTAAGATCGACTTTTAAGATAGACTTTGCCGCCTGCCTCAAATCCATCGCTCTTTGGGCTTTCTCTTTGGGCGACTCGGCTACTTGGACAGGACTTACGCAAAGCTTGTACATATAGCGTTTTTTCGGGGTAGCGTTTTTTCGGGTTCAATCCCCCTGTGGTTGCCCTCAGATGTAGTGATATTTGCGTAAGTCCTGTCAAATTCAATAAAACGCTGATGGGCTGAGCTTCGATCAGCCCATCGATTCAGGCTACGGCTGAAGTTTCTCGATCAGCGCCAGTGCTTTTTTGGACTCATCAGGCTTGCCTTGCTTAGCGAAGAGTTCAGAGGCTTTCTGAAGGTCTTCAATGGCTTTCTTGTCTTCTTCTAGCTGGGCATAAGCGATTCCTCGCTGATAGAAAGCTTCTGCTTGATCGGGCTTCAGTTTGATAACTTCGGTGTAATCAGCGATCGCTCCTGCGTCATCTTCTAACTCGGTACGAGCCAGTCCTCGATTCAAGTAAGCTTCATCATCCTTGGGATCGAGTTGCAGCACTTTGCTGTAGTCAGCGATCGCTTTCTCGTAGTCCTCTAGCTCAACAAGAGCCACGGCTCGGTTGTAGTAAGCTTCCGTATCATTGGGATTCACCTCCAGCACCTTCGACAACAGATCGACGGCTGCCTTATAGTCTCCAGCGTCAAGTTTGTCTAACCCCTGTTGGAGCAGCGCCTCAGGATTCCCTTGGAGGCGGGGACTGGTAGGAGCAGGCGGTTTAATTTGGGGACTAGGAGCAGGGGATGGTTCTGACTGGGCACGAACTACAGGGGTCAATCCACCCACTCCGATAACAACTCCTAAAATTGCGATCGCTGTCTTGATGTGGTGCATAAATTTATTTAGTGACGAGTGATTGGGTATTCGACAATCAGTTCAAAAGTCTATACCCACTCTGGTTGAGAGGCAATTATTCGTTGTTCGTAGTAGCTGAACCCGATGATTCTGCTGAGGAAGGTGCGGCTCTGCGCCGCCGCGCCCGTGGAGCTTGTTGTGACTGACTGGCTGAACCGGCTTCCAGACGCCGCTGCCGCCGCGCCCGTGGGGCTTGCCGCACTGCCGGACTAGAGGCAGATTCCACGCGCCGCCGCCGTGCCCGTGGGGCTTGCTGGGACGGACTGGCAGCCGCAGATTCCCCGCGCCGCCGCCGAGAACGACGTGGCGTTTCCGAAGCGGTGGAAGCAGATGCCGATTCCAGACGCCGCCGAGAACGACGTGGCGTTTCCGAAGCGGTGGAAGCAGATGCCGATTCCAGCCGCCGCCGAGAACGACGTGGCGTTTCCGAAGCGGTGGAAGCAGATGCCGATTCCAGCCGCCGCCGCCGACTGGTACGCCGTGTTTCCGAGGCGGTAGAAGCAGATGCCGATTCCAAACGCCGCCGCCGAGAACGACGTGGGGAATCTGAGGCGCTAGTGGAAGCAGATGCCGATTCCAGACGCCGCCGCCGCCGGGGAGTCGATAACTCCGAGCTACGGTCGGAAGATGCCGATTCTGAGCGACGACGCTGGCGAGAACGGCGCTCCCGCTCCGATCCCTCTAGCTGAAAATCAACTGAAGCCCGAACCCCCTGTCGTCTACCAGAGGAAGAATCGAACTTCCAATCTCTTGCGGCTCTAACAGCAGCTTCATCGAGTTCACTGCTACCGCTGGAACGCGACAGCCGAACATTGGTGACATTTCCTTTGTCGTCAACATCAACACTGACCTGGGATGCGCCTTCGACGCCTTGCCGTCTCGCATTGCTTGGATAGTTGGGCTTGTCACATTTAACGCAACCGATTCGGCTCGATCCCGATCTCCTCGAAGGACGTTCTTCATTCCTCTCTCTTGGCTCAGTTCTCGGCTCGGTTCTTGGCTCAGTTCTTGGCTCGGTTCTTGGTTTGAAATTTTCTGGAACTATTGCTACATCCCTTCCACTTCCCGATTCTTTGCTGGTGCCAGTGCCCGTACCCGAACTACTGCTAGTGCTGCTACCCGTACCAGAGCCAGTGCCCGTACCCGAACTACTGCTGGTGCCACTGCCCCTGCCGCTTCCTTGTCCTGAGCCTTCAGTGCTACTGCTCGTACCCGAACCACTGCCTAGCAGACTTCCCGTTCCGGCAGCCACAGTAGAGCCGCCGACGGTACTGCTTTTATCAGTTTGGCTACCACTATTTCCGGCACTTTCTTGAGTTTGTCTGGAGCCGGTGATTCCTCTAACCAAATCTCTAAATCTTTCAGACGTTTGTTGCTGGAAAGAGGGACTCGCCTGTGTTGGAGCTGCTGGCTTGTCATTTTGTGGAGACGGCGCAACGGCAACCGAGCTAGGCTGGGGAATTGGCTGCGAACTACTTGCTGGATTGGGTTCCTCAGTGCGTTCCAAAGACGGCTTCTCTACTGGTTTCGGCGGCACGCTTGCCACTGGATCGGGAGTTACTCGTTTGGGCGTCTCAGCAACGGGTTCTTCACGCTTGACAGGTGTTACTGAATTGGGAGCGACTGGTTGCTCGACTCGTTTGGGCGTTTGAGCTGGTCGGAACGGGGGTAAGTTTACCACGAGCGGCTGCCGTACTGGCTGCGGTACCACTTCAGGGGGTGTGGGCGCTGGTTGTGACGCTGCGGGTGGAGAGGGAGCGATCGCTTTTGGTTCTGTGCGAGGTTGAGATGCGGGCGCAGAAGTTGTATCGGGTGTCCCGCCGCCTGAACCACCTGCTGCAACTGAGCCTGTTTCTGATGCACTGCCAGAGCTAGTTAAGACGCGAGAACCTCCGGCTGCAACTGAACTTGCTGCTGATGGAGTATTCTCTTGTTGAGTTGCCTCTTTTGGTGTATCTTCCTCTGGTTCCAAAGCTTGAAGGCTCTCAGGATCGAGAACTATCACTTCCATTGGCTCTTGTGCAACGATGTCAGATGTTTTCACCCAACGATTGCTCATAGCCAGCACTCCGATATGGAGTGCGAGGGAACCGATGAGACTATAGGCAATAAAAGACCTCAGAGCCTCTTCTTCTTTTTCTCGCTGCTGAACAGCAACACTTGACAATCCCATATATTATTGCAAGTTATTTGCACTTGTTTGGTCAAGGTAAGATGCACCGAAGTAAATGTCAAGGGGTAGAACTAGGGGAATTGGCTGTTGCTACCGTGAGCAAAACCTCTCGAAACTTAGTTTTCATAAGCTTTTCACCCTTGGTATCGGCTTTGTTAAAATTACTCAATAAAAATCATTATTCTCAAAATCGGGAAAAACTGCTTGACATAGATTCTCATTAGGTTTAATTTCTGTTGAGAACTTCTATCAGCTTTAATACTCAAGTAAGCTGGTAGGCAAAGCCTTGTTGATTGCCCTAGAGAAATTAGATGGGAATTAGTAATCTTTTTGCAGCGGGCGGCGTGGTCATGTGGCCACTCCTAGGATTTTCTATATTAGCGATCGCCCTAGTTATAGAGCGTTCAAGATTTTGGTTTCGCATTAACCGACGGCAAAGCCGGGTTGTCCGAGACGTGATGAAGCTTTATCAGCACGATCCAGAAGCTGCTGTACATCGGCTACAGCAGAATGCTGACTTACCGATTGCGCGAATCTTTTTGGCAGCATTGGAACTGGAACAACCCAATCCAGAAGAATTTCGATTAGCGCTGGAAAGTGAAGCGCAAGCAGAGTTACCTGGATTGAAACGATTCAATGTGGTGTTTGAAACGATCATCGCCCTTTCGCCGCTGCTGGGGTTGCTGGGAACGGTTTTGGGATTGATTAACTCCTTTGCCTCGCTGACGCTAGGGAGTGTAGGAGGCAGCCAGACGGTCGGTGTCACGGCAGGGATTAGTGAGGCGTTAGTTTCCACCGCCACCGGATTAATTGTGGCGATCTTTGCCCTAGTGTTTTCAAATGCCTTTCGAGGGTTCTATCAGAGACAGTCGGCACACATTCAAGAGTACGGCGGTCAGTTAGAACTGTTATACCGCCGCCGTTATGAAAAAGGAGAGCCTTCTTATGCGACTACCCGATGAGCCGGATATCCCAGTGCAGATCAACATCGTGCCGATGATCGATGTGATCTTCGCCATTCTGACCTTTTTCATCATGTCCACGCTGTTTTTGACCCGTTCAGAAGGGCTATCGGTGAATTTGCCTAAAGCAGCGACCGGACAAGCTCAAAAATCGACACCCGTTACGGTGTCAATTGACGAGGAGGGAGAAATAGCACTCAACCGCCAGCCAATTGATTTAGGGGAACTGGAAACCGGAGTGCGATCGCTGATTCCGTCCGAACAAGAAACCCTCATCGTGCTAAATGCTGATGAAAGAGTCAATCACGGTCAAGTAGTGGCGGTGATGGATCAATTGCGTAAGGTTAAAGGTGCAAAATTAGCGATCGCTACGAAGAAGTAATCATTCCATTTGATGAAAGGTTATTCGTTATCAGTCGATAGTCATTAGTTTGTTGCTACTAACTAATGACTAATCACTAATTACCTTTTAACCCCAATCTTGAGCGGCTTGGGCTTCCGCTTGGATAAAGCGATCGCGTAAATTACTCCAGTCTATCTGTGTTGCTGAGACATCCTCAAGCAACTGCCCATCCTGCAAATACAAAACCCGATTGCAAAACATTTGGGCTAAATCTAACTGGTGGTTGACCATCACCACTGTGGTTTTTCCCTCGTTGCACAGTTGCGTCAATACTTGCAGGACATAAGCAGCACGACCCGCATCTAGGGCAGAAGTCGGCTCATCAAGTAATAAAATTTTAGGTTGGATAACGAGGGCACGGGCAATTCCTACCAATTGCCGCTGTCCTTGGGACAGTTGCACTTCCGTCCGCCCTAACCAATCTTCTGGGATGTGCAGTTGCTCGATCCATTTGAGCAATTGTTGCTGAATCACCTGTTTCGGGACACCTTGCAAAACCAGAGGATAAGCTAAGGCATCTCTGACAGTCATTCCCAAAAGTTTTGGTTCTTGAGAAACCAGCATTACCTGCCGCCGCAACGGGATAACCGGAAGTTTTTGATAATCTTGATTTTCCAGATAAATTGCACCAGCAGTGGGTTCCAATAGCCGGTTCAATAGCCGCAACAGCGAAGTTTTTCCGGCACCAGAAGGGCCAATCAAACATAAGCGATCGCCCGGAAACACCTCAAACGAAATCTCCTTCAACAAATACTGCGAACCGACTGGCGCGGCTAGACTCACCCGTTCCAGTCGCAGCAAATCTTTTTGTGCTTTCGTGTCTTCGTAGTTCAAAAAATTATGTCAATCGTCCTTGTGTAGTCGCCATCCAAATTGTCCAACCATCTGTAACAAAAAGCAGCAGCGCGAACACTAACAAAATTAGATACATCCAAGGCTGAGACAAAGGACGAACATCAGTTGTATCAATTCCCGTCTTGTCTTCCACCAGTTTAACTAACCGAGCAAAGCCAACGACACGCATCGGTAGCAAATAAGCTTTTTGTTCTGACTTGCTAACAAAGTAATAAACGATTCCACCTTGCCCCGTGGTGCGAAGTTTTAAATCTTTGACTTCTGCCCAAGGTAACGCCCAACCTCTGCGGAAGAAAACCGGAACCCAGCCAGGATAAGTTACCTGGATTTTTTCATCATCCACAATCACCCGTTCGCTGAGGACAGCATATAACGGTACTAACCCCAAGGCAATTCCCAGCCACAGCAACCAAGGCGGTAGGGGTGACGCAGATGCCTGTGACAAAAACGGTAGCGCAATCGTCAGTGCCAGGTAAAGCGCCATCAACGTGATGCGAATCAGGGGGGAAATGCGAAACAGGAAACGACTGGTTGGCGCTGATTCCGGCTGTAATTCAAGATTTTGTGACACGCTTTTAACCCAAAATCTAAAATTTAAAACTGAAATTGCTTTATCCTTGCGGCGTCCAAACAGTTTGAGTGCCTTGTCCCCAAAATCCATCAAATTTGGTGACTTTGACATCTCCTAAAACCTGCGTTTGACAAGCTAAGCGCCGGTTTACCGTGGGAGAATGGGGAGGAAGCGATCGCCTGGTTTTATCTTTCCAGTTGGCTTCGGAAACGTTCCCTTCCACTGCCACTGCACAGGTGCCGCAGGTGCTAAGTCCCTGGCAGTTAATGATTTTTGCCTTGCCATTGTAGAGGTCGATGCCATTTTCTAGTAGCACTTGACGCAGATTGGCACCCGTACTGCACTCAAACGTTTTTCCTTGAGCTGTTACCTTTGGCATAATGATGTATTCAACGAGCCTCTTGAGTGATTGTTTGTCTTAACTTTATTTTTACAGTTCTTTACAGAATCATCTGTTAAATTTTCTCCCTCGGCTACAACTTCCCATGCACTCAGATCAAACAAACCGAATTTGGATTTACGACACGACGTTGCGCGACGGTGCCCAACGCGAAGGGCTATCGCTGTCACTCGAAGACAAGTTGCGAATTGCCCGAAAGCTAGATAAGTTGGGCGTTCCGTTCATTGAGGGCGGTTGGCCTGGGGCGAATCCCAAAGATGTACAATTTTTTTGGCAATTGAAGGAAGAACCGCTCTCCTCAGCAGAAATTGTCGCCTTTTGTTCTACTCGTCGTCCCCATACAACTGCGGCAGAAGATCCGATGTTGCAGCCCATTCTCGCGGCGGGAACCCGCTGGGTGACGATTTTTGGCAAATCGTGGGATTTACAAGTTACAGAGGGTCTGAAGACCAGTTTAGAAGAAAATCTGGCGATGATTGGAGATACGATTGAATATCTCCGCAGTCAGGGGCGGCGGGTAATTTACGATGCCGAACACTGGTTTGATGGCTATAAGCACAATCGGGATTATGCGCTCAAGACATTAGAAAGCGCGATCGCAGCCGGTGCAGAATGGCTCGTCTTCTGCGACACCAATGGCGGCACGCTTCCTCACGAAATTAGCCAAATTGTCCGGGATGTCGCCAGTGTAATCGGAATCAGCGCTCAGCAGTCAGAAGCCAGCAGTGAGTTCAAAACTCGAAACCCCCTGCTTCTAGGCATTCATACGCACAATGATTCTGATACAGCGGTGGCGAATGCAATAGCCGCCGTCATGGAAGGAGCCAGAATGGTACAAGGCACCATCAACGGCTACGGCGAACGCTGCGGCAATGCTAACCTTTGCTCTGTGATTCCCAATTTGCAACTCAAACTGGGATATAACTGTATTCAAGACGAACAACTGCTACATCTGACAGAAGCCAGTCGTTCAATCAGCGAAGTCGTCAATCTTGCTCCCGATGAACACGCACCGTTTGTTGGTCGTTCTGCGTTTGCTCACAAAGGCGGCATCCACGTTTCAGCGGTTGAGCGCAACCCGTTGACTTACGAACATATTCAGCCAGAACAAGTCGGCAACGAGCGTCGAATTGTGATTTCCGACCAAGCTGGATTAAGTAATATTTTGGCAAAGGCTCGCAGCTTTGGCATTGATCTAGATAAGCAAGATCCCGCCTGTCGCCAACTTCTACGCCGCCTCAAGGAACTGGAGAATGAAGGCTATCAGTTTGAAGCAGCAGAAGCGAGTTTCGATTTGCTGATGCGCGAGGCATTGGGACAACGACAGCAAATGTTTGAACTCAAGGGTTTTCAAGTCCACTGCGATATTGTCAGGAATGCTAACGCCCTCGCCACCGTGAAAGTCGCTGTCAATGGCAAAGATATTTTGGAAGCTGCGGAAGCGAATGGTCCCGTTTCGGCGCTGGATGCTGCATTACGCAAAGCTTTAGTCAATTTCTATCCAGAAATTGCTGTATTTCACTTAACCGATTACAAAGTGCGGATTCTCGATAGTGGCGCGGGGACTTCAGCCAAAACTCGCGTTCTAGTAGAATCTAGCAACGGTCATCAGCGCTGGGCAACTGTGGGTGTTTCTAGCAATATCCTAGAAGCTTCTTATCAGGCGGTCGTCGAGGGAATTGAATACGGTTTGCTGTTGCAATCTTCCGCAAGTCGGACGACAGAAGTTGCAGCTACATAAAGCAAATTCAGCAAGTGGGATGAAGGGGAGGGCGCGGCTTCAAACTTTATAGCTTCCTCCTCGCTCCATCGTTTGCACAGCTATATTAGCGTAGAGTTTATTACTACTAAAAGCTTAAATTAATCGAGTTTTTAAGTTTATGTAAAAATCTTTGCAATCATCCTTGCGGCTCCAGAAAAAAGGCATTGTAGTTTCATCAGTTGACTCATAATTATAAACTCGTACAAGGTATCCATTGCCATGTCAGTTAAATCATTAATTTAATGTAATATCCCTGGATTAAATTGGCTAAACGAATAATATACTGTTCAAGCAAAACTGATTTAGTAACCTATAAGTAATATACCTTTCAAAGGTAAAATCAAGCGATTGTTTATGTAAAGTAGTTCCAAAAACTTATAAATTTTTGCAAAGTCATCTCTACCCCGATAATCATTTCTTACTGCTATAATCAAATACTCAACTCCAACCATCATACTTGCTTGAAATATATCTTTAAGAAATTGATAATTATCAACTGCTCTACCAGCCTCAATTTCTAAAACTATTTTGCCATCTTTACTTAAGGCATCAGCATCAAAAGATATATCAACTTTATTGTTTAATCCAAACAAAACTGGAACAGGAATTTTCTGTTCTCTTGCTTTACCTGCTTCAACTAGCATCTCAACCGCTAATAGGTAGGGTCGCAATATATCCAACACTTGATTACTTGAAAGAGTATGGTTAGGTGACTTTATTTGTTCTTCTACTCGGAGAAAACATTCTACAATTGCTTGGCTTTGTTCATTTATTTTAATGGATTTAGGGAAAAATTGATATCTAATCATAATTCATGTTTCTATTGTATAGATTTGATTTTTAAGAATAATATTTAACCTTTAAAAACTTGCAAATTTTTAAAGGTTAAGAAATATATTTTAAGGCAATTAAACATAGGCTTAGCACATTTTTGATAATGGTGTTACCTACTTACCGATAAACTTATAATACTCTTGCAAGTCTCTTTGCTGCTTCTGGAAAACACGTTAATTAAGTTTAATTTGGCTTGATGGTAATCGTCTCTTAAAGTATGCAATGCTTCTTGCATACTTTAAAGCCCTTCCTTGCTGGTTGAAGATGTTTTGCTTATGACTCTATATCTACTGATATTGATAAGATTCCGATAAGTAGCAATATTTCCGAAACCAGAACGCGATCGCATCCTCCTTATAAACCTCACCCCTAAGAGATCGCTACTCAGGCTGTTCCTCATCCTCAATCAGCTCATTCAAAGCTTCAGCCAGGGTTTTGCACAAGTTTGAGCGTGGAGTCCTCTTGTACCAGGTTCTAATCCTGGTGAGGTGATGAGTATTTTGACGTGGTAAATTCTGATTCATTAACGGAAGCGATCGCTTTACTCCTGATGAGAAAGCGATCGCTTTGCGTCAAGCATCCCAAATCCCTGACAATAAAATTAAGTCAATGCGATGTAGAGGCAATTCAACCCGAATGAAAACTGCGATAACTGCCCAGCAACTAGATGCGATGATGCCTGATGCCAGTCAACTGTACAGTGATGAGCCTGAAATGGAAAGTTCTTTGCATTATATGCAACTGCTGTTGCTTGTCACTTGTCTGGAATGGCTGTGGCGTGAAAGAGAGGATTTTTTTATCGGTGCCAATCTCACCATTTATTTTAGTCGGCAACAACTGCGAAATCGTGATTTTCGCGGTCCCGATTTCTTCTTAGTCAAGCAGACCCAAAAACGTCCTCGCAATGCTTGGGTGGTGTGGGAAGAAGATGGCAAGTATCCCAATTTGATTATCGAGTTGCTATCGACTTCTACCGCCACGACAGACCGCACGTTGAAAAAAGATTTGTACCAAGACCGCTTCCGCACGCCGGAATATTTCTGGTTTTCGCCAGATACGCTGGAATTTGAAGGATGGAGGTTGCAGGGAAATCGGTATCAGGAAATTGCCCCGAACGAGACAGGCTGGCGTTGGTGTGAGGAGCTAGGCTTGTATATGGGCGTAGAACAGGGACAGCTACGCTACTTTACTCCAGAAGGCTCAAGCGTCCCGACCCCGGAGGAAGCCGCGAAACTCGCAGTAGAACGCGCTCAGCAAGCTCAAGTGCAAGCTCAACAGGCTCAAGCTCAAGCTCAGCAAGCTCAAGTGCAAGCTCAACAGGTACAAACGCAACTAGAACAAGCACAAACCCAAGCTCAACAAGCACAAACGCAACTAGAACAAACACAAACCCAAGCTCAACAGGCTCAAACGCAACTAGAACAAGAACGACAACGCGCCGAACGGTTGGCTGAACGACTGCGATCGCTAGGTATCGATCCAGAGTAAGCGATCGCGTCATAGCGCCAGATAACTTTTAAGCGATCGCTCTCACCCTATTTACCTACCTTTTGGTAGATGACGGCACAAAAACCGATAGAACTTGCGGAATCACTCGAAATCGGGCTGGCGTCTCCGTTGTTCTTTCCCCATCGGTATTAATTGGATAAGGTCTTCGAGTATATAACTCAATGTCTTTACCCTGAATGGTACGCACCCCCCTACCTGTCGCCGATTTCCCCCGCAAGGCAGCAAATACCAACGGCAGCGTTTCCCACCAATGCTTAATTTCCAAACTATGCAGATCCAGCCTTTGGTCGTCAATGGTGGCATCATCCGCAATCACTAAGCCACTGCCGTAATAGCGACCATTCCCCACCGTAATCTGCAAAGTTTTTACTTCGATAGACTGACCTTCCCAGTGGATATCAACCCAAAAGGGTCGCGCAGTCGCAATTACTTGCACTGCTGTAGCAATGTAAGCAAAAACGCCCCAATGCCGCTTCAATCTTTTGGAAACTCTGCGGTTCACTTCTGCACTCAGTCCCAGACTGGCAATATTGAAAAAATACTGCCCGTTCACCCAGCCCAAGTCAATCCGCTGAATTTGACCATTGGCAATGATTTGACAAGCCTCTGGCAGCGACTGGGGAATATTCAGGGTTCTCGCCAGATTATTGGCGGTGCCTAAAGGCAAAATTGCCAAGGGTAAGTCAGTATCTAACAATCCTTCCACTGCCGCATTGACACTGCCATCTCCACCCCCAATGATGACCAAATCGACCTGTTGGCGGTGTTTCCGAATTAGTTCAGAAAACTGCTTGGGATTTTCACTCTTTTCCTCCACCAGTTCAAAACCCAGTTGTTGCAATTGTTCAACTGCTTGCCGTCTGGCGTCTTGACCTCGTCGAGCATTCGGATTCACTAATAGCAGTGCCCGGTGACTCATTTGTATTGTTTTGAGGGAAATTCGGTCAGCGGAGAAAGAAATCACCCCAATCCTCCCAGCCTCAAGTATATGCTTCCGATTGCAGCAGGCGATACTGTCTGTCTGTGTTGCGAGGGAACTGCCAATGGCTCTCAGGGAAAGAGACGGTAGTAATTTCCGTACAAAAGCCGTCAAAACACTTGCCAGAATACCCTAATATACGCTACAAGGATAAAGGATTGCTTCCCTAGCGCATAGAATTCTACGCATTAAATATCAGAAGCGGGAAGCTTTTTTACTTTCTAGTATTTGCAAAACTGATTTCTAGACCCTATGACTCAGCAAGTAATTCACCCAATGGTGAAAATGCAGCGTCAAATGCATTCACTTGTAACATCGAATATTATCAAGCCCACTGATAAACTCTGGAAAATCGCTCTCCTCTACGGAGATGAGTGGTCTTACTGGAAAAAAGAACTGTTGGAATTTGGATTTACCATGCAAGATCCAGTCAGCGAACTGCTGGCGGTTGAAGCTTGGGAAGACGAGGATTAAAGGCAGGCGGTTAAAGCTTGAGAGAGTTCCTTTGCCGTTTGATAGCGATCGCTCGGTCGGGGTTCTGTCACTTTCTCAATCACTATCCGCAGTTGGGGTGTAATTGTCGGCATCCCTTCAACATTGAATCTGTAAGCCATCCCCCGTCGTTTATAAAACTTTTGGGGGCTTTCACCACTTAACAGAAAAATCAGGGTCGGTCCAATCGCATATAAATCCGATTGCGTCACTGGCTGACCCCGGTCTTGTTCTGGGGCGCTATAATCCGGGGCACCAATGCGTGTCCCTGGTGGCGTGCCAATTTCTTTGACTGCCCCAAAATCCAATACCACCACCTGATTGTCCCGAAAGCGCACCATCAAATTTGCCGGTTTAATGTCCCGGTGGATGAGGGGCGGGTCTTGACTATGGATATAGCCCAAGATGTCGCAGGCTTGAATCATCCACTCAATCGCCTGCTTGAGGTGTACTGGTCCCTTTAGATAGATGCGCTTTTCTAAATCCTCTCCTTGGATCAGCTCCATTGCCAGGTATTTCTTGCCACCCTCCACAAAAAAGTCATAATACTGCGGAATTCCTGAATGATGCAGCGTCTTGAGGGTGCGAGCCTCTCGTTCAAAGAGTTCTCTAGCTTTGGAATTTTGTGCCATATCGGCATTCATTTCCTTTAGCACCACTAGAGCCGCCCCGCGCGGACGTTCGGGGTCCCAGGCAAGATAAGTGGTGCCCATTCCTCCTTGTCCCAGCGTCCGCAACACCTGATACTGACGGATGTGGCGATGTATCTTTACCAGAGGTTGCCCGCAGTGGATGCAGAACAAGTTACCCAGCGGATTTCCGGCGTGAGAACAAGCTGCTTCAGAACTGGCTGCTGGCTGTGGGAGCGGACTACTGTGTGCCCTTTCTCCGGGCTTCTGAGAGAGAGTTGCTGGCTCCTCTTGGCTGCTTTGGAATTTCAGTACCGGCCCTCCTCGCGCCAGCTGGATGAGGGAATCATCCGATACCACTCCCTGGGAAACCAAGATGCCATTGACAAAGGTGCCATTCGTGCCTTGATTGACCAGCAACCATTGCACGGATGGGGTGCCTCCGTTGCTACTGGATGAGTTGCCTACTCTCCGAAGTTCCAGATGGTGCCTGGAAACCATACCATCGTTAAGAACTACGTCATTATCAGGGGCGCGACCAATCCGAATCGTGGATGCTCTTGGGAAGTTCCACTGCTGCGGAGAGGTAGACGATGGATCGAGAAGGGTCAGCGTAACCATAATAGTTTTGAGTTATTAGTTTTGAGTTTTGAGTTTTAAGTTTGAATTCAAAACTCAAAACTCAAAATTCAAAACTTTTAAAACATCTGATGTTGATCCAGGTTGGGTCGCACTTTCGCGCGGATAACCACTGCTGTGATGTTATCGTGACCGTTGTGCTGATTGGCGAGGTCAATGAGTTGCAAAAGACCCTGATCCAGGTTGGCTCTAGAACTCAACAGAGGCAAAAGGTGAGTTTGCCAGTGAGTTTCTATGAGGTCATTGTCTGATAAACCATCGGAACACAAAAGCAGTAAAGTATCTTCATTGAGTTCCAAAAATTGGATATCAGGACGGACAAAATTCTCGTCTCGCGGTCCCAAAGCTTGGGTTAGCTGGTAGGCATCGGGGCGGGAGTAGGCAACTGAAGGTTCTACCCCTCGCTGGATTTCCCGTTGACCGACTTCGTGATCGATAGTAATTTGTTCTAAACCTCGTTTACGGCTGAGACGATACAGGCGACTATCCCCGACATGAGCGATCGCTACCTTAGTATCCTCAATCAAAACCATGACGAGGGTAGTCCCCATTCGTCCAGGGCCAGAACGTTCGTGGTGTTGGTTAATATCAAAAATTGCTTTATTGGCTAAAAGCACTGCCTCCCGAATGCGGTCTTCTGTTGGTAAATGGTTTTGCCAATTGTCTTGGAAATAGCGCCTGACAGTATCCACCGCCATCACACTTGCCACTTCGCCCCCAGCGTGTCCTCCCATGCCGTCGCAGAGAATATAGATCCCCCGTGCTTGGACGGTTCGACCTAATGGAGTTTCCTGCTTTTTAACTTCCGTGTTAATGCCGAAGTTGTCCTCATTGTGTTCCCGTTGCCGCCCGATATCCGTGCAACCAGCATCGTCGAGACTGAGCAACTGCATCGGCAGGATGATCGTGGGCATATCATCGCCCTCGCTGGTGTCAGGGATGGAATCCTCTGAGGTGAGGGGTGGCTGAATCCGAGTTTTGGAGGGTTGAGAATCTTCTTGTTCTTGAGCGATCGCCTTTAGCTGCGATTGCAGGTCTAAGGGGGTTTGAATCTTCCCGCTTTGCAGATTGCCCAAGAGTTGATCCAGAGAATCTAATTGCGATCGCCCTGATAGGTCAAATAATCCTTGCCACACTTGCCCCAAATTTTGCAGTGACAGCGTTGCGTTGGCTGGCTCTCTATACAAGCGTTGCAGGCACAGTGTTTGATCCTCATCCACGCGCAGATTTGATAACTCCAGCAGACTCTGACGCATCTGCCAGGGTTCTAGCGCTACCCACAATTTTGCCATTTCATCTAGCCAGTACAAAATCTGCAACAGCGGAATTTGAGCATAATTGCTCAGGTCATTGAGCAAAGGCCACTGGGAACGGTCTTCTAGCAGCAAAACGGAAGTTCGGTCCTGCTGCCATGCATCGTGAATAGCTGGCAGGGTCGGGTACAACTTATTCTGTAAATCCAAATATGCTTGGGCAATGTTGGGAATACTTTTGGCGGCTAACGAGTTTACATTTAGAGTCTGGTCAATAAAAGTCCGGTTTTTGACCGATTGGGCCGCAGCAGACATCGTTTCTGAGTTACTCGCCGCATTTACTGCTTCAGCACCTTGTAGTTGCTCCATGATGGCTGTCAGCGGAGCTTTTTGGAACGGCTGGCAGTCTAAAACTCTCACCATCACCTCAGCGCTGTCCGCATTGCTTGGCAGAGAGTCTAGCAATTGATAACGCTGCTGGGGGTCTAAATATACAACCTGTGGTGTTACTTGGATGTCCCCACTACTGCTATTTTCACGGGTTGTCTCTGTCGAAGTCTCCGCAGCCGAACTTGAGGCGATTAATTCGTTCTCCGCCATTGGAGTCTCGACATCTGTTGATGAGACAGAAGCGGATGGTGACATGGCAGAAGCTTGAGAATCTGCTGACAAAGTGTTTTCCTCTGGTACAGAGGTTGCCTGCAACTCCTCGACCCCTGAAGCGGTCGGCAAGGGTACAGTTGCCCCGTCTGGCTCAGATGCAACGTCTGCTGGCATTGTAGCCGCGTCTGAAGCCGCAGCCGTTACCGGCTGTGTTGTTTCAGCCAGGTCGATATCTGCAACTCCCATATTCTCGCTAGAATCAGCTGTTGCTGCTTCCGACCCAAGCGTGGGAGAGGCGACTGCGGCGAGTTGCGAGTTTGAATCTTTCGAGAGAATCGCCCACCACACCGTTCCCGTCGTGGCACCACAATTGGGACAATTTACGAGATTGAATGGCACTTGAGTTGTGCATTCAGAACAAACTTTGTGGGTTAGGGAAGTTCCACATTTTTGACAAAACTTGTTGGTATTGGGATTTTCAAACTGACACTGGGGACAGACAAGCATGGCGGAACTTCCTCGATTCCCGTGTGGTATTTTGATTTAAGGGAGACAAAGTAACTGCGATCTAGTTTGCCACGTCACAATCGAAGCTTCCAACTTCGACAGGTAGAAGTCTTAAGGTCAGCGTTAGCAGACGGGGAAGCCATACGCACGTCTTGCACCCTCAATGATTCGTGCTACGTCTACACTACGCGATCGCTATCCACCGAGCGATCGCCACTCGTAACTATTTATGCGACTAGCATCAGTTTGACACAGCTTCTTTAATAGTTCTAACTCAATTGGAGTTAGATCGCGCCACTGTCCGGGTTCCAGACCCACAAGATGCAGGTGAGCTAGAGCAACTCGCACCAGCCGCAGCGTCGGAAACCCTACCGCCGCCGTCATCCGCCGCACCTGCCGGTTCCGACCCTCCGTCAAAGTCATCTCCAGCCATGCTGTCGGCACATTCTTGCGAAAGCGAATCGGTGGATTGCGAGGCGGTAGCAGTGGTTCATCGGGTAATAACTGCGCCAAAGCCTGTCGCGTCCGGTAATCTTGAATCACCACGCCTTCGCGCAAACGTCTTTGCGCCTCTTCATCCGGAATCCGTTCCACCTGCACCCAATAAGTCCGGGGATGTCCAAAGCGAGGATTGCTCAAGCGATGCTGCATTTGCCCATCATTCGTCAACAGCAGCAATCCTTCACTATCCCAATCTAATCGACCCACCGGATAAACCGAGGGAACAAGGATGTAATCTTTCAGCGTGCTGCGTTTCTGCTCAGTTGGACTGTTGTCCGTAAACTGAGTCAAGACGCCATAAGGCTTGTAAAAAATTAGATATCGCTTGTCATCAGTCATTAGTCATTAGTTTAGTTATTTGTCATTAGCTTAAACAATGAATGTGCCAACGCCGCAACTGACGCGGAACTAACAAGTAATGACTAATAACTAATAACTCATTAGTTGATTTTGACCCGGAAACGGATAAAGCCAAAATTACTACCAGCCGTATTAGAAACAGTGCCTAAATTTAGGATAACTGCCCCGTCGGGATTGGTTTGGTTAGAGCAAGCGTTCCCCGTAGGTAATGGAGCTAGCGGCGAGAAAAATGTCCCAGCATCTGTATCTGAAGTATTCGTTTTGGCAGTCACTGTTCCTGCTTGATTCACCGAAATCCCGCTACCTGACCCAAAACTATCGGCGATAAACGTTGTCCCCGATGGAATCGCATCGCAGAATCTGACGTTGTTGACTGGGGCAGTTCCATCAGATAGGAAATAGATAGTGTAGTCCACCTCATCACCGCTTGCCAAAGGCGTTTCTGATCCTAACTTACTCACGCCCACTGGCGACAGTTGAGAAAAGCCCGAAGCATCATCATTCGGGTCATTTTGGTTATTTACAAAGCTACCAAAATTAATCCCGCTAATCGGAACGCCATTTCTCGTTGCATTGGTAATTCGCTTCACCAAACGCAGACGCGGTACTCCAGAAGCAACGACACTTACCACAGTTGGGTCATCATCCCCAGTATCTCCCAGGTTGCCCTGATTAATCCCATCATCCAACTCCTGCGGCAAGTCATTAGATCCTGCAACCCCATCTGTCACAGAGTTATTGACCGTTCCACCTGTCGATGTGGCTCTAGCTTGGTTGATAATCTGCACGCCAGTCGTCGCCGTCACCGTAGCACGGAACTTGATCGTCACCTTGCCACCACCTGCACTTAGTTGACCTTTAGTGGTGGGATTGGTAAGGTTCGTGTCGGTGGTACCGTTGTAGCTAGAGTTCCCCGTAATTGTTGTCCCAGTTCCAGAAGACGTAAAGCTATAACTCCCTGGGACAAAACTCAACTTGCTGGTGTCGATGCTGTCAGTGGCCAGGAAGTTGTTGACAACAATATTGGGAGTGGTGTTGATGTAGGTGATGGTGTATTCAATTACATCACCTGTCGTGACAGTACCACTGCTATCAGTATCGGTAAACAGACGGACAGATTTGGAACCGCTGGGTGAGACAGGATTGACAAAGTTAAGAATGTTGGGGTCAGCACCGCTTTGATTGGGTTGGTTCACATTGCCGCCAGAACCAATATTACTGGGATAGCCCGGATTAGTTCCAGAACCAGGTTGCGTGGGGTTTGTAGAGTCACTGGCATCTGTGAGTATAGGATTGCCATTATCTCCGGCAAAGTTCACTCTCCCTTGGTTAGTAATCGGATTAGCCGCCCCTGGTCTGAGACGGGCGTTAAACTTGAGAGTAACGGTGGCACCAGGGGCTAGGGTTCCTGGTTGGGTGAAAGGCACAGGAGTGCCCGTACCGTTGAAGTTACTGCCAGGGAGACTAGCGGCAAGGGCAAAACCAGCGTCTACAGTAACGGTATTCCGCAGCACCAGCAACTGTGTGGGAATAACGTCGCTGATGACTAAGTCATTAATCAGACTGGATGTGGGATTGCTAACAATGATGGTGTATTGAACGTCATCACCGATGGTAAGTGTGGTTGTGCCATCGTTGTCACTCACAAAGCGGACGGATTTAGTGGCGGTAGGGACAGGGACGGGGACTAAGCCAATGGTCAATCCAGTCTTGTCGGCAGGGCCAGTATCGCCGTAGGGCGTTTGGCTAATGCTGCCTGATGGAGTATTAGCATCGGTGGGGACTCCTCCGGGTGGGAAGCCAGGGGTAGGAGAAGTGGCAGTAGCTTGGTTGAATAAGTTGCCAGTCACTCCACTGCCAACGGTAGCATCCACGGTAACGGTGATAGTGCCATTAGGTGCTAAGACGGCTCCAGCAGCTAGTAAGGTATTGGTTCCAGCACCGTTATAAGCTGGATTAACAGCGGCACTGGTGCCCGTTCCAGCAACAGTGACGGTGGGTGTTGCAGCCAGGGTCAGTCCAGTAGGTAAGGCGTCTGTAATTTGGAACTCGTTGGCGGCACCCGACCCCGTATTTGTATAGATAATTGTATAGCGGACGCGATCGCCCGGTGTCACCGAACTCGTCCCATCTGCATCTGTTGCCAGAGCAACGGATTTTGTACCAGTGACGACGGGTGGAGTGGGAATAGTCGTAGTTTTATCAACAAATTGTGGAGTCGGCGGTTCATTACCAGCTTGCTGGCGTACCTTTTGATCTATAAAAGAAACTCCACTAATTCTTGTAACATCCTGAGGAGGTGCCCCAGGATTAGGAGTTACACACAAAGTAAAAACTTTGCTTTCTCCTGGCTGCAAAATTCCCGTGTCCAAATTTCCATCGCCATCGGTATCTGGAAGAACAGTCGTACCGGCAGCATTTCGCAATTGCACCGTGTACTTCGGATCGGTGCCTGAAAGCGTTAGGTTAATAATATCAGTGGTAAAAAAGTTATTTGTAACCGTAAACGGGTGACAAACTTCGTTGCCAATTGTGGTTGCCAGTGTAGTGTTTTGCGTAATTGTGAAGTTACCTGCTTTTTGGGGAGGCTGATCGAATAGAGGCAGACGGCTTCCATTGCCATTATTCGCTTCAAGAAGACTTTGGTTATTAATATTGAAATTTGTGATTGTCAGCCCCCACCTTCCAGCATCAGCGATCGCATTTAATGAGGCGATTGTATCTCCCCCGTTGTTCAAATCGCCGCCGACACTATTCCAAATACCACCGTCTGATACAGTACCTGCCGTAGTTGCACCATTTGGGCGGATATAACTTATCCCTATATTTCCATTACTATCCAGGTCAAAGTTTCGCAAAAACAGGCTGTTAGTTCCAGGTCCAACCAGAAAAAAGAATGGAAGGTTTTGAGTGGCACCCGCGTCCTTCTGGAAAGTGCCTTGAAACTGACCAATTAGCACTTCGGAAATAGGGACAACAATAGAAAAGCCATTATCATCGTTATTCAGAGTCGCCGTGAAATTCCCAGAGATTGGGCCTGCACCCGTCACGCTCGTAACCTGGTAGATGCCAGGTGTGGTTATGGCTGGAAAGGTGACGGTTGTGCCATTGGCTGAGCCTGATGGTACTGTTTGACTGTTGATCGGTAGTGCCCCAGTCGGACCAAATAACTCAAAGCGGGTGGGGTCAGGTGTGCCACTTACTTCATCTGGTAGTGTCCCGTTACTCTCTGCGTCATTGACACTAATAACAATGCCTCCGGGACCTGCTGCGGCTATATCAGCTTCGGTAATGCTGATAAAGAAGCGGTGAACCCTATCGGTGCTGGCGCTGGTTGCGGTGGTGTACCAGTCCCCAACACCAGGACCGCGAGATCGGCCACTTGTTTGAAAGTTGAGTCCTGGTGTAGATGGCAGAGTTGTTTGAGCTTGGGCACAAGTAGAGTAACAGACTAAAGTTGCAACTAAAGTGATGCTTGGGAAGAGAAATGAAAGAGGGTCATATAAGGAAGAGAAGTTTCTTTTATCCTCTATTTTCCGTCCTTGCGCTTCCTGAGAGTGCTTGAATAACGTCTGCATAATTATAGTTTTTAAGAAGAAATTACTTGGAAATACAGAATTATTGCATTAATGGCGTAGATATCTCTATAGGTTGATGTGTGTTTAAACAGAGAAGGCAGTCGCGCGATCGCCTTCTCTGCTCCCTTTAGTTTAAATACTTGACAATCATCGCAAAAAGTGATTATTTTATTCTGCCGAACGAGTCAGCTGCGCCGAGGAGCGTTCAAGCAATCAAAACGCCAATTTGTTCTAAAAGCAGTTGCATCTGTCGTTACATATAAAAACATGGAGCTAGTTGGGGAAGTGGGTGTTTTGTCATACTTTTTTCTCATTTGTACTGTTGTTAAATCAACTAGGTTAAAACACCCTCAAGCTTGTAAAAACATAGCCAGTACACATCAGTTAATTTTGACGCGGAAGCGGGTAAAACCATAGTTGCTACTCGTTGCATTAGAAATATTACCCAGATTCACAATTACTGCCCCATCAGCATTATTTTGGTTAGAGCAAGCATTTCCCGCAGGCAAAGGAGCAAGCGGCGAGAAAAATGTCCCTTCATCTGCATCTGAAACGTTAGTCCGGGAAGCAATTGTCCCAACGCGATTCACCGAAATTCCCGTACCCGAACCAAAACTGTCGGCGATAAACGATGTCCCTGTGGGAATTGGATCGCAGAATCTGACATTGTTGGCGGGAGCCGTGCCATCAGAGAGAAAATAAATGGTGTACTCGACTTCGTCGCCGCTTCTCAAAGCTGTTTCAGCCGCTATATTAGGAACTCCCACCGGCGACAGTTGCGACCAGCCAGATGCATTGTCATTGTCGCTATTTGGGTCATCTACAAAACTATTGAAGTTAATCCCACTCAGCGGCGCACCGTTTCTAGTCACAGATGTAATTCGCTTTACCAAACGCAAACTCGATCGCCCAGGTGAAGCGACAATTAGCACAGTCGGGTCATCATCCCCAGTATTCGGAAGGTTCCCTTGATCAATTCCGTCATCTACAATTTGAGGCAAGTCGCCATTCCCTTGAATGGCATCTGTAACCGACGAGTTAACGGTGCCACCTGTGGATGTGGCAACAGCTTGGTTGCTAATCTGCACGCCAGCAGCCGCCGTAATAATTGTCTGGAACTTGATGACCACCCGACCACCATTTCCACTCAACGTTCCCAAGGTTGTCGAGTTGGTAAGGTTCGGGTCAGTTGTACCGTTGTAGTTGGGATTCTGTGTCACCGTTGTCCCCGTACCGGAGGCTGTAAAGCTATAACTGCCAGCAACAAAGCTCAATTTACTGGTATCAATGCTGTCGGTCGCTAGGAAGTTAGTGACAGAGGTAGGGGAATTATTGACATAAATAATTGTAAATTCAACCGTATCTCCAGTCGTCACAGAGCCGCTAGCATCTGCATCTGTGGTTAGACGAACTGATTTGATGCCAGTAGGCGTAACTGGGTTAGGTTGAATGGTAGTCGTAGTGCTTGATGTGTTGTTGTTGGGATTGGGGTCGGTCACATCATTCGGTCGCGTAACCGTTGCCGTGTTGCTCAATGGCTCAGATGGAGCGATGGGAGAGATGGCACCTGTTACGGTATAGGTAGCAACAGCTGCGTTGTTGAGATTGACTGTAGTATTAATAGCATTTCCCGTACCGCTAGCTTGTCCGCAACTACCAGTCCCCGTAGTAATGGCGCAAGTCCAAGTGACTCCAGTAATTTGAGATGGGACGTTGTCTGTCACCGTTGCTCCAGTTACATTAGAAGGGCCGTTGTTTGTAACGGCGAGAGTGTAGGTGACAGGGCTGCCTGCAACCACTGGGTTCGTCACCAGCGTTTTTTGAATCTGCAAATCGGCTTCTGATATGGTGATGCCTTGAGCAAGGTCGGTGAGTGTAGATGGGTAATACGTCCAGGTATCAATACCTCTGTTATTACCAAAACCTTGCTCACTAGAGCCTGGAAACACATGAGCACCATTGCTACTGGAAATTCCTCCTAGAGCATCCAATGGGTCGGGTGCTTCGGGGGGAGGCTGTTGATTCTGTGGTATTAAAGGCTTGTCGTTATAGTAAACGGTAAACGGATTGGGAGTCGGTAACGTTGCCGAAGCTGGCTCATTGAGTCGTTGGATGATTAGACCACCTGGGTTGTTTTCAGGATCTAGCAATGGAAAATGAATTTCACCCGCACTGAGTAAGATTTGTGCGCCGTAAGCGATACTACTAGCAGGGATAGTCGCTTCATTCGCATCTAAGCCATCCCAAGGTACAGTGTTTAACCCAACATCTGCGGTTCCTACGAGTACGCGATCGTTTGCATTGCCGTATATCTTGTCTTGGTTGAGATCGAGAATAATCTGATAACTGCCCGATGCCGGGGTGTTAAAGCTAAAATTACCTCCCAATGGCGTAGTCGTACCCGCTTGCCCGTCAGTCCCTTCTGTGCCCTTAAATTTAAAATCAGTGGGAGTTGGGGGTGCAACGGCTGGCGTCAGCAGCCAAACGGAATTAGGAGTCGCTTGAGGCGCACTAGCTGGATTTATAGGTGCAGATAGTGGCAGGTCATTGTTGGGCTTATTAAAGAAAATTTTATAAGTAACATCCGTCCCAAAATCTGGCTGATCCGGGTTGTATATATTACTTCCTGCCAGTAGAACAGATTTGTAAACGGGATCGCCGTTTGGATTGGCTGTAAAACCTTTGTTATTAGCAAAGAAGATAAATCCAAAGGGGTCGAGACCCTTTAGTTTGATTAGGTACTGATAGCCTTCCCTGGTCAGAACAAAAGCTTGGGATTGGAGACTTCGCCCAATGCCTCCCATGTTCAACGGCAAATAATTAGCGTAGGCGCGACCAGGAATAGCTTCACCACTACTACTCCGCACCGTGACATCCCAAGCGCTGACGTAACTGACATTCTTGGGTTGATTCCAGTCAGCATCAGCATTGATGGCAGGTGGGTCAGTAGTACTAGCGGAAATTGGACTGATGAAGTCAATTTCCCAGACGCCATCTTGACCAGATGCGACGTTAATTGTGCAGGGGGCGTAGCCAACTCCAGAACCAGCTTTTTCTGCGGCACGGTTAGGAATAAAACCAGTTCCGGGAGCCGAGACACTACACTGAGACTGAGAACCATTCGGTTGCCGAAACCGGATATTGCCCTGACCACCCCCAAGACCGTAAGCCATAGCACTGGAGCCAAGATTAATCGTCTCGCCTTGTTTAGCGAAAACCCTAATTGTGGTTCGACGTGCAATACCTCCCGTCGTATCGTTTCGATATTCCAAGAAGGGGCGATCGCCAGTGTTGTTGGTCAGTTCCCGACTGCCTTCAGCCGATGCCGCTTGAGTCCAACAGCTAATCGCACAGATGGATAGGGCAAGGCTGCCGAAGCGACAACTCCAGCGGCTAGCGGAAGCGCTAATTTTTTCCAAGTTTTGGGATTTTAACGGCGAACTCACTCTGCTTTCTCTCGCTAGGGGTGAAGACATCAAGATGGGAGGGAACAGATAACGGGTTGATGGCGGAAGAGAGATGGATTGGTAACGATTCCTACTCCAACTGCAAATCTTCTTCTTGGACAAAGAGTTCTAGACCTCTAGCATCTTTGAAGATAAATTCGACCCGACGATTACGGGCATAATCCAGACGATTTCTTCCAGTTACTCGCGGTTGAGATTCACCCAAGGCGCGAATTGTCATGCGTTCTGGGGCAATGCCTTGACGCAGTAAATAATTTCTCACTGCGATCGCTCGCCGATTTGATAAGTCAAGATTATAAGCATCGCTGGCACGGGGGTCGGTGTGACCCCGAAGCTCAATCACGATAGGGGGATTTGCTTGTAAAACTTCGGCAATTCGATCGAGAACTCTGGCACTTTCTGGGCTAATCGTGGCTTTGTCGAGGGCAAAGTGGACGTTAGTTGGCACCTGGATGCGGATGGGTTCTGGCGGCGGTTCTTCCGGCGGCACCTGTACTACTGGCGGATCGGGTGCGGTGGTACATTCAGGAATTGTCGATGGTTCTGGGTTATTCGTTGTCTGTGGTTGTTTACCACCGACTATTGATGAAATTAAGGCATTCGTGGCGGGTTCGGAGGTACCATACTTGGGATTTGTCGCGATCGCGCTGACTCTATCTCCCGGTACCAAATTATTGATATCGAGCGTGAGGCTAAATTTTCCCCGGTCATCCGCTGTAACCGTTGTCAGCGGTTCCCTTAAAGCACCATAGGGCGTCTCGGTATTTTCCTCCACTCGATAAATTGTCACCTGAGAACCCGGATCGGCAGTTCCATACAGATTCGTTTTATTACCCACTACAAAAAATTCGCGGCTAATGAACTGGGGGGCATTAATCGCTGAGTTAGCCGTATCCAAGCGACGATTGGGCGAATTCCGGGGAGGATTTGGACCATCTCCTCGTTGGTAATCTTGGACACCCGTATTTTGTTGAGCGATTAAGTCAATGCTCAAACCGACTAAATTGAAGAAGCGATTGGATTGAATGATATTGCGATCGCTCTTGGGATAAGATGCAACCACTACACCCGGTCCTGTTTGATGACCGATTTGGTTCTCGATCACCTGGTGATCGTTCCCCATCAGGTAAACTGCTGCCCGACGCAAGCGACGACCGTTATAAACAATTCGGTTATTATTAATCTGCGCCGCACCTTGGGGTTTAAATAAAAAGACGCCACTGCCATCGTTGCCGCAAATCAAGTTGGCGCTAACCTGCGTCTTATCAATCATTCCTTCTAAGCGAATCGCATCGGGCATTCCAGCAATCCCGTTGCCAACAATAATGTTTTCTGTCACCTGCAAATTCTCAGCTTGGACAGAGGTAATAATCCCGCTGCCATCGTGGTTAGCAATCCGGTTTCGTTGGATAGTTGTCCCCAAGCTGTTAAATACAAATACCCCAAATGCCGAAGTTTGCTGCGGCACACTTTGATCGGGCGGAATCCCTAACCAGTTGTTTTCAATTACTACATTTTTTGGGGAATTGGAAATGGGTGATGGTTTGCCTTCCCGATTCTCCGTTAACTTTTGACCATTCGCGGCTCCCCTAATCGCAGCAGACTGAGGATTATCGATAAAAATATCTGCGGGTGGCAAGGTAGCAGTGGCGCGATGGCGGGAGGTAAAACCGTAGAGGCTTAATCCGCGAATTGTCACCCCATCAGCAACAACTGTTAAGCCACGGAAGACTTCTTGAGAAGCGGCGGGAGTAATTGTCACTACCGGAATCGGAATTGCAATCTCGACAGTTGCAGTCTCTTCGGCATCATACCCTGGTTGAGTTGTACCATCGACGATTAATCCCGGACGAGCCAATGGTGGCAACACATCAACGAGGCGGATGGTGGTATCTGTTGGCGGCAAATTAAAAGCAATCAGCGTCGTACCAACATTACTTGAAACCAGGCTTTGTTCGGCACGACTGAGACGATCTAAAGGTAATGTACCATTGACAATCTCAATCGCTTCCCGCAGCGTCAAGGCATCATCTGGATTAACTGCTCCATCCTGGTTGCTATTAACAACGACTTTTAAATTTTCTGTCTGAGCAGTTGCAGAAAAAGGCAACAGTAAAAAAACGAAAGGTAAAAGGAGAAATTTTTTAGCGTTCATCTGTAGTCATTAATGATTAGTTATTAGTGATTGATAATTGGTCATTCTTTACCGATTACCCATTACCAATTACCCATTTCCCATTCCCCATTACCTCTCTACCGCTACTGGTTGCACCTGGGATTCTTGCTGCTGAGGCGGTGACACTTTTTGTCGCCCGAAGCCGCCGAATAGTTCATTTACCTTCAGCGTTAAGCCAAAATAAACGCCACCCTCCGACCGATAGCCGCTAAAATCGCGGTCATCTACACTGCCAAAGCTATATCCCAGCGAAGCTCGCAAGTCTGGCGTCACATAATAACCCGCCTCTAGAGCGAAGCCTGTTTCATTAAAATCCGTGTCGGGTTGCCCAATCCAGCGAGCTTCCCCCGCCACATCCCAGCGATATCCCAGCCGGTACGTCGTCCGCAACTGTGCCAGAAATACAGTCGAAGAGTTGCTGAAGTTATTGGCTAAATCGGTGGTGCTGTTCCGCATGGCATACTTGCCATAAAATTCCCACTGCCAGGAAGGAGCATAAATCGCCTCAGCAGCGATGATGTGATCTCTGTAACCCGTGCCACTGCCCAGCAGCAATGTCTCTGGAATCGTCGAGGGGTTGCGGCGATATTCATAACTCAACAAGCCGTTCCACTTGTCAGAGTTGGGATTGCGATAAGCCATGCCCAGCTTGACATTCATCGTGTCTCCCAAGGCGTATAACAACTGGTTAGAAGCACTGGCTTGTTGATAACGCACCAAGGCAGTCAGGGCGGGAGAAAGTTTACCGGCAGCAGTGCCAGAAATCACAGTGTTACTGCCACCAGAGCCATTACGATGCTCGAAGCGGGCAGATGCTTGGAAATTGGGATTGTCAGTATATTCCACCCCAACACTATAGGCATCGCCACCGCTGAGTCCTAAGGCAGAGGCACTCTGCCCCGTGGCGTAGGGCTGTTCAAATCGCGGCCCAGCAGCAGTACGGCTAAACAGGTTGCTAAAGATATGCTCGTAACCTAGATGAACTCGCAATCCTGGGGCAAGCACAATCCGGTGGTTTAGACCGACCGCCCCCTGCCCCGTGATGCTGTTGAAGCCGCTGATGATTGAGTAGCGCCCACTGATAGCAGTGTTTTCGCCCAACTTCTGCTCTACCAGCGTGTCTAGGCTAGTGATGGAATTGCGACCAAATACCCTGGTGTCTGCAAATTGGTGGGCAAGTCGCATAGTAACGCCAGGGAGCGCTGCCCAGTCCAGCCCGAAAGTGGTACGGTCGGGATAAAGGGCGTCGCCGCTATTACCCAAATTCAGTTCATTTTGTGCCCGAAACGTCAGCGCATCACTTAAGGCAACATTCAGGCGAGAGACAATTTGGCTGGCGGAGCTATCAAAGGTGTCGCCAATCCGGTCGTCGCGAGAGCGATTGACGTATTCTAAGCTGAGGTCTGAAGCCCCAAACTTTTGCAGAACTCCAGCGCGAATCGTGGTCAGAGAATTATCGACTCTCTCTCCAGGTGTAGGTTGGGGTTGAGGGTTAAAAATATCGAAAAAGTTAACCCGCTCTAAGGGCGCAGTCCCGAAATTCACCTCGTGGTCGTAGCTAGCAGTTAGCAGCGTGGTTTTGAAGAGTTGGGCGGCAACGTTCGCGCCGTATCTCGTCTGACCGGGCGTAAAACTGGTCGTCGCATTATTAGAAAAATTTTCTTCCACAGAACGGTAATAAGCGCGGGCGAGAATACTCTTAGCTAAAGCTCCATACGCTTCCAGTCGATAAGCATTGCCGTTCACATCCCCATTAAAAGGAGAATTATGCGCTGAGCGGGCATATTCCCCCACAATTTGACCGCTATTCCCTAGTGGGAACAGGAAATCTACACCCAATAGCTCAAAATCCTGCAACCCCTCATCTTGCCGGAAATAGCTAGCTCCAACCCAGGCTTGGCGACTCAACTCTTGCGAAAAGTTATACTGCGCCCGCCCCGCATAAATATTTGTCTCTTCGCTATCAACACCTTCATGCTGATAAGTGACCACAATTCGCTGCACCTGAGTCACGCCAAACGGGTCAAATCGCGTCGCGAAGATGGGACGACGAAATAGCAGCGTCCCCCGGTCGTAGTCAATTTCGTAGTCAGGCCCGCGAACCAGGGGTTTGCGCGATGTCACCGTTCCCGGACGATTAATTTCTTCTGTTTCTAAGAAAACACTCTCACTACCCGGAATCAGCAGCCGACGCGACAAAAAGTAATAGCCACTGGTGCCATTAGGAGCAACAGTATCTCTCTGAAATCCCTCGACATCCGGGCTATAGAGAGCAGTGATTTGCAGATTGCCCAGGTTATAGTTGCCCTTAAACCCGTGTAACTGCCGAGAAGTGGCGCTAAATAGCTGGGAGGCGCGGGCGAATTCGGTAGTGCTGTAATCTCCCCACATCACGTAGTCTGGTTCGGCACCAAAAACAGGGGAAGTGCGTTCCAGACGGAAATACAAGCTGTCTTTTGAAGGGGTTAGATAATCAACAGTGGAGCTATCCCCATAGACCGGATATTGTTGCTCGCAGAATTGCGGTCCCCGGAACAGGGTGGTGATGCCATCGCAAGTTTGATTGAGCGGACGAGCGCTATTATATGCCCCCGTCAGCAGCCACTCCCCCACCTTACCCGTAGCGAAAACCGCAGCACTCAAATCGATATTGGTGCCATCGTCAATCGTATCCGGATTGAGAAACTCCCGGCGCGGTCCCCAGAAATTTGTGCCTGACGGGCCAATCCGCAGATTCACCACGCCCGAAACTAAGGAAGGGCGCAGATTGGTGATGAATTCTACCTGGGTATAAGTTTCTAGGGTGTTAGCAGATATTTCGTCTTGGGTATAAGCGACTGGGTGGTCAGTCGGAGGTACCGGCGGGTATTGAGTATTAGAGGGGATTGGATATTGTTGCAGATTGGGAGACAGGGGATTGGAGTTTGGGGATTGGTTAATCGGTGTAGGTGAGCCGTCTTTCCCAACCCGGATGCCCTCTGACCTAGTACCCTCTGTAGCGGCTCGAATGCGGACTCTCTGCGCTTCCAAGCTGGATTGCAGTTGGGCGGTAAATTGTCCTCCTCTGGCAATCACCTGAAATCCGGCTCGATCTTTGTCCTCGTCAGCACCGACAAACTTACCGGCGCTAGTGGTTAAAGTTACGACTGTGTCTTCGCGGATTAATTCGCCATTGTCATTCGTGATTCTCCCCGCCAGGGCCATGAGACTTCGCCCATCAGCGGGAATCCGGGCATCACTAACCGGCGCAATTTCTAAGGTTTGGGCAGTTGTCTTTTTTACAGTTAGCTTGACACTTACCGACGTGCCGTTATTCGCTTGCACTGTAATTGTGTTCTCGCCCTTCTCTAGAGGGACGTTGTACCAAACCTGAGTGATGATGTTTTGGGCTTCGTCTCGCTCTATCTGTGTGGGTGTTTTGGCATCCAGTGGTTTTTTGTTGACCCTGACTTGTACCTGAGCTTGGGTGTGGTACTGGACGACGAGGTTAGTAGAAGGCTCGCCCAGTACTCCACTTTCAGGGGTCAGAATCCGAACTTCGGTAGGTGCCAGAATCGCATCTGAGTTTAACCGAGGAGGCTGCTGGGCATTCGTTTGAGCGATCGCTCTCAGATCATCGCTGGCGGTTGGTACGGTCGTTGTCGAGTTCTTAGGGGCTGACCCAACCTGTTCCCGAAGTTCGGGGAGGGGTGAAGCCGTCGGTGCGGTATTTTGAGGCGCTACGAGGCTGGGCGCTGATGTTGCTGGTTTTGCCGCCCCTACTGCTTTCTCTACTGAAGGGAAGGGTGAAGCTGTCGGTACAGTATTTTGAGTTAAATCTAGAATTTCTGCTGAATCTTGGACAGCGAATTCAGAATTTGCGTCTAGGACTTCTGAATTCTCTGGTGTCGTCTCTGGGACAGCCGTCTGCTCGATTGCAGGGAGGGTTGTGGAATTTTTAATTGCAAACTCGGAATCTTCTGCCAGTTTGCCTTGAGGTGGTGCAGACAGTTCATTCGCCTTCGCAGAGCGAGGAAGTAAGAAATAAAAAGTAAAAAGTAAAAAGAACGAGAAATACGTCAAAATCCCTTCTTTTGGCGGCTGCTTTTTGCCTTTTGCCTGGTTCATCACTGCTGGCCCTCCCGATAGGTGGGTGTCACTCCGAAATTCATCCGTACTAATCCTCCCGGTTCGAGTTGCACCAGGCGGGACTGACTATTGCGCTCAATAAATTTTTGGTTGGGAGCTAGAGTGTAGCCCGGTAGACTGGTTAAATCCAGCGTGCCGGTGCGATAGCCAGAGATGACATTGGCGAGTGAGAATAAACCGTTGGCATCGGTGGTGATGCGGTTGCCGTCATCCATGAAAATTACGGCATTGGGCAATCCTGGCTCTCCTGGCTGCTGTTCGCCGTCAAAGTTTTTATCGACAAATACTCGCCCTATGAGGGTGCCGCAATCTGACAAAATGCCGGGTCGAATCCGCAACTGATGGCTGGCAATGTTGCTCCTGGTTTCTTGAGCCTGATTTCTACCGTTACCGCGAATGGCGTCTGGCGTTACCACGGCGGCATAAACCACGTTCAGAGTTTGATTCGGATCGAGTTTGGGAAATTTAAAGGTGACTGTCCGGTTGGACGCGATCGCGGGTTGTATAGTGATTCGGGCGGTAGTGGTGCCAGTTGTCAGCGAGGCTTGCAAGGACTCTGGCAAATACCGTAAGCCCACAGGCAGGGTGTCTGTGATGCTGATATTGCTGGCGGCGGCTGTGCCGGTGTTTTTCAACGCCAAGCGATAAACAACGGTGTCGCCCGGTTCCGCAGCGGCGCGATCGCCTGTTTTGATCAGCTCTAGAGCCGCTTGACCCGCTGTTACTGAAGTTTCATTGGATTTCACGCCTTCTGGAGGGAGATTGTCACCCGCAGCCGAGGCGGAATTCAAAATCTCAATCGCGCTCACGGGCAACGACCCAAAGGCAAAGGCAAACGAACACGTTAGGATAGCTGTTAGAGGCACGTAGACACGCCCCAACAGAGGTTGCAGGGATTTCATTCTTCAGAGTTAACTCACGTCAAACACCCCATTGCTGGACTGTTAAAGAGATAAAGAAATTGTGGCGGTAGGCTCCCTGATGCTCCCTGACGGGTATAGACCCTGATTAGGTGAAACTTACACTAGCAGGTTTCTACGATCTACGACAATACCTGTATCTGACTCGCTTTTGCAAGATAATTTTTTAATGAATATTGCTACAAGCAGAATTTTCATTTCTGCCTTAATAAATTTTTATGCCTTTTGGCAGATGAAATAAACTCAAAAACATAATTTCATTGTTTCTGCCTCTGTAGTCGCCGGTTCTTGAGCGCGAAATTGTTAAGAAATTAGCCAGTTTTACTCAAAATCTTAAAGTTCCTGCATTTGGGGCAAATTTAATCAGCGTTGACTCTCTAGGCGCGATGGGATGTTGAAGAATCCATCTAATTGCTCATAGAAAAGAACCCCACCCCTAACCCCACCCCGCAAGCAGGGAGGGGAGCCGAAAAGCAGGTGATGGCAGGGCGGAGGGAAAGGCGGTCGTTTTTTGTGAACTAAAATTCACCAGCTAAGGCGGGAATGCAGCGATCGCACAACAGGGGATGCTCGACAGATTCGCTAACATGAACCGAGTAGTTCCAGCAGCGATCGCATTTTTCCCCGTTTGCTTTATCTACGCCAATCGATAAAGCTGCTGTCTGCGAACTGTATTTTAAGCCTTGCAACGCTTCCGGAGAATCCACCAGCTCTACGAGTGAGGCGATAAACAAGTATCTCAGCTCATCCACACCATTACCCAGTGCTGAGGACTGTAGGCGCTTCGCCTTCCCGAAGGGTGGATGGGGGGCTGAGTTCAAGTTCAAAGGTTGCAGTAAAGAGCGCAACTCAGCATTCGGGACATAAAGTAATACCTTGGCTTCCAGAGAAGATCCAATCATTTTTTCTGCCCTTGCTTGCTCCATCACCTTATTCACCTCAGTGCGGATTTGTCGCAGTTGTTGCCATCCTGCCAGTTTTGGATCGTGCCAATGCTCCTCTAACTTCACCCACCCGGCTTCAAACACGGATTTGTAAGGTGTGGGATAGGGGAGATATTGCCAGATATCTTCTGCCGTATGACAGAGAACCGGCGCGATCGCTCGTGCTAAATTTTCCAGTGCGATCGCCAAAACTGTCTGACAACTACGGCGGCGGAAGCTATCTGGGGCGCTGATGTAGAGCCTATCTTTGGCAATATCCAGATAAAAATTAGACAAGTCAACAACGCAGAAATTCTGCACCGTCTGGAAAAAGCGGAAGAACTGGAAACTCTCCATAGCTTGCGTTACTTCCCCGAAGACTTCTGTCATCCGGTGCAACATATAGCGGTCGAGTTCCGGCAGTTGTTCGTAAGGTACCGTATCTTTAGCCGGGTCAAAATCGTGTAAATTTCCTAGCAAGAACCGCGCCGTATTGCGAATCTTGTTTCTAACATCTCCCATCTGCTTGAGGATGTTCTTGCTGATGGGGACATCCGAAGAATAATCCACCGAGGAAACCCACAGGCGCAAAACATCAGCACCGTAGGGCGGCTCTTCTTTTTGATTTTTGCCCCCATTGATGACAATCAAGGGATCGATGACATTGCCCATCGATTTACTCATCTTGCGCCCCTGCTCATCCAAGGTAAAGCCGTGCGTCAAGACGGTTTTGTAGGGCGCGATGCCGTTTGTTGCCACACTGGTGAGCAAACTCGACTGGAACCAACCCCGGTGCTGATCTGACCCTTCGAGATATATATCCGCTGGATATTGCAATTCTGGGCGCTGTTGCAAAACCGCCGCCCAAGAGGAGCCAGAGTCAAACCAGACATCCATCGTATCGGTACCTTTGCGGTAGGTGCGACCGTTATGGCGATAACTTTCTGGCAATAGTTCTTCTACCGGCATTTCCCACCAGACATCCGAACCCTTTTGGGCAATGATTGCCTGGACGTGGGCGATGGTTTCCTCGTTCAGTAGCGGTTCGTTGGTTTCCAGGTCGTAGAAAACGGGAATTGGCACGCCCCAGCTGCGCTGACGGGAGATACACCAATCGGAACGCTCTGCGACCATTGCCGTGATGCGGTTTTCACCTTGAGCGGGAATCCAGGTAACAGACGCGATCGCTTTTAGCGCCTCTTCTCTAAATCCCTCCACTGATGCGAACCACTGTTCTGTGGCTCGATAGATGGTTGGCTTCTTGGTGCGCCAGTCGTAAGGATATTTATGAACGTAGGGTTCCTCTTTCAAGAGCGATCGCGCTTCTCTTAGCGCGTCAATCACTGCCTGATTTCCATCACCCAACACGTTCAACCCCGCAAACTGCCCCGCTTCTTGCGTGAAGTTGCCATCGGCATCTACTGGCGACAGCAGTGGCAAACCGTAGCGTTGACCGACCTTGTAATCCTCATCCCCATGACCGGGAGCCGTGTGAACCAATCCCGTACCGGAATCGGTGGTGACATAATCGCCCCCAATCACAATCGGACTCTCGCGGTCGAACAGCGGGTGCCGGTAAGTGCTGTGTTCCAAATCTTTACCCGGTACTGTAGCTTGTACCGTGAGATTCGTTGAGAGCGTCGTTGACAACCGTTCCACCAAATCGGCAGCCACCAACAGGTATTTGGTAGAAATCGGGAGAGAATTTGCCTCCAGTTCCACCACTGCGTAGGTTAGTTCTGGATTCACGCTCACCGCTAGGTTGGCGGGAATCGTCCAAGGAGTTGTCGTCCAAATCGCCACACCCAGATCGGGCAAGAATGGTTGCAATAGCGATCGCGCAGCTGGTCCCAGATTCGTCATCGGGAAAGCCGCATAAACGCTGCGCGAGGTGTGAGCTGGGCGACCTTCAGAATCTTCCGGATACTCCAACTCTGCCTCAGCCAGCGCCGTTTTAGAACTGGGACTCCAGTGAACTGGTTTCAAGCCGCGATAAATATATCCCTTCAGCACCATCTGACCGAAAACGCCAATTTGAGCGGCTTCATACTCTGGTTTTAAAGTCAGATACGGATGCTCCCAGTCGCCCCAGACGCCGTAGCGTTTGAAGCTTTGGCGCTGCTCGTCTACTGTTTTGAGGGCAAAGTCTCTGGCTTTGTGGCGCAGATCCAGAGGCGTCAGATTTTGCCGCTCTTGTGACTTCATTTGCTGAAGGACTTTCAACTCAATCGGCAAGCCGTGACAATCCCAGCCAGGAACGTAGCGAACCTTGCGTCCTTGCAGGAGCTGGTAGCGGTTGATGATGTCCTTAAGGATTTTATTTAAAGCATGACCAATGTGGAGCGAACCATTGGCGTAGGGCGGTCCATCATGCAAAACAAAAATTTCACCGGGATTGTTCTGCGACAGTCGCTCGTAAATTTGCTGTTCTGCCCAAAATTTTTGCAGTTCCGGTTCCCGCTTAATAGCGTTCGCCCGCATATCAAATTGGGTTTTGGGCAGATTAACGGTGTCTTTGTAGTTCCCTGTTGCTGTCACAGTTTAATGCCGAGAAATGATGGAGTCCTCTTTCAATTATTATCGGTTACAAATCGCAATATCTTCAAGTTGCGGCGGGAAAAATGAACCACAAAGATGCAAAGAACACAAAGCCAGAAAATGCAACAAGCAGCTATCTTCCGCTTTTTCCTTGGCGCTATGCAGCGTCTTTGCGGTTCATTATCCTCCTAGCCTTGATTTTCAAGTTGGGTTGGGTGGATTTTCTAACGGCTGATTTGCCTGCTCTGTTCCACTCGCTGAGTCACTCGTTTGTGAATCGGCAGTTTCTGGAGGTGAAGCCGGAATATGCTTTTCTTCAGCATCTTCCAGAGCGGCTTCCACCAGTTCGGGGTCGGGAGGGTTCGGGCGAACTGGTTCGGGCACGTTTTCTGGGTTAGCCTCCCACTCTGAGGGTGCTGTTGTGATTGTTTCCCCTGTAGTCGCTGCTTCTACAGATGCTGGGGGTTCCAAGTCATCCAAGTCTCTGTCTTGGACACTTTCTTGAGATGGGATGGATACCACTTCGGGCTGAGAGGGTGCGGGTGAAACGGGTGGTTGATTGAATAACACCGTTTCATCCTCATCTTCATCCAGTATCCGGTTATCCAGCACGGTGACACGGGGTTTTCCGGTGTCGGTGGCTGGCGCAGGTGTCGTCTTGGATGCCCCTGGTGGGGTCGTTCCAGTGCCCGATTTGCTTTGGCGCTGAGTAACTTTACTTGCCGTCTGCTGAGCTTTGTCTTTGAGATTTGCAAATAGACTTGTTACTCGCTGCGGTATGGATAAATTGGTCAGTTTTTCTTGCAAGGCTTCGGGGCTAGGAATCTCAGTCTGCTGCGCTGCGGGGGTAAGACTTCGTCGTAATGTCAGGGTTTCCCAACCTAACCAACCGACTAGGGCTACGCTAGCGATTTGACCTAGCAGCACACCGCCGGTGATGCGTCCAGCACACACCCATAAAACTAGGGCATAGAACAATCCCACCCCACTCCAGATAAAATCACTCTTCCGGTGTATTTCGGGGAAAAAGAAAGCCGCCATGTAAAGGGCGAAGCTACCAACTGCAACAGCGATCGCTAGGATATATGCCAGCATTTCGGGGATGCTCCAAAACTTGTGTCTATGTTTCAATTCTGCTAGAGATTGTTGACTTAGATACAAATAAAAACTAAATCTGCTGTTTCAATTTGATGATTCTTTGGCGAACGAGGCTTTCCTACTCTTGCGACTCTTAATATCTTCTTTAGGGGAAACTCTCAGGATATCGGGCTACTCTGAAGGAAAAGCAACTGTTCAAAAGCATTGCAGAGTTGAACATTGAATCTTATGACACAGCAGAGCTTTGGTGTGATTGGTTTGGCGGTCATGGGCGAGAACTTGGCGCTGAATGTGGAGCGCAATGGGTTCCCCATTTCCGTCTATAATCGCACGCCAGAAAAAACCGATGCCTTTATGGCTGAGCGAGCGCAGGGCAAAAATGTCTATGCCGCTTATTCCATTGAAGATTTTGTCCAATCCTTAGAACGCCCCCGCAAAATCCTGATTATGGTGAAAGCTGGTGCGCCGGTAGATGCGGTGATTAACCAGCTCAAACCGTTACTGGATGAGGGTGACATCATTATTGATGGCGGCAACTCCTTGTTTGACGATACCGCTCGCCGCACCCGCGAATTAGAGCCATCTGGGTTCAGATTTATCGGGATGGGCGTCAGTGGAGGTGAAGAAGGAGCGCTAAATGGTCCTAGCCTGATGCCGGGAGGCACGAAAAGCTCCTATGAGTATCTGGAGCCAATTTTGACGAAAATTGCGGCTCAGGTGGATGATGGCCCCTGTGTCACCTACATCGGCCCTGCTGGTGCCGGTCACTACGTCAAGATGGTACACAATGGCATTGAGTACGGCGATATGCAGCTGATTGCAGAAGCATACGACTTGCTCAAGACTGCGTTGGGACTAGACGCTAAGCAACTACACGAAGTATTCGCCGAATGGAATACTACCGATGAACTCAATTCTTATTTGATTGAGATTACAGCGGATATCTTTAACTACAGGGATACCGACACTCATCAGCCTCTGGTCGATGTGATTCTTGATGCGGCTGGACAGAAAGGTACGGGGCGCTGGACGGTACAGAGTGCGTTGGAATTGGGGATCTGTATTCCGACGATGACGGCGGCGGTGAATGCCCGGATCATATCTGCCTTTAAGAAGGAGCGGGTGGCGGCTTCGGAGATATTAACGGGTCCTAGTGGCAAGTATGAGGGAGATACCAAAACCTTCATTAACCAAATCCGGGATGCTCTCTATTGCTCGAAGATTTGCTCTTACGCTCAAGGGATGGCGCTATTGAGTGCGGCGTCGAAGGCTTATTCGTATGACCTGAATTTGAGCGAAACTGCCCGGATTTGGAAGGGTGGTTGTATTATTCGAGCGGGGTTCTTGAATAAGATTAAATCTGCTTTCAAGGAAAATCCAGAGTTGCCTAATTTGCTACTGGCTCCTGAGTTTAAGCAGACAATTTTGGATCGCCAGGATGCTTGGCGGGAGGTATTGGCGCAGTCGGCGAAGCTGGGGATTCCAGTCCCGGCATTCAGCGCGTCGCTAGATTACTTCGATAGTTACCGACGCGATCGCTTACCGCAAAATCTTACCCAAGCTCAGCGCGATTACTTTGGTGCCCACACCTACGAGCGCATTGACAAAGCAGGCTTCTTCCATACCGAGTGGACTCAAGTTGCCGAGGAAACCATTCAAACCTCTACGCCTGAGCCACTGCAAGCCCAAGACCCTGCAGAAACTGTACGCACGACGATTACATAAATAGCAGTAGTAGGGCGGGCATTGCCCGCTCTACTAGGAACTTGAATTGATGCAAAATCCTTTACAAACTCCCCACAGTGGCTACCACTGGGACGGCACCAGCCAGCGATTCTTTGAAGGTTGGTACTACCGCGTCACCTTACCAGATTGCGGACATACCTTTGCTTTCATGTACTCCATCGAAGATCCCTTGGGTAATCAACCCCACAGCGGCGGTGCTGCCCAAATTCTGGGACCAGAAGATAGTTACCTTTGCCGTACTTTCCCTGATGTCAACAAATTTTGGGCATCGCGGGACGTTTTAGCCTTGGGACACTGGGGCAAAACCGATTTATCAACCAAACCCACCTACCTTCCCCCAGAGGCTTTTGAGCGTCACGTTCAAGATGGCTATCAAGCTACCGCTACTTGGCATCAGGGAGTTTTACACGATCCGGGCACGGGTTCCCAAGCGCGTTGGCAGTATGAGATTAAACCCGTAGATGGATGGGGGAATCAAAATGAGCCACAACAATCAACAGCCGGATGGTTGTCTTCTTTCCCCATTTTTGAACCCGGATGGCAAATTTTGATGGCTCGCGGGCTGGCAACTGGCTGGATTGAGTGGAATGGACAACGCTACGACTTCACCAACGCCCCAGCCTACGGTGAAAAGAATTGGGGGCGCTCTTTTCCTCAAAAATGGTTCTGGCTGAATTGCATTTCAATCCCTATTTCAATCCCTAATAGGGATTTAGAGCAACGCCCTCCTAACAGCCTACATCAATTTACTGATAGGTCTTTTGACGATGAATCCGATTTCGCCTTAACTGCTGGTGGAGGCAGACGCGGGGTGCTGTGGTGGATGGAATCGGTGGCGATGATTGGCTTGCACTATCGAGGCAAATTTTATGAATTTGTACCGTGGAACTCGAAGGTAAGTTGGAATATCGAGCCTTGGGGCAGCTGGCAAATGCAAGCCCGTAACTCTGAGTTTGAGGTTGAGTTAACCGCCACGACAAATCTACCGGGAACTCTCCTGCGTGCCCCTACGGAAAAGGGTTTAATCTTTTGTTGTCGCGACACGATGAACGGTCAACTTGACCTGGAACTGCGCCAACTGCGTGGCGACAAATCTAAAATTATCCTGAAAGCTCACAGTTCCGTATGTGGATTGGAAACAGGCGGTGGCCCTTGGGAAGAAACTTGGCGGTCTACTTAAATTCAGCTGGGTAATGCTGCCCAAGGGCTGCTATGATCGCCTTAGAATTGGGGCTGTAGCTCAGTTGGATAGAGCGAGCGCCTCCTAAGCGCTAGGTCGCCGGTTCGAGCCTGGCCAGTCCCGTTGTCTGCTACTCTCTAATACAGTCACTCGCCCAGTGGAGTGTATCTACGTGGACGCTAGCTGGGATAGGGAATTTTAACGAGTTAGCGATCGCTCTTCGTGCGTATCGCTTCCCATCTAAACACGGCTTTCTCAATTGATTGATGACCCTGAAAATTGGTTCTAGCCGACAAAAAAACTTGTTTTCCAAGCCTTCGCGCTCTAAAAGTAGATATTCTCGGTTACTAATGCTAGCTCTACCCGTGGCGCTGTGGTTTGGGTACAAGGAAGTTGAAAAAAGCCTGGTCAAACCCCAGGCAATGTTAGTTTTGGGTGGCTCTACCTCAGCCTTGGAGCGAGAGAAGTTGGCAGCTCAATTGGCTCGTCAGAACCCAGATTTGCCCATCTGGGTTTCTTCGGGTAGCACTAACAAAGCCTACGTTAAACGGGTTTTTGCCAAAGCTGGGGTTAACCCTAATCGTCTGCATTTGGACTATCAGGCGATGGATACGGTTACGAACTTCACGACACTGGTTGATGAGTTGCAGAGCCTTGGGATTGCCAGCATCTATTTAATTACCTCTGACTTTCATATGCGCCGCGCCAGAGTAATTGGAGAGATTGTTTTGGGCAGTCGGGGTATTACTCTGAAGCCGGTCGTCGTGCCTTCGGGGAACCCGCCAGAGCCGATTGAGAAATCAATTCGTGATGGAGCCAGAGCCATTCTGTGGGTGACTACCGGCTATACGGGAGCCACCCTCGGTCAGTCATCAAATCAGATTAAGCAGGAATCGCTGCCGTTTCTTGCACCAAGACATAAGGCGACACGATCAGAGCGCTGAATCGCTTGTTTTTGTTGTCGTTCCAATCTTGTTTCTGAGCTTCCGAGGGCTTGTAAATCAATTGTTCGCCAATCCAGTGCTGCACGGAGGAAACATCATCATTAGCGATCGCTACCCCGACATCCAGCAAGTCCAGCTCTGGAACTACGATAACCACAGCCTCCCGTTCCGCATGAGGCATCAGCCAGTTCCACTCAGCCTCATCTATCAATTCTGCTAATTCTGCTCTTAAACCCTGCATTTTTTAGTTTTTTGATTTCAGTAAATTTTATTTTAATCTATTTTATAGAAGCTGCTACTCCTCATGACATTCCTCTAAGATTCTGCTTTCATTTCGTCAATTTCAAATAAACTGACAATTACTCCAGTAATCGGAATTGCAATAAAAATTCCGAGTAATCCTGCTACTCTAGCACCTACTAGCAAGGCAAGAAATACGACAACTGGATTAATATTAAGCGAATTTTGCATGATCCGAGGTGCGATAAAATTGTCTTGTACCTGCTGGATTATGATACAAGCCACTACTACTTGAACGGCTAACCAAACACTCTGAGACAATAAAATAACAAAAACGATACCAACCCCTAAAGTAGCTCCAATCCCAGGGATTAGATCGAATAATCCAGCAATAATTGCCAATAGCAAAGGAAACGGTACCTTTAAAATTAAGAAAACTAAAAAAGTAGTAATAGTCAGAAATAAACATAAAATCATCTGTCCTCGAAAAAATCCGAGAAACTTGCGTTGAATTACAAGTGTAAATCTATTTTGTAAATGGGCGGGAACAAGTCTAAGAATAAACTTCCAAAGTTTTTCTCCATCTAGCAGCATGAAAAAAGAAATAACGGCAATTAATATCAAATTAAGAAAATTAGCAAAAAATACTTGTATAGTCGTTAAACTGTAACCAATGCCCAATCCCAGCGATGAGACGATTTGATTTTGAAATTGTTCTTGAATAATGCTCAAATTTACTTGAACATTAAATCTTAAAAGAAATTTTTCTATTTGATAAGCCAGAGGAATTAGAGAATTTAAAAAGGCAGTTAAACTAGAAATTAATTGTTGTCCTTGCGATACAACTGTTAAGCCAACTGTGATAGTAAGACTAGCAATCACGATCATGCCTAGAAAAAAGACTACAGTAACGGCTACACCGTGGGGCAAAAAACGATATAGCGATCGCACGGGATAACTCAGCAAAAAAGCGACAATGGCTGCAAATGTAAAAATGACAATAACTGTTTCAAAGTAAGCTAAAATTCTTACAAACGCCCAGCCTGAAGCAACCAAAAGCAAAAATCTAACCAACGCCAAATTGTTAAGTCGTTGCAAAAGATACTTGGCAGAAGGTTCGCTCATTTTCTTTTTAGGATGGTGATTTAATCCAGAATCCGGCTGATTGACTCATTTTTTCATTGAAGGAGGCAATAGCAGGATATCCAGGCGGTGGCATAACCTAATCCTACAGAAAGCGTAACTGGAAGTACATCATCCCAACGTTTCAATTTTGCCAAGAAAATCTTGTATTTGGAAATCCCTTAACGACCTAAATCGTGCAACGTATGAATCGCCGTCGCGCATTTTTGCGTTACCGCCTGTAACTCATTCCGGTCTGTCGAATTAGGAGGGTCAATTACCTGACCAATTCGCACCGTTACTGGCACCGGACGCGGAACGAGCGAACCTTTCTCAAAAATCGCCTCCGTACCCCACAAACTAACGGGCAGTAGCGGTACCTTTGCCTTGGCAGCAATCAGCGCCGCACCCAGCTTAGGGTCTGAAATCCGGGCGTCTGGCGTCCGCGTTCCTTGCAAAAAGACACCGACCGCCCATCCTTCCTCTAAAAGAGACAGCGCCGAACGAATCGCACTCCGGTCTGCCGAACCCCGCTTCACTGGGTAAGCACCATACAACTTAATTGCCTGCTTCAAAACCGGGACTCGAAACAGTTCTTCTTTCGCCATATAAGCAACGGGTCGCCGCACGCAGCAGGCCAAAATCGGCGGATCAAAATCACTGGCATGATTGCTAACCACTATAAGCGGTCCAATCGGAGGCACCTGTTCAGACCCATAGATACGACCTCGCAGGTAAACATGAAGCACGGGGCTTACCACCGACCACTTAAACAGGTGGTATAGAACTAAACTCGAAACAGGTTCGCGGCTTCTGCCCAGATTAGACAATTCGCTATCCACCGTACTCTCGCTGTAAACCTTTAAACGCCTTGTCTGGTTTTTCTCGTTCCCTGTCCGATCGGGGAAGGAGGGAATTTTTCCATTCTCTCACTCTCTCGCTTTCCCTGTCGCCGTAGTTTATTCTGAGTTCGGCAACTCTGCAACGCTACCCACGTTTTCTAATGTTAAATCGGGGCAAGTGCGTTTAATTAAACCCGTGAGAACTTTCCCTGGGCCAATTTCCACGACCTGCGAAATTCCTTGTACCGGCAATTGTAGGGAAATTTCTCGCCACCGCACCGAACCTGTCATCTGACGGATGAGGCGCTCTTTTAAAATATCAGCGTCCACACATGGGACGGGTTCTACATTTGACAGCACTGGCACTTGGGCAGAATTAAACGGAACCGACTCCAAAACTGCCTGGAACTCGGCAGCAGCTTCCGCCATTAAAGGAGAGTGAAAGGCTCCTGACACATTCAAGCGGACAACGCGCTTAACCTTTACCTGACTTAGCACCGCCTCCACCGCTTCCGGCGTTCCAGAGATAACGACTTGAGCGGAATTGTTGTCGTTAGCTAATACAACGTCTGGGGTCTGCTGAATTTGTTGTTCCAGCTGTTCGCGGTCGAACCCAATCAGAGCCGCCATCATGCCATCGGACGCACTATCCATAAATTCTGCCCGACGTTTGACCAGACGCAACCCAGCCTCAAAGTCAAAGACACCGGCGACGTAGAGAGCGACGTATTCTCCCAGGCTGTGACCGGCAACGAGGTTAGGTTGGTGTCCCCTAGCTTGCATTCGATCCGCCAAAATGCTTTCTACCACATACAGGCTGGGCTGGGTGTAAAGAGTGCGGGATAACTTATCTTCCTGACTCTGACAGATTTCTGGTACAGACCAGCCTAAAATTTGCTCGGCTTGCTCAAATTTAGCCTTCGCCTCTGGCAAGTCTAATAAATCTACTCCCATTCCGATTGCCTGGGAACCTTGCCCAGGAAACACCCATGCGGTCTTTGTCATTGGTCATTGGTAATTGGTAATTCGTAATTGGCGATTAGTAATTGGGAAAAGTTTTCAGTTGTAGAGACGCAATAAATCGCGTCTGAGTTTTGAATTAAAGAAGTTTTTTCTTGCCTCAAAACTTATCCTTAACATTCATAACTTTCATTACCCATTACCGATTCCATATCGAAAATTATCGGAGGCGGAGAAACTCCGACCTCCGCAAAATTAAAAATCTAAAATTGATTTATCTGCCCCATTGGAAAATCGCTGCGCCCCACGTCAGACCAGCGCCAAAACCCGAAGTAGCAATAACATCTCCTGATTTAATTTTGCCTTCTCGCACTGCTTCGTCCAGCGCTAAGGGAATAGAAGCAGCAGAAGTATTGCCGTAGTTAGCAAGATTGCTAAGGACTTTTTCGGCAGGAATTTTTAAGCGTTGGGCGACGGCATCAAGAATGCGCTGATTGGCTTGATGCAAAAGCAGCCAGTCAATTTGTTCAACGCTGATACTTGCTCGAAACATGGCTTTTTCCAGTACTTCCGGCACTTTTTGCACGGCAAAGCGATAAACTTCTTTGCCGTTCATGGTAATGGGGTGGTAAGTGCCAACTTGGACGTTGATCCCAGGAACCAGTTCTTTGAGCTGTGCCGTGTAGGCTAGGTTGAGGGATTTGTGCTGGGTTCCATCACTGCGGAGTTCAAATCCCAGTAAGCGATCGCGATCGCTCGCCTGCATGACAATGGCACCGGCACCATCCCCAAATAACACGCAAGTTCCCCGATCTGACCAATCTACCCAGCGCGACAGAATATCAGCCCCAATCAGCAAGACATTTTGATAGACGCCGGTGCGGATAAACTGCGATGCCGTGACTAGACCAAAAACAAATCCAGAGCAAGCTGCTGTTAAATCAAAAGCTACCGCCTTGGATGCTCCCAGTTGAAACTGAATTGATGAGGCACTCCCAAACAAATCATCGGCAGTTGAGGTTGCCAAAATAATTAAATCCAGGTCTTCTGGAGCAATCCCAGCCATTGCGATCGCTCTTTGTGCCGCGAGTGTGGCGATCGCACTTAAGGACTCCTCACCCGCCAGCCGCCGCTGACGAATCCCCGTGCGGCTGGCGATCCAATCATCAGAAGTTTCTACCAGCTGAGTTAGTCCTTGATTATCCAGGGAAACTGAGGGGATCGCAGAGCCGCTTCCGGTAATGGCGACGCCGACGCCTGTTTGTTGCAACATTGCTCTCCATGCTTGCTGGGGTCTTTAGGTATCAGCTATCAGCATTTTAGCTTTTAGCTAAATCGATTAATTTTAAACGATCGACGCTGGAATGTCACATTTTACCCTTCATCCTTCATACTTGCCGCTATTCACCGATTGCCGATTGTTTAGCACTGATATCTTGAGACTGAATTCGCTCCAGTACCTGATTATCAACAGCTTCTTTCGCCAAGCGAATCGCGTTAAAAATCGACGGAGCCTGGGAGCTACCGTGGCTAATAATACAAATGCCTGCCACCCCCAACAACAAGCAACCGCCATGTTCCGCGTGGTCTACCCGCTGCTTAATCCGCCTCAAGTTTGGTTTCAACAAAGCCATGCCGAGGTGCCCGCGCAGTCCTTGAGGTAACTCTTCCTGGAGGATTTGCAATACCGCCTCACCAACCGCTTCAGCAAATTTCAACAAAACATTGCCAGCAAAACCATCGCAAACGACCACATCAAAGTTACCCGTCAGGACATCTCGCCCTTCGGCATTGCCAGTAAAGCAAATTTGTGAATTCTCTTGCAGCCTTTGGTAAGTGCGAACCGCCAAATCGTTCCCCTTACACTCTTCTTCACCAATGTTGAGCAACCCCACTTTGGGAACGGTTACACCCAGCACATACTGGCTGTAAATCGATCCCATCAGTGCGAACTGCTCCAAAAATTTAGGACGACAATCGACATTTGCGCCGACATCGAGAATTAGCACCGATTTACTGGCTACCATTGTTGGCAAAACTGCCCCAATGGCGGGTCGGTCGATACCTCGAAGGCGTCCCAGTCGCAGCAGAGCCGATGCCATAGCGGCTCCTGAGTGACCCGCTGAGACCACTGCTTGGGCTTGTTTTTGTTTTACCAAATCCATTGCTACGTTGATCGAAGCCTTGGGCTTGCGTTTTAAACCACTTAGAGGCTCCTCGTGCATTTCAATTGTGCCCTCAGAAGGCACAATTTGAGGAAGATGAGAACTGGTGTGTTGCCCTAGGGAAGCTTCAATCTGATGAGGATCGCCCACCAGCAAAACCTCTACGTCTAATTCTTCCTGTGCCCTAAGCGCTCCAGCAACGATTTCGGCGGGGGCGTGGTCGCCACCCATAGCGTCAATTGCGATCCGTGCGCGAGTCGATCCCATTGCTCAAAGTGATATAAACCTTAAAAATTCTACCAGTACCCGATGACTCCTGGAGAAACCGGGTCAATCCGGGAGGATGAAAGAGGACGGAGCAAGGATGAATAAAAGAAGGGTGAAAAAAAATGGTACTTCTAAATAGGTAAAGATAGGGAACTGGCGATCGCAGAGAGTTTATCCCTTTTCGCTCAACCCATTACCCATTTTTTTTTCCTGCCTGTGCTTTACATATACGCGGACTCCCGAAAAAATATCTTCATTCTAGCGGAAGCGATTTCCGCCTTTGGTCTTTGTTGTAGCTTGCACATCCGGCAGGCTCTTTGTTTAGCGAATAAAGGAAAGTGAGGAATGTTGCAATTATTTGGCTCTGGATTGGTGGCGCTGTGGATGACTATGGCTGGGGTGAAAACAACTGAGATAGATACTGCCCAACTGATAGCGTGGCGGGGCGTTCCCTTGTTTTCCCTATCGATGGCGACCGACCCGGTAGCTGAAAACACGATGCGGCAATACTTGAAGGGCTGGAGCGCTAAAGGCATGGGGGCGGCTGCTCAAGGGGTGTGGATTCAGTCGGGGTCGATGCCGCTGGCAACTCACCAGGGAAATATTCCCTTACCGGCTGCTTCTTTGACCAAGATTGCGACTTCTACCGCTGCCTTGGAGACTTGGGGTCCGGGTCATCAGTTTGAAACCTCAATTGGTGCCACCGGACCAGTGAGAAATGGGGTTTTGCAGGGAGATTTGGTGATTAATGGCAGTGGCGATCCCTTTTTTGTATGGGAAGAAGCGATCGCCCTGGGTAATGCCTTAAATAAACGGGGCATCCGCCGCATTAACGGAAATTTGGTGATTGTGGGCGATTTTTACATGAATTATCAATCTCACCCTTATTTGGCGGGTCAGCTGTTCAAACAAGCATTTAACCCCACCTCGTGGCCCAGAGATGCCCAATATCTATACAACTTAATGCCGCCAGGAACGCCGAAGCCACAAATCGCGATCGCGGGTTCTGTCAAAGTTTCGTCAATTACAATTCCCAAGCAAATTTTGTTGTTGCGCCATCGCTCAATGTCGTTGGCACAAATCCTCAAGGAAATGAACATTTACAGCAACAACGACATGGCGGAGATGCTGGCAAAATCTCTTGGGGGGGCACCCGCCGTCGCTCAGTTAGGGGCTACCTCTGCCGGTGTCCCCCAACAGGAAATTCAGCTGGTAAATGGCTCTGGGTTAGGGGTAGAAAATCGCATTTCGCCCCGCGCTGTCTGCGGAATGCTGACGGCGATTGAAAGTTACTTGCAACCTCATCAGCTGACGGTAGCCGATCTCTTCCCGGTAGCGGGACGCGATCGCCGGGGAACGATGGTATCCCGCCACATCCCCACAGGCACGATTATCAAAACTGGCACTCTGCGCGATGTAAGTGCCCTTGCCGGGGTAATGCCGACACGCGATCGCGGTCTGGTTTGCTTTGCCATCATCAACCGGGGTGGCGATGTCGATGGCTTCAGAAAACAGCAAGACCAAATACTTCAAAAACTCGTGCAACGATGGGGCGTTGCCCCCACTCTACCAGCCGCGATTCTTCCTAGCACGGGTAGACCTGATATTGCTGGATTTCTCGGTGACGCCAGTCGCAATGAAATTCTCTCAGACTTTCAGGCGCGACGATAATTTAGTTACAGCGGGCAATTGTGCCCGCCCTACCACTAACGCTTTATCGCTGATTAAGGAATAATTTCCGTCACCACCCTGCTACCACTGCCACTAGCACCACCACCAGTGACAACAACCGTTTGACCTTGAAACTTGCCGACTGCTCTGGAACCCGTCAGGTGCAACGGCGGGTCAACTTGTTGATGATAAATTACATTGCCTTGGGCATCGAATTCTTCAGTCGGAATATTCCAAGTCACCTGATTGGCGTAAAGTTGGGATTGATTCCGACTGCCGACGCCTTGGACGCCACCAACCAGACGAGCCACTTTTCCCTTCAGATCCACCTGACCCTGGTTCCCCGTTAGCGTCACTTGTTGCTGCCGATGCACAATTTTCACGGGTTGGTCTGACGTAACCATTTGGGTGTTTAAGTTCCAAGTGACAGAATTCCCAGCGATTTGCACCGGCGGCTCTAAAGAAGTCATCTGTACATTCTTTGTCAGCGTTGCCGTCTTCGTTTTCAGGTTTACCTGACCGGAGTCTCCCACTGCTTGGTCTGTCACGCGATTGCCCGTGTAGCGGTCAATCTGGATGTGGCGATCGCCAATTACCATCTGCTGGGGAATTTGCCACACTAAATGCTCGGTTCTTATTTGTACCGCTGGGTCTTTCGATGTGGCGACAATTTGACCCAATAATTCCATTTGCTGCGACCGACTAAAATATCGTCCTTCCTTCGCTATAATCTCCATCTGTTGATGGGTGCCGACGAGATTTTGACGCATTATCAAAAGGTCTTCCTTCGGTCGCCACTCTAATTCATTCCCCTTTAAAACTGCCCCATTCCGAGGGTCTGTGGCAACAATCTGACCCTTAAGAAATATTTTTTTACCATCCTCTTGAACTTCCCCACTATTTGCAGTAATTTTCATAACCATTTTTCCATCTTGGAACAAATCCCCGCTGGGATTTTGGATGCGAGCAGCTTTCTTATCTTTGGTGTAAACCGCCTGCTTCGCCTTCACTTTCCACAAAGGTCGTCCCTGCTCATCTGCCTGATCCAGGGTCACATTTTGAAATACCAAACTTCCCTCGAAATCCGTCACGGAGGCAGTATCTTTCTGCAATTTTTTTTCCGTGCGTTTTTCGGTATTACAAGCAGTGACTAAAAAAGTGAACATTAAAAAGTAAATAGGCAAAAGAAATAATTTTTTGCGAGAAGCTACTTTTTTCATTTCTTTTGCCTATTTTTTCCTAATTTGCCTTATCTTTCTTCTTGGTCATCCATAAAGCCAATGCCCGAAAGTGGACGGTAGGTATAATTTTGTCTGGGCGTCTTTTGGATATCTTCTTTGATGCTATCCAGGTCAATGTATCGATCTGATACGTTGATCAAACTGTCGCTGGTCATGGAGCGCAAACTGACCACTTCCACGCGGACACCCCGATAGCTAACGGCATCGACAGCGTAAGCTAAATCCCCATCGCCGCTAACGAGAACAGCGGTATCGTAAGACCCCACTAAAGCCATCATATCGACGGCAATTTCCACATCCAAATTGGCTTTTTTAGAGCCATCCGGCAGCTGTACCAAGTCTTTGGCAATGACACGGTATCCATTGCGACGCATCCACAACAGGAAACCCTGTTGTTTTTCATTCGTGCGATCGACTCCCGTGTAAAAGAAAGAGCGCAACAAGCGAGACCCAGCGGTTAAGCGGCACAGCAATTTGGTGTAATCAATTTCTATACCGAGCTGTAGTGCTGCGTAAAATAGATTTGATCCATCGATGAAAATTGCTACACGACCGCGATTTTCTAAAACCTGTTCTGGCGTAAATACAGAGTCGTTACTGCTGAAATTATTCAACATGATTGTTATGCCTCGATTTTTTTATGAAAAAAGCAATTAGCGATTTTGATGAACTTTTAGCTTTTGAGAGAGCGGTCTGTACCAGAGTCTTTACTTTTGTATGTAGCAGCAACCCAAGGATCAATCCGCTAACAGCCAACAGCTATTAGCTACTAAGACGAAACTATTTAGGCAAGTTCCAGCCTTGGAAAAACCGGTCTGGCTTCACCTAAAGCTTGTCTTGCAGTTAGTGTTCCCCAAGTGGCATGGGCGGAAAACGCAGCCGAAACATCTATTAACGTTTTGTTATTAAAGTCAATTGAAAAACCTAGCTGTTGGTAAATGTCACTGCTGATGGTGGGAATAATTGGTGACAGCAGATAAGCTGCTAGTCTAACAGATTCTAGAACCGCATACAGGACTTGTTCGACGACCTGCTGTTGCCCCTGTTTGTATAAAGTCCAGGGAGCTTGATCGTCAATAAATTTGTTGCTGGCTCGAATTAGAGTGAAAATATCTGCGATCGCTTCGCTAAAAGCCAGAGATTCATAAGCTTGAGCTACGCGATCGCCTAAACCAAGGCCAATTGCTTTAATTGTGTTATCGGGGATGTTTTCAGCTGAGCAATCAGGGACGATGCCATTGCAGTATTTCTTTGCCATGTTCAACGTCCGATTGAGTAAATTGCCCAGGTCGTTTGCTAAGTCAGCATTGAGAATATTGATAAACCGAGTTTCGTTAAAATCTCCGTCTTGCCCAAATTCAATCTCCTTGAGAAAATAGTAACGAATGGCCTCAGCCCCGTAACGTTCGACCAAGGCGACGGGATCGATAGTATTACCCACCGTTTTACTGATCTTTCGTCCGTCTTTCGTCAGAAAGCCATGCCCAAATATTCGACCGGGTATCGGCAGACCAGCTGACATTAACATGGCAGGCCAATAAACCGCGTGAAACCGCAGAATGTCTTTACCAATCAGGTGCATATTAATCGGCCACCACTTGGATAAAGCATTCTCTAGCGTTGGTTCGCTATCCGGTTCAAGCAATGCCGTGACATAGCCCAGCAAGGCATCAAACCAGACATAGATGGTGTGGCTGGGATCGACGGGTACAGGGAAGCCCCAGTCTAAATTCACTCGCGAAATGGAGAAGTCTTGAAGCCCCTGACTGACAAAGCTCAAAACTTCATTGCGGCGAATTTCTGGCTGGATAAAATTTGGTTGCTGGCGATACAAATCTTCCAGCTGGTTTTGGTACTTAGAGAGGCAAAAAAAGTAGTTTTGTTCATCCCGCCACTCGACTTCTTTATTGGGGTGGAGGGGGCAGCGGTGTCCTTCTAGGAGGTCGCGCTCATCTTTGAATTCTTCGCAGGAGACGCAGTACCAGCCCTTTTGTTGCCCCAAATAAATGTCATTTTTTTCCCAGACGCGCAGGAAAAACTCTTTGACAATGGCGTGGTGGCGGGAGTTGGTCGTGCGGATAAACCGATCGTACTGGATGTTGAGCTTTTGCCAAAGGACATCGAATCCAGCCGCAATTTCATCAGAGTGAGCTTGTGGTGCCAGCCCTTTCGTTTCTGCTGTGCGCTGAATTTTCTGTCCATGCTCATCCGTGCCAGTAATCAATAGCACGGACTTCCCCCGGAGTCGTTCAAACCGAGCCATCACATCCGCCGCCATCGTTGTATAAGCGCTGCCAATGTGGGGTACGTCGTTCACATAATACAGCGGTGTAGTAATTGCAAATGTATTTTTACTTGTATGGTTAGCACTCATAAATATAAAAAACAACCCCCTTTCTTGCTTTCGATCATATCCTTCGGGCTGCAATTTTGTATCTTTTCGTTATCTTGTCTTGAGAGTTTCACTTAGCTCCTGGCAATATAAGTATAAATTGTCACTTTTTTTTGACTGCTTGAAAATTGTAAAAAATCTTTACTGATTATTTCTACCCTAAGAGATTCGTATACGCGCGGAAGTTACGTTAATAATTGTATTAAGAAAAGTTAAGTTTTGGGGCGACCGATCGCTTTTGGTCAACGAATAAAGTCCAGGCTAAGTAGAAAATGGAGAGTTAACTCAAGAGTCTAGAGAAGTCTCCCTCTCGACTCTAGCCATTTACAATCAAGCCGATTGCCTGTTGGCTGTAGCGATCGCGCTTCCTGCAAGAAAGCCTATAGAAAGCATGTCTTCAGATAACCCATTACAGATTTCTCGCTTGCTGCTTTCGGCACTGGGAACGCAGATGTATATTTACCATCAGGATCGCGTTCCTCAAGAAGGTGGCGTTTTAGTGGTGAGCAATCATCGCAGCGTCATGGATGCGCCAATACTGATGGCAGCTTTAAATCGTCCGATTCGCTTTGCCTGTCATCACTACATGGGACAAGTGCCCGTGATGCGGGAGATTGTCAATCAGCTAGGTTGTTTCCCTTTAGAGACGCCAGAACACCGACAGCAAGATTTCTTTAACAAGGCGATTAGGCTGTTGCAGTCCCAGCAGGTGGTTGGGATATTTCCAGAAGGTGCCCAACCGATGGTAAACCTAACCCAGCCGAATCAAATGAAAACTTTTCACCGGGGATTTGCCCATTTGGCTTTGCGCGCGCCGGTGCAAAATTTGGCAATTTTACCTGTCGCGATCGCCTCCCACGAAGAAACCAATAACTCAGCAGTACCCCTGCGATTATTAAGTTTATTTGACCCTTCCGAACCCCTATTTAAACAGGCAGGCTGGCATCCGATGGTCGTTTACCGTCGATCTAGCATCCTGATTGGGCGTCCCTGTTGGATTACGTCTCAAGCGCGGGAACAATATCAAGGAAAGCAAGCCAAAACTGTTGTTGCCAGTCTTATCAATTACTGTCAGGAAGAAATTGCTGGTTTACTTCGTCAGGTTTGTTATTAGTTCACAAGTATGGGAGCCTGCGGTAGAATAAGAATTAATACCTACGTCTAGAGGCAGATGACTTATGGGTAGACAAATGGCACAGTCCGCTCTCAGTAGTCGTCACCTTGAAGAATTGGGACTTTCCCTAGTTGTTCGCCGAAGTGCCTTGAGTCCTCGAATCGTTCGCACCCGCTCCGAAGAAAGCAATAAATCTTTGACCTGTTGTTTTTAAATGGATATTACGAAATGCCAGACGTAAAAAGCCATCCATGTTTTCTCACCCCCAGGCTGTTAAATCCAGACTACCCACTGTTTGTGTTCCTACCAGGCATGGATGGCACGGGTCAATTGCTGCGAACGCAAACGGAGGGGTTAGAAGCAGCCTTTGATATTCGTTGTTTGGTAATCCCCGCCGATGACTTGACCAGATGGGACGATCTCACGGATCAAGTGGTAGCGCTGATTGAAGCAGAAGTGGAAAAACAACCACAACGGTCAGTTTATCTGTGCGGCGAGTCATTTGGGGGCTGCTTGGCGATGAAAGTAGCACTGCGATCGCCCGAACTATTTGACCGAATTATTCTGATCAACCCCGCTTCTTCCTTTAATCAGCGACCTTTGCTGGCTTGGGGATCGCTGGTGAGTGGCTGGATACCCGAAGTCCTCTACCGAGTGGGATCGGTGTGGTTATTGCCGTTTTTGGCTCATTTAGAACGGGTTACACCGCGCGATCGCCGTGCGCTTCTAGACGCTATCCACTCCGTACCCCCAAAAACTGTCCTTTGGCGACTGTCCCTGATCAGAGATTTTGATGTTGATGCTTCCCAATTACGTCGCATCACCCAACCCACCCTGGTGATTGCCGGAGGCACAGACCGGCTACTTCCCTCTGTAAGTGAAGCAAAGCGCTTAGCTTCTTGCCTACCCGACAGCGAAATGGTAGTGCTGCCGAAGAGCGGTCACGCCTGTCTCTTAGAAGCTGATGTCAACCTCTATGCAATTATGAAAGCTGAAAATTTTTTAGAACGTCGGGATGAAGCTTCCCTATTGGCGGTTTCTTAGTGATTAGTCCTTAGCCATTCAGAAAGAGAACTAAATTAAAGCTTGTCATTTTGTCGGCTGAGTTATCCCCCGTGCAGAGGGGTTCTCGGCGTTGAGGGCGTGGCTTTTGAGGTGGATTATTCATTTGCTGTTACTAAGGAATAATGACTTTTACCAGGGATTGCCAATCATTGTAAAAGCAGACCAGTAATAAGGATGAGAGAGGACTTGATTTCCAATTCCTAGCAATTGGGGTGGAAATCCAATACTCAAATGGGTTTGATTTGTCTACTTCGCGGCAAAAAGATATCCCCACCGCGAGTCCGCAACTTTCCACCCTCCAGCCGCACCTGCCCCTTGAGCATCGCCAACTGAGCCTGACGTAGCGCCTCTGCCTTAATCGGAGCTGTTTTTAATTGCTCGTAAAATTCTGTCATCAGCCCCAGAGTCCCCTCATCGCTGACATACCACAAACTTGCCAACGCCGATTTCACACCTGCTTGCACGGCTAATCCCGCAAAGCCCAACTCCGCTTGCTCGTTCCCTACTGCTGTGCGGCAGGCACTCAGCACTAATAACTCTACAGGTGGGTTATTCCAACCCAATTCCCGCCACTGATCGAGCCGCAGCTTGGTGTCCCATAACTGAATGTAGGAGTTGCTGGGCGAACCTGGATTAAACTCTCCGTGAGTTGCCAGGTGTACAATCTCAAACGGTTGTTGTTGACGCTGTGCCTTCAAATTCTTGAGAGTAAAATCCTCATTGAGAAAGGACTTGCCTTTCCACAGATAGGGCACAATTGCTGATAATTCCCTCGGTACTGCGGGTAAAGGATTTTCATCCGTAAACGTTGAGATCCCCATTGCCAAAACTTGAGCATTTTTCAAACTCTGGTAGCGAGTATCAGTGAGGCTAAGGCTGGGCATCAAACCAACGCTGTAGCGCTCAAGGATAAACGCTTTACCATCGTGGAGGGCAGCGATGGGGATCGTGCGTAGACCCCCATCCATGAGGAAGACAAGATTCTGGATACCGAGTTTTTGTAAATCTTTCTCTAGGGGTGCTAGCAGCCATTGATACATCTGCTGAGAGGGGGCTATGTAGCCACGAGAGCTTTTAACGTTAGTCACTTGCGTCTGGAATTGGTCAGCAAGTTTGAGAACTTTTTCCCGTGTTGCACCCGTAAGTCGTTTCCGAATCGGTTGTCCCTCTGCCGTCACCAGTAGGAGTTCCAGATGATCTTGAGGATTTTCTGTTTTTTGTGGTTCTAGGCTGTGCGTATTCTGGTGAATTGAGGAGGATGGGCTTTTTGCCTCATTTGCTGTCAAAGTTGTGGGAATAAAAATGGCATAAATGAGTGCCGCTTTGATCCCGCTGGATGCCTCGATGCCTTGCAGGGTACTACGGGCATCGGTAAGGCTCATCGGGGGGGTATCGTTCACGCCCAGATATTGTTCGTATTCCTGGGTGAAAGGTTCGTCAATTTGAGCCAACGCAGAATCAACTTCCACTAGGGACTGACTGGTACTGCCTGGAGGGGAAAGCGCAGTAGTCCCCTGCGGTTGTGATGCCTCTTGCTGTGGGATTTCGACTGGCTGCGAGGGGGTTTTAGCGGGAATCAGATCGGGAGTCGGACTGAAGGTGATGATTTTAATGTTGCCCTGGATGTAAGTGGCAGGCGGTACGGGTACTGAAAAGATTGTGGCAATCGTATTGCTTGCCCCGCTAGTAATCGATCCAGCCGTTCCGTTGAGGGTAGCATTGCCGATGATGAAGGGAGTTGTGGTGCTGCCGTTGTGACGGATGGTGATGTTACCGCCGTTGGTTCCGCCAGCGGTGGAAATGCTGGAATTTAGGCTGTTGCGGTCTGCAAACGTGCCTGTAGCCCGAAAGAATTTACCAGCAGTAATGTTCACAGTTCCTCCAGTGCCACTTCCCAGACTTTGGGCATTGATGGTACTAGTAGTAAGATTGCCGTTGTTAGCCGTTAGGGCGATCGCTCCCCCGTTGCCACTCTGCGAGTCAGAAGACAAATTTTTGGTATCGATCGATCCCGTAATGCTGTTGAGGGCGATCGCTCCTCCATCATTATCAATTGACCAAGATTCCACATTACCTGTGGTAATGTTGCCGAAAGCTTCTAGGGCGATCCATCCCCCGTAGCCTTCAGAGGAAGTTGCATCTAATAACCCAGTATTAATCGTTCCCTGGTCACTGTAGAGGGAGATATCACCGCCATCATTATTAATTGACCAAGATTCCACATTACCTGTGGTAACGTTGCCGAAAGCTTCTAGGGCGATCCATCCCCCGTAGCCTTCAGAGGAAGTTGCATCTAATAACCCAGTATTAATCGTTCCCTGGTCACTGTAGAGAGAGATATCACCGCCATCATTATTAATTGACCAAGATTCCACATTACCTGTGGTAACGTTGCCGAAAGCTTCTAGGGCGATCCATCCCCCGTAGCCTTCAGAGGAAGTTGCATCTAATAACCCAGTATT